>DATDBL010000118.1:0-3485 GCA_036524855.1 Aldersonia sp. | reverse complement strand
TCGGTGGTCGCGACGGTCATCTGCACGGGATCCTCGACCCCATGCGTGCGGCCGACGTCTTCGACGAAGCCGACCGCGCGGGCAACGGCATCGATGGGGTCGTCGACGAGGCCGAACGTCAAGGCGAGGAAGAACAAAGTTTCGGAGTCCGTGGAACCCTCGATGTCGGGGAACAGGGTTGGGTCGACGGCCATCATCAGGTCGCGCCTGATCTCGCGGAAGCCGCGCAGGACACCGTTGTGCATCCACAACCATTGCCCGTGCCGAAACGGGTGACAGTTGCTGCGCTGCACCGGCGTCCCGGTCGAGGCGCGCACGTGCGCGAGCAACATCGGTGTTCGCACCTGGCCGGCGATCTCCCGCAGATTTCGGTCGTTCCAGGCCGGTTCGATGCACTTGTACACCGCCGGTTCGGTGCCCTCGCCGTACCAGCCGACACCGAAGCCGTCACCATTGGTGGTCGTCGCGCCGAGGCGCGAGTGCAGACTCTGGTCGATCAGCGAATGTTTAGGGCGGAACAATAGGTCCTCGGCGAGGATCGGCTCACCCGAGTACGCCATCCACCGGCACATTCATCAATTCAAGCAGAACCGACACAGTCTGCGACAGCCCTGCCGGACCCTCCCTCCCCTCCGGTGAAGGGGGGCGCGCACGGTCACCAGACGCGATAGCGTCACATGATCAGCACGTGAAACAGTTTTCGCTCGTCGGGTGCACGTTGGGGTCAAATGCCGGATCGAGGGGCGGTCGTCGAGCCTGCGGCTCGCGCTGAGCGTGTCAGCCGAGCGCCCTTGCCTCGAGGGGCGTCGAACGCGGCCTGGTTGATCCTGTCCGCGTCGAGCAATGCTTTCGCGTCGGCGATTTGCTCGGCAGCGTCGTCGGTGAAGTGCTCGGCGATCAGCGCGGTGGTTCGCGCCGCGGAGCGGTTGTGTATGGCGTTGACGAACCCGTTCGCGGCGATGTTGCGGGGCGAGGTTGGAACCCCCATCACCGCCAGACCGGTGACACCGATCTCCGCCGTGCCTGCGATCCGGACCTGTGTGTCCACGGCCGCGTGGTCCGGGTGTGGGGTGAGCGGCGGGAGACGGCTCCTTCTCCGGGGACGAGGCGCAACTGGTGGATGATCCCGGCAGCTTCTTCGACGGGCGCCCGCCCGGCGGTGACCGTGAGCGCTCTCTCGTCGGGTTGCGGGGGCTTCGAGAGCAGCTACTTCAAGACCGAGCCCGGGTTGGCGGGATTTCCCGGTGGAGACTGCTCGCCCCATCTGTCGCTATTCGGTGGGTCGTCGCAGGTTGGTCAGCTCGTAGTGCAGGGTGGGGGTGCGCATAATTCTGTGTGCCAACCGCACCAGGATTCGCTGGAGCACGGGATACTTCCGGTCGATCGCGCGGCCGGCGGCGGTGGACTCGTCGCCCGACAGGAGCCGGGCCGTGGCCGTCATCGGGGGCCCGGTGGGCTTTCCCGACCAGGTACAGGGGCGGATCTGCACCTCGGTGTCGTTGCGCAGCCGCTTGTTCTTCGATGCCGATCCCGGTGTGCGGAAGTAGGCGCGGTCACCGTCCACCGCGATATTCACCGGCGTGTCGACCCAGCTACCGTCGCGTTTGCGCGTCTGCAGCAGCACCACCTTCTCCGCCACGAACGGCGTCAGCTCCGGTGGCACCTGGTCGGTCACGTGCACTACCTCCTCCGCGGCGCAGACGGTGTTGTTACCAGCCTTCCCCATCCGGCACCGGGTGGGCAATCGACGACGGCGCCGACGGGGCGACACCCTCGCCCACAGTCCCCGAGATCGTTCTCACCGCTAACCGCTAGATGGGCTCGACCCCCGACCTCATGGCCACCGACCCTGCTGCCGACCACCGACAACCTGGCCGACGTGATCGCGGCCAACGCGACGAGGTGTGTGCACGCCGACGCTTGACGTAACGTCCGGTCTCGACGACGCCGAACTGCGGGTGTGGCTGTGCCGGTATTCGGCGAGCAGTCCGTGTTGTCACCGGGTTTCGGCGTGCTCGAGCGGACGTTGGGGTTCGACATCCGCGCGACGCGACTGTCCCACATCGAATGCATCATGTCCCGGCAGGGACAGTATGCCGTGTCGAATCCGGATACTGTGAGGTGCGTTGCATTTCAGGCCCTGTTGGGGAAATCCTCGGCGGGGTCGGTGCGATCGTGGCCCGCTCGATCGAGGCGACGTTCACCGCATCGAGCCGGTCACCGCGATGTGGCCGTAATGCACCGGAATAGAGCAGATCTCGGTCACTCACCGGGAGACGGAGTCGACCGCGCCGAATACCTCGGCCGGGCCGGGTTTCCCGCCGACATGACGACGAAAGAGAGTGTGCAGCGTGCCTGGTACCACCGTGGCCGCGGAGTCCGACCGCAGAGATCCCGACCATGACACGTCGGTGGGGGCGGATACGCGGCCGGGCGTGCTCGACCGGTTGCGGGCGCCGCTGCCCGGGTTGGTGCTGTGTGGTGCCGCGGCGGCGGCGGCGCTTGTCGCGGCACGCCTGCTTGGCGGGATCAGTCCGTTGCTGATCGCGATCCTGCTCGGCGCGGTGGTGGCGAACATCGCCCCGCCGGCCGCGGTGTTCGAGCCCGGGGTGGCCGTCGCGTCGCGGCGGCTGCTCCGCATCGGGGTGGCGCTGCTGGGTCTGCAACTGCTGCTGGCGAACGTGTTGGCGCTGGGCTGGGGGACGCTCGCGGTGGTTGCTGGCGTGGTCGGGCTGGGCATCGCCGGGTCGATGGCGCTGGGGAAGGTGCTCGGACTCGGCTCGACCCAGCGGCTGCTGATCGCGTGCAGTTTCTCGATCTGCGGTGCCGCGGCCGCGGCCGCGGTGGACGGCGTGGTGAACGCCCGCAAGCGGGAACTGGTCACCACGGTCGCGCTGGTCGTCGTGTTCGGCACGGTGATGATTCCGGCGCTGCCCGCGGCGGCGGCCGCGCTGGGCCTGGACTCGACCCAGGCCGGGATGTGGGCCGGTGCCGCGATCCACGAGGTGGCGCAGGTGGTCGCGGCCGGTGGCGCGCTCGACGCGGGGTCCTCGGCCGCGGCGGTGGGTGGCGGCGCCCTGGCCATTGCGGTGACGGTCAAGCTGGCCCGGGTGGCCCTGCTGGCGCCGGTGGTCGCGTGGATCGGGGTGGCGTCCCGACGCCGCACCGCCACGCCCACGCAGACCCGGCGACCGCCGTTGGTGCCGCTGTTCCTGCTCGGATTCCTCGCCTGCGTGGCGCTGCGGGCCACCGGCCTGCTCTCGCCGGGGTGGCTGGATGCCGCGCGCCTGACCCAGACCGCGCTGCTCACCGCGGCGATGTTCGCACTCGGCACCGGGGTCCGGCTGTCGGTGTTGCGCGGGGTCGGGTGGCGACCCTTCGCCCTCGCCGCCGCATCGACGATCCTGGTGGCCACGATCTCGCTCGTCGGGGTGCTGCTGGTCGGCTAGCCCACAGGAGGTGGGCGACAGCGTCGGTCGCCGTGA
>DATDBL010000117.1:0-3946 GCA_036524855.1 Aldersonia sp. | reverse complement strand
AGCACCCACCCGGGCGTGGTTCGACGGTGCGTTCCGCGCGCCGACACCCGCCCAGTTCGGCGCGTGGACGGCGATCGCGCGCCGGGAGCACACCCTGGTCATCGCGCCGACCGGGTCCGGCAAGACGCTGTCGGCCTTCCTGTGGGCGATCGACCAACTCGCCATCCGCCCGGAACGTACCGGGAAGACGAAAGTCCTCTACATCTCCCCGCTCAAGGCGCTCGCCGTGGACGTGGAACGCAACCTGCGTTCGCCCCTGGTCGGGATCGGGCAGACCGCCGAGCGGCTGGGCCTGCCGCCACCGCAGATCAGCGTCGGGGTCCGGTCCGGCGACACGTCCGCCGCCGACCGTCGCAGCATGCTGCGCACCCCGCCGGACATCCTCATCACCACCCCGGAATCGCTGTTTCTCATGCTGACCGCGGCGGCGCGGGAGTCGCTGGACGAGGTCCAGACGGTGATCGTCGACGAGGTGCACGCGATCGCGGGTTCCAAGCGCGGCGCGCACCTCGCCCTGTCGCTGGAACGCCTCGACGCGGCGATGGCCACCCCGGCACAGCGCATCGGCCTGTCGGCGACGGTGCGCCCACCCGAGGAGGTCGGCCGCTTCCTCACCGGCACCGCACCGATCACGATCGTCGACCCGCCCGCTCCGAAGACGTTCGACCTGTCGGTGCGGGTGCCGCTCGAGGACATGACCGAACTCGGCGGATCGGGCGCCGACGGCGATGACTCCGCACGCACCCCCGGCTCCATCTGGCCGCACGTCGAGGCCGACATCGTCGACCTGGTGCTCGAGCACCGCTCCTGCATCGTGTTCGCGAACTCGCGCCGGCTCGCCGAACGCCTCACCGCGCGGCTCAACGAGATCTACGCCGAACGGGTCGGGTTCGGCGTCGACCTCGACCACGCCCCGCCCGCCCTGCTCGGCTCGACCACCGAGGTCAACCACGGTGCCGAACCGCTGCTCGCCCGCGCCCACCACGGCTCGGTGAGCAAGGAACAGCGCGGGCTGATCGAGGAGGACCTGAAGTCGGGCCGGCTGCGCTGCGTCGTCGCCACCAGCAGCCTGGAACTCGGCATCGACATGGGCGCGGTGGATCTGGTGGTGCAGGTGGAGGCCCCGCCGTCGGTGTCCAGCGGGCTGCAACGGGTCGGGCGCGCTGGGCACCAGGTCGGCGAGATCTCCCGCGGCGTCATGTTCCCCAAGCACCGCACCGACGTCATCCACTGCGCGGTCACCTCGATGCGGATGACCGCGGGCCAGATCGAGGCGCTGCGCATCCCGGCGAACCCGCTCGACATCCTGGCCCAGCAGACGGTTGCGGCGTGCGCGCTCGAATCGATCGACGCCGACGCCTGGTTCGACTCGGTCCGGCGCACCGGCAGTTTCGCGACGCTGCCCCGGTCCGCCTACGAGTCGACGCTGGACCTGCTGTCGGGTCGGTATCCGTCCGACGTGTTCGCCGAGTTGCGGCCGCGGCTGGTGTGGGACCGCGACGCCGGCACCCTCACCGGCCGCCCCGGATCGCAGCGCCTCGCGGTCACCTCCGGCGGCGCGATCCCCGACCGCGGCCTGTTCGCGGTCTACATGGTCGGCGAGAAGCAATCCCGGGTGGGCGAACTCGACGAGGAGATGGTCTACGAGTCCCGTGTCGGGGACGTGTTCGCGCTCGGCGCCACGAGTTGGCGGATCGAGGAGATCACCCACGACCGGGTGCTGGTCAGTCCCGCGTACGGCCTGCCCGGGCGGCTGCCTTTCTGGCACGGCGACGGGCTGGGCCGCCCCGCCGAACTCGGTGCCGCGGTCGGCGAGTTTCTCCGCGAGGCCGCCGGCCGCGACCGCGAGAAGGTCGAGGAACGCTGCCGCGCGGCGGGTCTCGACGAGTACGCGACCGGTAACTTGATCGCGCTGGTGGACGAGCAGCGCACCGCCACGGGTCAACTGCCCACCGACAAGACGCTGGTGGTGGAGCGGTTCCGGGACGAACTCGGCGACTGGCGCCTCGTGCTGCACTCGCCGTACGGCCTGCCCGTGCACGCCGGGTGGGCGCTCGCGATCGGCGCCCGGCTGCGGGAGCGTTTCGACGTCGACGCCGCCCCGACCGCCTCGGACGACGGCATCATCGTGCGCCTGCCCGACACCACCGACGAGCCGCCCGGCGCGGACCTGTTCGTCTTCGAGCAGTCCGAGATCGACGACATCGTGACCGAACAGGTCGGCGGCTCGGCGCTGTTCGCGTCCCGCTTCCGCGAATGCGCCGCCCGCGCGCTGCTGCTGCCGCGTCGGGACCCGGGCAAGCGCGCGCCGCTGTGGCAGCAGCGGCAACGCTCGGCGCAACTGCTCGAGGTCGCCCGCAAGTTCCCGACGTTCCCGATCCTGCTCGAGACCGTCCGCGAGTGCCTGCAGGACGTGTACGACCTGCCCGCCCTGCGTGACCTGTTCGGCCGCCTCGCCCGCCGCCAGATCCGACTGGTCGAGGTCGAGACCCCGACGCCGTCGCCGTTCGCGAACGCGCTGCTGTTCGACTACGTCGGCACGTTCATGTACGAGGGCGACAGCCCGCTCGCCGAACGCCGCGCCGCGGCGCTGTCGCTGGACTCCACGCTGCTCGCCGAACTGCTCGGCCGGGTCGAGTTGCGCGACCTGCTCGACGCAGCCGTCATCGAGCAGACCGAGCGCGAACTGCAACGCCTGCCCCCCGACCGGCACGCCCGCGACGCGGAGGGAGTGGCCGACCTGTTGCGGCTGCTCGGCACGTGCACCGACGCCGAGATCGCCGAACGCACCGACGGTCCCGCGCAGCAGTTCCTCACCGACCTCGCGACCGCCCGCCGCGCGCTGACCGTCACGTTCGCGGGCACCACCTGGTGGATCGCGGTGGAGGACGCCAGCCGGATGCGCGACGCCCTCGGGGTGCCGTTACCGGTCGGCACGCCGACGGCGTTCGCCGAATCGGTCGCCGACCCCCTCGGGGATCTCGTCGCTCGCTACGCCCGCACGCACGGCCCGTTCTCGACCGCCCAGGTCGCGAATCGGTTCGCGCTCGGTCCCGCCGTCGCCGAGTCGGTGCTGCGCCGCCTCGCGCTCGAAAAGCGGTTGGTGGAGGGTGAATTCCGACCTGGCAAGGCCGGCGCCGAGTGGTGCGACGCGGGCGTGCTGCGCCGGCTGCGACGCCGGTCGCTCGCCGCGGCCCGGGCCGAGGTCGAACCGGTCGCGCCGGCCGCGCTGGGCCGGTTTCTGCCGCGCTGGCAGCACCTCGGCGGCGGCGTGCGCGGCATCGACGGGGTCGCCACGGTGATCGAACAGCTTGCGGGCGTGCCGATCCCGGCCTCGGCGTGGGAGCCGCTGATCCTCTCCTCGCGGGTCAGCGACTACTCGCCCGCAATGCTCGACGAACTCACCGCGACCGGCGAAGTGCTGTGGTCGGGGCGCGGCTCGATCACGGCCAAGGACGGCTGGGTGGCGCTGCACCTGGCCGAGTCGGCCCCGCTCACCGTGCCGGCCGCGACCGAGATCGAACTCACCGACTTGCACGTGCAGATCCTGCGCGTCCTCGGCGGTGGTGGCGCGTACTTCTTCCGGCAACTCTCCGACGCGGTCGGCACCGAACTCGGCGCTGATGCAATTTCGCGGCTCGCCGCGGCCGAGGACAGCAAACTCGCGGCGGCACTGTGGGATCTGGTGTGGGCGGGGCACGTCAGCGGCGACACGTTCGCCCCGCTGCGCGCGCTCATGTCCGGCACTGGTCGCACCCCGACCGCGCACCGCAGCCCGCGCCGCACACCCCGCGCCCGCGCGTACCGCCTGCCGCGCCCGACGTTGCCGACTCGGACCGGACCGCCGACGGCCGCGGGCCGCTGGTCGCTGCTGCCGCAACCCGAACCCGACGCCACCGTCCGCGCGCACGCCACCGCCGACCTGCTGCTCGACCGCTACGGCGTC
>DATDBL010000116.1:0-5241 GCA_036524855.1 Aldersonia sp. | reverse complement strand
CGAAGATGCGCTCGGCGAGGCGGCGGAGCACGTCGCCCTTGTCCTCGAAGTACACGTAGAACGTCGGCCGGGAGATGCCGGCCTCGCTCGCGAGCCGATCGACGCTGAGTTCGGTGAACGACGTGCCCGATTCCATCAGCCGCTCGGTCGCCGCCAGCATCGCCTGTTCGATCGCGGCGCGACGCTGGGCACGTGTCGTGTGTTGCCTGCGCGTGACCGATGCCAACGTTCCCCTCCACTCGACCCGTAAACACCCTTGACTTTAACAGTGTGTCCAGACGTAGTATCAAACTCGCTTCGGACGTCATTCCCTCCGGACTGGAGACACACGTGACCCACGCTCTGTTGACGAGATCCGCCCGCGCGGCAACAACCCTCATGAAGGCCAACACGATCGTTCCCGAACGCCCCGACCGGCTTCCCCGCGCGCTGTGGGCGACCGTCCGGTTCGGCACCGGACTGCTCGGCGCGGTCGCGGCGTCGGCGGCCCGCTACCCGCACGTCACCGCGATCGCGACCCCGTCCCAGCAGCTGACCTACCGGCAGCTTTGGCACGGATCCGCCCCGCTCGCACGAGGATTCGCACAGTCGGGGATCGACTCGCGAAGCACCGTCGGCATCCTCTGCCGCAACTCGCCCACGTTCGCGCTGGCCCTGCTGGCGGCCGCAAGGCTGGGCGCCGACGTCGTGTTCCTCAACACCGGCCTGGGCCGCGAGCAGTTGGCGGCGACGATCGAGTCCGAATCGCTCGACCTCGTCCTGCACGACACCGACTTCGCCGACGTGCTCGGGGACCACGCCGGATTCGACACCGCGACGATTGACGCCCTCAGCACCGGGCGCGGCAACGTCCCCCGCCCGCCCCGATCCAGCCGGCTCGTCGTGCTGACCTCCGGGACCACCGGGCGACCGAAGGGGGCCGCTCGCGGATCGGGCGGACAGGCCGCCGACGGCGCGCTCGCACTGCTCGGCCGCATACCGATGCGGGCGCGGGACACCATGGTGGTGCCGGCGCCGTTCTTCCACGCCTGGGGGCTGGCCAACCTGCTGATCGGTCTCGGGCTCTCGGCGACGGTCATCACCACGCCCGACTTCGACGCGCGCACCACGCTCGGTCTCGTCGCCGCCCACAAAGCTCGCACGCTCGTCGTGGTTCCGACCATGCTGCAACGCATCTGCGCACTCCCCGCGACCGAGCTGGCGCACGCGGACACCGATACGCTCGAGATCATTGCCTCGAGCGGGGCGGCGCTGCCCGGCCGCCTCGCCCGTGAGGTCCTCGACCGGTTCGGGCCGGTGCTCTACAACGTGTACGGCTCGACCGAGGTCGCCACCGCGACCATCGCGACACCCACCGACCTGCGCGCGGAACCGACGACGGCGGGCCGCCCGGCGCCCGGCACGCGGGTGGCGATCCTCGACCCGCTCGGCCGCCCGGTCCGCCGCACGGAGATCGGGCAGATCTTCGTCGGCAACCTCGCCCGGTTCGACGGTTACACCGGCGGGGGCGGCAAGGCGATCGTCGACGGCCTGCTCTCGACGGGAGACATGGGCCATTTCGACGCACACGGCCGCCTGTTCGTGGACGGGCGCTCCGACGACATGATCGTCTCCGGGGGAGAGAACGTGTATCCCCGCGAGGTGGAGGAACTGCTCGCCCATCACCCCGACATTGAGGAGGCTGTCGTGGTCGGCGTTCCAGACGAGAAGTTCGGCCAGGCGCTCAAGGCGGTCGTCGTGCTCCGGGCAGGGGCGAGCGTCCACGAGCAGACACTGAAAATCCATGTGACCGAACGCCTTGCCCGCTACAAGGTGCCCCGAACGTTCGAGTTCGTCGACGCACTTCCGCGCACCGCAACCGGCAAGGTCCTCCGACGGGAGTTGGTATGAACACCCAAGACGCCTCACCCGCGCGGTGTTGCCCATGGTGAACACCCGTTCCTTCGCCCGTGCCGTCGAGTTCGGGATCCACTACGAGGCGATGTGCCGCGCGGTGCTCGACACCGAACTCGCGATCGGCGCCGGGCTGCTCGGGACCCGCACGACAGCCCAACGTCGCCGTCGCCGCGAACGCGACGACGCCATCGCCCTGCGCGGCCACGGCGAGACGCGCGGCGCGCGACCACTCGTGAACTGGCACGAGGGCGGCGACGGTCCCGCGCTGCTGCTGCTGAACGGATGGACCGCCAGCGGCCTGCTGTGGCCGCTCGACTGGCTGGCGCAACTCGAATCGTCGTACCGGGTCATCCGGGTCGACAACCGCGGCACCGGCTGGTCGCGCTGCGCCCCAGCTCCGTTCACGATGGCCGACCTTGCCGACGACGCCGCCACGGTGCTGCGTGCGTGTGGAATCGAGCGCGCCACCGTGCTCGGTCTGTCGATGGGTGGGATGATCGCCCAGGAACTCGCGCTGCGCCACCCCGACCGCGTCGAGCGGCTGATCCTCGTGGGCACCCGGCCGCCGAGTCCGGCGCAGATCGACCCCGACCCGACGCCGATGCTCGCCGCGCTGCGGCCGCCCGAGGGGGACCTGCGCGATTACATCGCCGAGATGTGGACCAGCTACGCGTGCCCCGACTTCGCCGCCGCGAATCCGGCGGCGATGGACGAACTGGTCACCCAGGTTCTGGACCGCGTCACCCCACGTCAGCGGGTCTTCGACCAGATGCGCGCCATCGCCGCCTGGCGCGGTCCGCAGCGGCTGCGGCGGCTGCGCGTTCCCACCACGATCGTGCACGGCAGCGGGGACCCGCTCATGCCCGTCGGCAACGGCATGCGGCTGACCCGACTCATCCGCGATGCGAACTACGTCGAGCTTGCGGGCGTAGGCCACCTGGTGCCCTACGAGGCCGGTGCCGATCTGGTGGCGCTGCTCGAACCCGCGCAGGCATCCCGACGGCTCCGCACAATCTGACAGCCGATCTCAGCTCGCCGCAGCCGGTTTCGACCGTCGGCGGGTATCGGCGACGAGCGCAGGAACGACGAACCCGGAACCTGCTCATACATGCGTGATTCCGGCTCGTACCGGTAGACGACGGAGAGCGTGCCACAGCTCGATGAGGACATACACCCGCTCGGGATCACAGCGGAAGCTGTCGTTTACATCGAGCACCGAGCCCTCCTCGCCGAACGCCGGGATGTGCAGGATCACCAAGTGCGGATGACGCTGCGACAGTTCGCGGTAGCACGGGCGGGTGGATCCCCGCCCGCGGCCTGCTCCACCTTGACGACGTCGGCTCCGAGGTCGGAGCCCACGCGTGCGGGGGTGACGCCGACGGTTCCGAGTCGTTCGCCGACCGTGGTTTGCGAGTCGTCGGGGCGACCGGACTCAGATCTGCGCGGGCGCCCAGTCCGGCGCGTCGCGCAGGATGACCGAGCGCAGCAGCGCGACGGAGCGCCGGACGCCTTCCGCGGAACCGACGAGCACGTCCTCGTGCTCGATGTTGAGCGGACCGTCGTAGCCGACGCCGCGCAGGGCGAAGACGAACTCTGCCCAGAACGCCGCGCCGCCGGGGTGGCCGAGGCCCAACGTGACGTAGTTCCACGACCGCTCGGTCGCCCGCCCCGGCGGCAGGGCGTCGTGAATTCCGTTGACGGCCGTGTTCGCCTGCTCGATCCGCGCGTCCTTCGCGTGCACGTGGAAGATCGCCGGGCCGAGGCTGCGGATCACCGCGAGAATGTCCGCGCCCATCCACATCAGGTGTGAGGGATCCAGGTTGGCGCCGACGACGTCGTCGCCGACGGCGTCCTGCAGCCGCCGCAGTGTGGCGGGGTTGAAGACGAGTTGGCGGGCATGCACCTCGACGGCCAACCGCACCCCGCGGGTGCGCGCGAACGCGGCGAGGTCGCTCCAGTAGGGGATCGCCACCTCGTTCCACTGGTAGTCGAGGACCTCGAGCGTCTCCGGCGGCCACGACGTGGTGATCCAGTTCGGTGTGCGGTCGCCGCGCGCGGCCGGCAGTCCGGACATCAGCACGACTGTCGGCACGCCCAACTCGGCGGCGACGGTGATCGTGTCGCGGACGACGCGGTCGTGTTCATGCCCGGACACCGGGTGCAGCTGATTGCCGTTGGCATTCAGCGCGCTCAACGTGAGACCACGCGCCTCGATCTCCTTGCCGAGCTGCCGACGGGCCGCGGCGCTGCCGACGAGGTCGGCGAGGTCGGCGTGCGGCGCCTCCGACCAGTTCCCGGTCGCGATCTCGACGGTGTCGACGCGGTACTCGGCGGCGAGGTCGAGTGCTCGGTCGAGCGGCAGGTTGCCGAGGGAGTCGGTGATGAGTCCGAGTTGCACAGCACTTCCGTTCCGATCGGGCCATCGGGTCGACCATGGCCGGGCGCTCTATAAGACCATACATCACAATGTCTGTACATATGGTCCGCTCGGTCCGCGGTTCATACGGTGCGTATCGACACGGCGCTGCGGCCGGCGTGGTGAGCATGCCGCACGGTTGGAACGCACCGGCCCGCGCGGCCGCGGTGAGCGCCCGCGCACGCCGGTGACGACAGGCTCAGGCCGCGGAGTGGTCGGCGAGCCAGTTCGAGATGGCCGGCACGCTGCGTTTCGCCGCCGAACGGCCGTGCAACAGGCCGACGTGGCCGGTGTCGAACTCCTTGATCGTGAGATCGGTGCCCGCGAGCAGGCCGGGCAGCGGGCTGCTCGCGGCCGTGGGCACCATCTTGTCGCGGATGCCCGTCATGTGCAGCACCGGCAGCCGCAGGCTGGTGAGATCGACCGAACGGCCTGCGAACGTCACCGTGCCGTTGACGAGTTCGTTCCGCAGGAGGAACTGCTCGCAGACCTGCCGCATCGCCGCACCGGGGAACGGGATCTGCTCCTTCGACCAGCCGACGATGGCCTGGTGGGCATACAGCGAGCGCTCGTCGAGGAAGCTGTGCCACAGCGAGTTGTAGGTGGCAATGTCGACGGCGGGCTGGACCAGTTTGAAGCCCGCGACGAGCGTGTCGGCGGCGACGTTGCCGGTCTCGTCGAGGAGGTCGTCGACCTCGACGTGCCCGGCGGAGATCATCGTCATCCCCGGTCCGAGCGCGCTGAAGTCGACCGGGGTGGCGAGCAGCACGAGAGAACGGACCGGCAGGTCCGGGTTCGCGGCGATCGTGAGCATCGACAGCACCCCGCCGAGGCAGTAGCCGAGCAGGGCGACGTCCTCGCTACCGGACACGTCGACACAACGCCGGATCGCGCGAGGAAGGTACTCGTCGCAGTAGGTCTCGAGCGTG
>DATDBL010000115.1:0-8080 GCA_036524855.1 Aldersonia sp. | reverse complement strand
GGTCTTCACCGCGGTGATGTCGCTGCCGGCGAGCGCATCCTTGACATCCTTGACCGCCGCCTCGACCTTGGTCTTGACGTCCGCGGGAACCTTGTCCGAGTTGTCCGCGACGAACTTCTCGGTCTGGTGTACCAGCGACTCGGCCTGGTTGCGGGTCTCCGCCTCCTCGCGCCGGTTGCGGTCCTCCTCGGCGTGCGCCTCGGCGTCCTTGACCATCCGGTCGATCTCCTCCTGAGAAAGACCGGAGCCTTCCGGGATCTTGATCGTGTTCTCCTTGCCGGTGCCCTTGTCCTTCGCGGTCACGTGCACGATGCCGTTGGCGTCGATGTCGAAGGTGACCTCGATCTGCGGGACGCCGCGCGGCGCCGGCGGGATGCCGGTCAGCTCGAAGGAGCCGAGCAGCTTGTTGTGCGAGGCGATCTCGCGCTCACCCTGGTAGACCTGGATCTGCACGGACGGCTGATTGTCGTCGGCCGTGGTGAAGGTCTCGCTGCGCTTGGTCGGGATCGTGGTGTTGCGCTCGATCAGCCTGGTCATCACGCCGCCCTTGGTCTCGATACCCAGCGACAGCGGGGTGACGTCGAGCAGCAGCACGTCCTTGACCTCGCCCTTGAGCACACCGGCCTGCAGGGCGGCGCCGACGGCGACGACCTCGTCCGGGTTCACACCCTTGTTCGGCTCGCGTCCACCGGTCAGCTCGCGCACCAGGTCGGTGACCGCGGGCATGCGGGTGGAGCCGCCGACCAGCACGACGTGGTCGATGTCCTTGACCAAGATGCTGGCGTCCTTGATCACGGATTGGAACGGCGCGCGGGTGCGGTCGAGCAGGTCCGAGGTGATCTTCTGGAACTCGGCGCGGGAGAGCTGCTCGTCGAGGAACAGCGGGTTCTTGTCCGCGTCGACGGTGATGTAGGGCAGGTTGATCGAGGTGCTCTGGCTGGAGCTGAGTTCGATCTTGGCCTTCTCCGCGGCCTCACGCAGCCGCTGCAGCGCCATCTTGTCCTTGGTGAGGTCGATGCCGTTCTGGGCCTTGAACTTCTCGACGAGCCAGTCGACAATCCGCTGGTCCCAGTCGTCGCCACCGAGGTGGTTGTCGCCCGAGGTCGCGCGGACCTCGACCACGCCGTCGCCGATCTCGAGCAGGGACACGTCGAACGTGCCGCCGCCGAGGTCGAAGACCAGAATGGTCTGCTCCTTCTCACCCTTGTCCAGGCCGTACGCCAGAGCGGCCGCGGTCGGCTCGTTGACGATGCGCAGCACGTTGAGACCGGCGATCTGGCCGGCTTCCTTGGTGGCCTGACGCTGGCTGTCCTCGAAGTAGGCGGGGACGGTGATCACCGCATCGGTGATGTCCTCACCCAGGTACGCCTCGGCATCACGCTTCAGTTTCTGCAACACGCGCGCGCTGATCTCCTGCGCGGTGTACTTCTTGTCGTCGATGCCCACGTTCCAGTCGCTGCCCATGTGGCGCTTGACCGAACGAACCGTACGGTCGACGTTGGTGACCGCCTGGTTCTTCGCGGGCTGCCCGACGAGCACCTCGCCGTTCTTGGCGAATGCGACGACGGACGGCGTGGTGCGCGACCCCTCCGAGTTGGCGACCACGACGGGTTCGCCACCCTCGAGGATGGCCACGACCGAGTTGGTGGTCCCAAGGTCGATCCCGACCGCACGAGCCATGGTGTGTTCCTCCTGTTGTTGTTCCTCTACAGTTGCGTTTGTCAGCACTGAGCGTGGTGCGCTCAATCCTGCACCGCCCGCTCAGGCCAGCCTACCGCAGACTTGAGCCTGGTTCACTCAATGTTGTCGCTGACTTCAACGGGCACCGGTACGGGATTGTTCCCAGCTAAGTTTCTGAGCTTGTAACAGGGACGTGCTGTAACCGAGGACGGTCTGTCGCCGACACTCGTGTGAGGGACACTTGTCGTGGCCCGCGTGGCGATGCGGGCGGCTGCGTGAAGCGCTACGTCGGCGAAGCCGCGACGTAGTGAACGCGCCGTTGGTGAAGGGAGAGGCGATGACCACCGCGGTCGGTCTGTGGATCGGCGCCGCGACGAGCACCGCCGCGATCGTGCGGGAGGATGCGAGCGAGCAGAGCGCGCCCGAATTCGTCGAGCGTGCCACCGTGCTCTACACGTCGGAGGACGGCACCACCACATTGGGCGTCGACCCGGACGTTCCGCTCGCCCGCACCGCCACCGATTTCGTCGACAGAATCGGCGACCCGGACGGCATCGTGCTCGACGACGGTATCGCCTACCGCGCCGAGGACCTGCTTGCGACGGCGGTGTTCTGTCTTCTGGACGGATTTCCCGAGGACTTCAGCCCGGATGATGCCGCCCTCGCCCTCGCCCACCCACAGGACTGGACCTCGGACAAGGTCGCGGCGGTCATCGAGTCGCTGAACTACCTCGGCCTGCGTGGCGTCTCGCTCGTTCCGGTGGACGTTCCGGTAGACGCTGGATACGCAGCCCCGGCGTCGTCCGGGCACACCCCTGCCCACCTCGCGGCACTGGCCGCACTCGCCGCCGCCCCCGTCGTGGGCGACGCCGCGACCGAACAGTTTGCAGCCATTCCCAAACCCGAGATACCCACGCTTGCGTCGCTGACGATGGTCGACGCACCCGCATACTCGGCGGTGACCGATCCCATCCCGACTCCCCCCGTCCCGATGTCGACACAGACAGTCGTGCCCGCCGCGCGTCCCGCGCCGCGCCGGCGTGGCCGCGCGCCGATAGTCGTCGCGGTCGGCGCAGCGGCCGCGTTCGCCCTGGTCGGCGGCGCCATCGCGGTCGCGATGAGCGAACACTCGCAGACCGCGGTGCCGCCGATCACCAATGCCGAGGCACCACCCCCGACAACCCCCATGACGTCGGCCACGCCTGCGGCGCCGATCGCGTTTCCGACCGTCCCGACCACCGTCGAGCAGTACGTCGCGCCCCCGGTGGTCGAGGTCGCGCAGGTGGCGACGACCACCGCCCCGCCGCCCCCGGTCGAGACACCACCGCCCCCGGTCGAGACGACCCCGCCTCCGGCGACCACCGAGGCGCCGACGGCCACGGAGCCGCCGCCAACCACGACCGACCCGACGACCACTGAGCCGACCGCGACAGAGCCGACCGCGACAGAGCCGACGACAACGACCACCGAGCCCGCCGCGGACGGACGGGTGCAGAGCGGCACCGTGTACACCGGCCCGTTGCAGCCGACCCTGCTCGACGAGATGCCGGAGTTCGACGATTACTCCGGCGGGGGCGGCTACCCCGACTACTACCCGCCGGCGCGGCCCTACCGGAACGACGCGGGATAGCAGGACGAATACCTCGTCGAGGGAGGACCCCTACTATCCCCTACTGTGTAACTTCGACATCTCGTCGAAGTGAGGGAATTCATGCGCAAGTTCGTGGCGTCGCGCGCCGCAGCGTTCGGCACGGTAGTCACGGTCGCCACACTGCTCCTACCGGGCATGCTGTCTGCACCCACCGCGGCCGGGGCCCCGGCGACCTCCCAGATCGGCGTCGACCAGGTCCCGCCCGAACTGGCCGAGGCGCTGGACCACGATCTCGACCTCACCCCCGCGGAGTACTTGAACCGCGCCGCCCGCGCGCAGGAACTCGACGACTACGCCGACCGCTTCCGCGCCACGTTCCCCGCCGAGTACGCCGGGGCGTGGCTGGACGACGACGGTGCGCCGGTGGTCGCGGTGACCACGACCAACGCCGCGCAGGCCGCCGCCAGCGACGGCTACCGCACCCACCTCGTTCCGGTATCGGCGGCCGATCTCGAGCGCTCCGCCGACGAACTGAACCGGTGGATCCTCGGCCTACCACGCGAGGTGTCGTCGCAGATCAACCAGATCGTGATCGACGTGCTGAACAGCCAGATCGTCGTCGACGTCGCGAACAGCCAGGTCGGCCGGATACTGAACCTGCCGACGCTGATCGCGAGCGTGAAGGTGCAGCTCTCGCCCGAATCCGGCGGTGCGGTGCAGCACGTCCCGATGGGCGGCGACACCTATATCAGTGCGCGGGTGGCGCTGCCGGACTCCACGGCGGCCGAGATCACGGTGTGCTCGTTCGGCTTCGCCGCCACCGACGCGAACGGCAACGCCCTCAACGTGAGCGCGGGTCACTGCGACCCGAACGCCGACTCGGCCGCACCGTCGACCGGGTCCGCGGACGTCGCCGCAGCGGTGTACGTGCCGAACTATGCGAACGTCCTCGACAGCCGCCAGGTCGGCACCTTTGCCCGCGCCAACATCGCTGCGACCGACGGCCTGGACTACTCGCTGATCCGGTTCAATCGCAACGTCGCCGGTTCGGGCCTCGATCAGCCGGTGATCCGCGGAGCGAACGGCACGACCCTGGCGGTCACCGGCACCGCGTCCCCGGTCGTGGGGGCGCCGGTGTGCAAGTCCGGCCAATCCTCGGCGTTCACCTGCGGCACTGTGCTCGCCGACCGGGTGGAGGTGCCGCTGATCGCCGACGACGGCAGCAGCCGGATGGTGCGCGGCTTCGCGAGCTCGGCGTGCACCCTGGCCGGCGACAGCGGCGGCGCGATCGTGACCGGGTCGCTCGCGCTCGGCATCACCAGCGGTTCGAATTCCAGCACGGCGCAGTCGTGCACCGAGGCGAACATCCTCCTCGGCGGCCGAGCCGCCAGCCTCGGCATCCCGATCCAGCCGATCCTCGCCGACGCGGACGCAACCTCCGGCGGCGGCGTCGGCTCCGGCATCCAGATTCGCACCGCCCCCGCCGCGGCCTAACAACACCGGTGAGTACTCAACGAGTCCGTCAGGGCGAGCGAAGCGACGGGAGATCGAAACTGCCTCGTTAACTACTCACGGGTCGCGACCTCTAAAGTCAGGTACGCACGAGACCGGAAAGGCCCCCATGCGTAGACATTCCCTCGCGACCGCTCGCCGGGTCGCGATCATCGGCGCGGCGATCGCGCTCCCGCTCGGCGCGAGCACGACAACCGTGTCCGCCGCCCCCGACCCGGACGCCGGCCTGTCCGATCAGGCCGCCCACCTGCCGGTCGAGCTCGCCGAGGCGTTGCAGCACGACCTGCAGCTCACGCCCGAGGAGTACCTGCGCCGCTCGGAGCTCGCGCAGCAGCTCGCCGCGTTCGCCGACATCGCCAAGGTGCAGTATCCCGACGCCTTTTCCGGCTCGTGGCTCGACAGCAGCGGCCGCCCGCAGGTCGGCGTCGCGCCCGGCCCGCAGGCCGCACCCGCGCGGACCGCGATCGAGCAGGCCGGCTTCGGCGTCGTCGAGGTCGCCAAGAGCGAGTCGACGCTCGAGACCGAACTCGACGCGCTGCGCAACTGGCTCGCCACCCAGGCACCGACGATCGCCGCCGCGGTGCGCGGCGCGTCGATCGACCCGGTGAGCAACTCCGTCGTCGTCCACGTCGCGGACCTGCCCGGCGGGCTGCAGCTACCGGACTTCCTGCCGCCGTTGAAGATCCTGGTCACCCCGGCGCCGCAGGACGCGCCGACCGAACCGGTCCCCGCGGCAGACCCGGTCGCCGAGGCGCTCCCAAGCACAGCGATGGCCGGGGGAGATGCCTATGTCTCGGTGCTCAACAACAACGGGATGCGCTGCTCGCTCGGGTTCAACGGCACCCGGGGCGGCCAAGTGGTCAACATCACGGCCGGCCACTGCAACCCCGACCTCCCGGCGGCGGGCGGCCCCAACGCGGCCAGCGTCTACGAACTGCGTCAGTTCGACATCCTCGGCCCGAAGATCGGCACGTTCGCCCGGTCCAGCCTCGACAGCCGCGACTTCTCGATCATCGCCATCAACAACGCTTCCGCCGCGCGGTTCCAGAACAACGGGGTGCGGGTGCCGGGTGCAGCGCCGCTGTTCGTCGACGGCGTCGCCCAGCCCGTCGTCGGCGCGCCGGTCTGCAAGTCGGGGTCACGCACCGGCTTCAGTTGCGGCACCGTGGCCGCGGTCGACGCCACCGTGAAGGTCGGCGAGCGCCAGCTCACGGGCGCCTTCGCCTCGACGATCTGCGCGCTGCCCGGCGACAGCGGCGGCCCGATCGTGACAGGGACCAAGGCGCTCGGCGTGTCCAGCGCATCGTCGGTCGCCGACTATCCCGTCTGTGACATCCCCAACATCCTCGGTCAGCTCACCGGGGACACCCCGATGCTGTTCGCGACTCCGGTGGCGACGATCATCGCCGAGAACCCGGGGCTGCAGGTGCGCGCCTCGTAACTGCACACACACGAAACGGCCCACACTCCGGATCCGGGCGCGGGCCGTTTGGCGTTGGTGGCGTTACCCGGCCGGCTGCGGCTCGGCGTAGTTCCACTTCGTGGTGCCGGGCGGCGCGGTGAGGGTTTGAACGAGGTCGACGCCGGCAATCACGAGGGCAGGACCGCCGACGACGATGGTCCCGATGATCGCCCCGATACTCGCGGTTGCGGCAATGATCGGAATCGCGGCGATGATGCACAAGCCCGCTGTCAGCCCGGCGCAGACCCCCGCGATCGGAACACCGACGAGGGCACCCACAAGGGCCCCAACAACCAGACCCGTGAAGCTGCCGATCGCGGTCGCAATGCCGAATTGCGTCGCGAACGCCTGCTGCGCTCGCTGATTCTCCAGCAGCGATGCTGTCGGCCGCAGCAGACTGGGGCTCGCCTTGGCCGGATCCATGTCGGGTGTGAGTTCGAGCACACGGTCGTCGTCGCGCAGTGCGACCCCATACGGGTGCGCGACATCGTCGAGAGCGAACGACAGCGGCAGCGTCAGCACCGTGTTCCCGGCCGCATCCTCGATGTCGACGCTGCGCTGATCCGCCGCGACGTCGAAGCGCCCGTTGTCCAGGGTGGTGACGATGGTCTTGTCGACCAGCTTGACCTCGTACCCGATGGGCGTCGGCGCGGGCTGCGCATACGACGTGCCGGCCCCCACCGCCACCGCTGCCACGACGAACGACGCAAGCGCCGTCAAACGCAGAAATCTCATGATTGCGACTATCCCCTCATGCGAACCACCGACATGCCGCGCCGAGGAAAGACGAACATCATGTAGTTCGCCTCCGCCGAGCTGGCCGATCGACGCCCCCCGAGCGCCCGCATGTCAGCGCCGCATGTACGCCGAAACGTTATCCGAATCACAGTCGCGATGCGAGCGCGGGGTTCCGATGCGCCGAACTTAGCCTGACCTGTGCTGTGACCTGCGCCGCCGCTCGCCTACCGTGACGGATAGCCCAACTCGTCGACCTGCGGTTTGCCAACCAAGTTACCGGTAGGTAACTTATCCGCCGCTAGGATACGGCTCACCCGATGGCGGACAGCCTCCGCCTCGAACGAAAGGTGCCGACATGAATGCCGCAACGATCACGTTGGGCACGATTGGTGCGCTCCTCAGCCTCGTGTGCTGGGCGTTCTTCCTGCGCGGCGTCGGCCGGATCTACCTCTCGATCCGGCTCGGTCAGCCTGCCCCCGACCGCTGGCGTCCCTTCTGGCCCCGTTTCAAGCAGATGCTCATCGAGTTCATCGCGCACACCCGGATGGTGAAATTCCGCACCGTCGGCTGGGCCCACTGGCTGGTCATGATCGGCTTCCTCGGCGGCGCGATGCTGTGGTTCGAGGCCTACGGGCAGACCTTCGACGCGTCCTTCCACTGGCCGATTTTCGGAGCCTGGCCGGTCTACCACCTGTGGGACGAACTGCTTGGCATCGGCACCGTCGTCGGCATCCTGACGCTGATCACGATCCGCCAGCTCAACCACCCCCGGCTGCCCGAGCGGCTGTCGCGGTTCAGCGGCTCGAAGTTCGGTGCGGCCTACTTCGTCGAGTACGTCGTGCTGCTCGAGGGCCTGGGCATGATCTTCGTCAAGGCCGGCAAGATCGCCACCTACGGCAATGCCAACCCGTGGACCGATTTCTTCACCATGAACGTCGCGAAGATCCTCCCGGCCAGCGTCGTGCTCGTGTCGGTGTTCGCGTTCGTCAAGCTGATGTCCGGCATGATCTGGCTGCTCGTCGTCGGTTTGAACATCAACTGGGGCGTGGCATGGCACCGGTTCAGCGCTTTTCCCAATATCTACTTCAAGCGCGAGG
>DATDBL010000114.1:0-12076 GCA_036524855.1 Aldersonia sp. | reverse complement strand
CCCGGCTGGGACAGCCAGTACAACGTCTCCTGGATCGATTCCCATTCGTCGGCGCCGATCAGCACCGCCGCGGGTGCACCGTTCTTGGTGATGGTGATCTGCTCACGAGTGAGCGCGACCGCGTCGACGAACTCGTTGAGCCTGTCCTTCACCTTGGAGATCGGCAGTGTCTGCATGCCACCATACTAAGCTGCAATTGGTACTTTCCACAGACCTGAATAAAGGCCTATAACCATCGATATCCCCCGAACGGTCCGCATCGAGGGCCGCGTCGCGCTGCGCACCGGCGTCGTCCCGATGTGTGCGCAGCCCACGAACGGGGATGTGCGCGTCACCCTGCTGCATCACCCGACCGGTGTCGAGACCACCGAGCACTACGACCGGATGGTCTGCGCGATCGCCCCGCTGCCCGCCTATGACCTCTGGAAATACCTGCGCGGCAGCATCTTCGACGTGCTTCGGATCAGTGGACGCGCTGACCCCGCGCCGCGCCGACGCCGCGATCCGGGAGGGTGGTCGGGTCGGCGAGTCGCTGTAGGGTGCGCTGATGGAACTGGCGCAGCGCACATACCCGACCACCCCGGTCGGCGCGACGCTCGTCGTCCCGGTCGGGTCGGTCGAGCAGCACGGCCCGCACCTGCCGCTCACCACGGACACGACCATCGCCAGTGCCGTCGCCTCTGTTGTCGCCGCCCTTCCGCATGCCGAACTCGCCCCGCCGATCGAGTTCGGCGCCAGCGGTGAGCACGAGGGCTTCGCCGGGACCGTCTCCATCGGCAGCGCCGCACTCGAACTCGTCCTCGTCGAACTCGGCCGCTCCGCCTGCCGCTGGGCGCGTCGGCTGTGCCTGGTGAACGGGCACGGCGGCAACGCGACCGCCCTCGTCAACGCCGTGCGGCTGCTGCGCTACGAGGGCCGCGACGCCGCGTGGCTGCCGTGCGCGGTCCCCGGCGCCGACGCCCACGCCGGGCGCACCGAGACCGCGCTGATGCTGCACCTTCGGCCCGAGAGCGTCGACCTCGCCGCCGCCGAACCCGGCAACACCGAACCGATCGCCGGTTTGCTGCCGAGGCTGCGGACCGGGGGCATGGCCGCGGTCACCGCCAACGGTGTCCTCGGCGACCCGACCGGCGCCAGCGCCGTGGAGGGGGCGCGGCTGTTCGCGGACCTGTGCGGGGGCGCGCGGGCCGCCTACGACCGGTGGCAGCCCGACGACACCGGTCGCCTGCGCTGAGCCGTGTCATCTGTTTGCTGCAATCTGGGGGTAGGGGCCTACGAGCCGGTAGTTTCCGCCTACCATCGCTTGAATGCGCCAGAGTCGACTGCCGGACGGATTCGGTGTGCGCATCGACCCCAGCGTTCGCTCGTACGCCGACGGGCGGGTGTTGATCGGCGGTTCCCCGACTCGCATGCTCAAGCTCGCGCCCACCGCGGCCGCCATGATCGGGGACGGGTTCCTCGAGGTCAGCGACCAGCAGACCGCCCTCGTCGCCCGCCGATTGCTGGACTCCGGCGTCGCCAACCCCCGCCCGCGCCTGATCCCCGCCGTCGATGACGTCACCATCGTCGTCCCGCTGCGTGACAACCCCGAAGGTCTCGCCCGGCTCGCCTCCTCGCTGCGCGGGCACCGAATCGTCGTCGTCGACGACGGTTCGTCCACTCCGGTCACCGCACCGCCGTCGGTCGGCTGCGAGATCACCGTGCTGCGCCACGACGTCTCCCGCGGTCCCGCCGCCGCCCGCAACGCCGGGTTGCGCGCCGCCACCACCGAATTCGTCGCGTTCCTCGACTCCGACGTCGTGCCGCGACCCGGCTGGCTGGAGGTGATGTTGGGGCACTTCAGCGACCCGGAGGTCGTGCTGGTCGCCCCGCGCATCGTCGCGCTCGATACCGAGTCCAACGACCTCGCCCGCTACGAGCACGCCCGATCGTCGCTCGACCTCGGCCCCCGCGAGGCCGCGGTGCACGCGCGCAGCATGGTCTCGTACGTGCCGAGCGCGGCGATGCTCGCGCGGCGGCGGGTGCTGCTCGACGAGGGTGGCTTCGACGAGACCATGCACGTCGCCGAGGACGTCGACGTGTGTTGGCGGCTCGAGCAGCAGGGCTGGCGGCTGCGCTACGAACCCGCTGCGCAGGTCGCGCACGACCACCGGGTCTCCTTCGGCAAATGGTTCGCCCGCAAGGCGTTCTACGGCACCGGCGCCGCGCCGCTGGGGGAGCGGCACGCGGCCGCGGTGTCGCCGCTGGCGGTCTCGCCGTGGACGGTGGTCGCGATCGCGCTGCTCGCGACGCTGAGCAAGATCGGTCTCGTCGGTGCGCTCGTGACGATGGGCGTGACGGTGTTCCGGCTGCGCCGCCTGTTCGCCGGCCTCGACCAGTCGACCCGCCTCGCCGCGATCTACGCCGCCCGCGGGTTCGTCGCGGGGCTATGGCAGTTGGCGTCGGCGGCGTGCCGGCACTACTGGCCGGTGACGGTGCTCGCGATGATCTTCTCGTCCCGGATCCGCCGCGTGGCCGTCGCGGCCGCGGTCGGGGAGGGTCTCGCGGACTGGTACCGGCACCGCGAGGCGGGCGGTCTCGATCCCCTGCGCTACCTGGCGTACAAGCGACTCGACGATCTCGCCTACGGGGCGGGGCTGTGGCAGGGCGCGATCCGCGCGCGCAGCGTCGAGGCGTTGAAACCGACACTGACGTCCTGAGCAGTGAGCGACTTCCTCGTCGTCGGCGGCGGCAGTTGCGGCAGCGTCGTCGCAGCGCGCCTGGCCGACCTGCCCGGCGCGACCGTCACTCTGCTCGAGGTCGGTCCCGGCTGGGATGACGACATGCCCGACGAACTGCTCGACACCGCGGTGCTCCCGATCGGCGTGGACTCGCCGTGGGCGCGCGAATACGCGGTGTCGCTTCGGCCCGGCCACACCGCGGTGGTGATGCGGGGCCGCACGCTCGGCGGGTCGGGCGCGGTGAACGGCTCGTACTTCATGCGGGCCGCGCGCGCCGACTTCGAGGAATGGCCGCCGGAGTGGTCGTTCCACGAGGTGCTCGACGACTATCGTCGCAGCGAACACGACCACGACTTCGCCGGTCCCTACCACGGCGACGCCGGTCCGATCCCGATCCGCCGTGCGCCCGCGTCCGCCTGGACGGCCACCTCTACCGAGTTCGCCGACGCGTGCACCGCCGCCGGCTTCGCGTACCACGCGGACAAGAACGCCCCCGATACGGCGGGCGTCGGCCCGGTGCCGAGCAACGTCGACGAACGCGGGAACCGAGTCAACGCCGCGCTCGCGTACCTGTCGCCTCGACGCCCCCATCCCGGCCTGCGGATTCACACCGACGCCGAGGCGCTCACGCTCGCGTTCGCCGGCACCCGGGTCGTCGGCGTGCACACCCGGACCGGGACCGTTCTCGCGGACCGCGTCGTGCTGTGCGCCGGTGCGATCGAGTCCGCGGCGCTGCTGCTGCGCTCCGGGATCGGCGACCCCGTCGCACTGCGCGGGCTGGGGATTCCGGTGGTCGCGGCGGCTCCCGGCGTCGGCACGTTCTGCAGTGACCATCCCGAGGTCGGAGTGCGGTTCGACGCGCCCGCGCACGCCGGCCCGGCGACCGCGCTGCAGGTGGTACTCAACCACGACGGCGTCGAGTTCCGGCCGTACACGCGCAGTTTCGGCGACCTCGTGCCCGGTAGCGGGGTCGAGCACCGCACCCTTGGACTGACGCTGATGGCGCCACACTCGCGGGGTCGGCTCTCGCTGCGCTCCGCCGACCCGGCGGTCGCGCCCGTCATCGACTACCACCACCTGAGCAACCCCGCCGACCGCGCCGCCCTGCATGCGGCCGCCGACATCGCCCGTGACCTGCTCGCCCGCATGCCGTCCTGCCTGCCGGAGCGCTGGAACCCCGCACGCGGCGAGGACGACGACGCCTGGCTGCACGCGCGCCTGGGCACCTCGCAGCACCTTGCCGGCACCGCCCCGATGGGCGCCGACGACGACCCGTTCGCCGTCGTCGACGAGCACGGCACCGTCCGCGGTGTCACCGGCCTCACCGTCGCCGACCCCTCCATCGCCCCCGCCCCGATCAGCCGCGGCATGCACGCCACCGCTGTCATGATCGCCGAGCACGTGGTCGCACGGCTGCGTCCCTCGTGAGTGGTTACGGAGTGCAGGGACTCCGTAACCACTCACGGGCGGCGCAGCCGCCTCACCCCTTTTCGGGGGTGGCTCGCCCGTGACGGCGGTCACTACGCTGGGCGACAGCGTCACCGTGCCGAGAGGAGCTCCACCATGTCCGCCCCGATCTCAATCCAGTTGCCCAGCTACTCGTCGGGGACCTCGGACGTCCCGCTGCTCGGCGACACGATCGGCGGCAACTTCGACCGCACCGTCGCCGCCCACCCGGACCGGGAGGCACTGATCGAGGCGGCCACCGGACGCATCTGGACCTACCGGGAACTCGCCGACGAGGTCGAGGCGCTGGCCGTGGGCTTGCTCGAGGCCGGCCTGCAGAAGGGTGACCGTGTCGGCATCTGGGCCCCCAACTGCGCGGAGTGGACGTTCGTGCAGTACGCCACCGCCAAGATCGGCGCCATCCTGGTCAACATCAACCCCGCCTACCGCGCCCATGAACTCGAGTACGTGCTCAACCAGGCCGGAATCCGGATGCTGGTGTCCGCGCGCACCTTCCGTACCTCCGACTACGCGGCGATGATCACTGAAGTACGTGAGCGGTGCGTCGATCTGGAGCAGGTGGTGCTGCTCGACTCCGACGAATGGAACGCCCTGCACGACAAGGGCCGCGCCGGGGATCGCGACCGGGTCGCGCAGCGGCAGGCGGAGTTGTCCGCCGACGACCCGATCAACATCCAGTACACCTCGGGCACAACCGGTTTCCCGAAGGGTGCGACGCTGAGCCACCACAACATCCTCAACAACGGTTTCTTCGTCGGGGAGTTGTGCGGCTACACCGAAATCGACAAGGTGTGCATCCCGGTGCCGTTCTACCACTGCTTCGGCATGGTGATGGGTAACCTCGCGAGCACGAGTCACGGTGCGACGATGGTGATTCCGGCCCCCGGCTTCGACCCGAAGGCCACGCTCGAGGCGATCGCGAAGTACCGCTGTACCTCCCTGTACGGGGTGCCGACCATGTTCATCGCCGAACTCGCCGAACACAATTTCGCCTCCTACGACCTGTCGAGCCTGCGCACCGGCATCATGGCCGGCTCGCCGTGCCCGGTCGAGGTGATGAAGCAGGTGATGGAACAGATGGGCATGACCGAGGTGTCGATCTGTTACGGCATGACCGAGACGTCGCCGGTGTCGCTGCAGACCCGTCGCGACGACTCCATCGACGCGCGCACCGCGACCGTCGGCCGGGTCGGCCCGCACATCGAGGTCAAGATCATCGACCCGGCGAGCGGGCTGACGGTACCGCGCGGCGAGCCGGGCGAGCTGTGCACCCGCGGGTACTCGGTGATGCTCGGCTACTGGAACAACCCGGAGAAGACCGCGGAGGCCATCGATTCCGCGCGCTGGATGCACACCGGCGACATCGGCGTGATGGACTCCGACGGCTACGTCGCGATCACCGGCCGGATCAAGGACATGGTGATCCGGGGCGGGGAGAACATCTACCCGCGCGAGATTGAGGAGTTCCTCTACACCCACCCGGACATCCTCGACGCCCAGGTGATCGGGGTGCCCGACGCCAAGTACGGCGAGGAACTCATGGCGTGGATCCGGATGAAGGAGGACGCCACCCCACTCGACGCCGACACCGTGCGCGAGTTCTGCACCGGCAAGCTCGCGCACTACAAGATCCCGCGCTACGTGCACGTCGTCGACGAGTTCCCGATGACCGTCACCGGCAAGGTGCGCAAGGTGGAGATGCGGGAGGTCTCGGTCCAGTTGCTCGGGCAGGGCTGACGGGCTACTCGCGGGCCAGCGCCGCGGTCGCCCCGTCCCGCCACCCCACGAGGACCCGGTGCACCTCTTCTGCGCCGTGCAGCGGGTCGGGCGGCGCGGGCAGGTCGTCGGGATAGAGCAGGAACGGGGTGCTCTGCGGCCCGCCCATGCCGCCGTGGGAGCCGACCTGCTCCTCGAACGCTGCGACCTCGTCGGTGTCCGGCCAGTACGCACCACCGACCATGATGTCGGCGACGTTGTCGAAAGTGTCGGTGCGCCGGACTTTTTCCAGCGCGTCGGGCCCCATCAGCGCGAGCGGGTCCTCGCCGGTCACCTCGCCCGTGGTCACCTCGACCTCGCCGTGCGGGCCGAGCACCACCGACCCGCCCGGGGCGGCGACGAGCAGGAAGCCGATCCCGGGGTGCTCGCGCAGCGCGGTGAGCAACCCCGGGTGGGCCGCCTCGATCTCGTTGACGTCGGCGCGACCTGGCAGGTGCGGAAAATAGACCAGACCCAGGTTGCCCGAGCCGAGCACCACCGGCTCGCCGGCCTTGATGTGCGCCTCCTCGGTCGCGGTCGGGGAATGCACGCTCGCCGCGGCGTAGCCGCGGCCCTCCGCCCCGGGTTGTTGGGACGCAGCGTTCTCGCGACCCTCGCGCTCGTACCAGTGCCGCCTCACCGCGCCGGGCTCGCGATGCGCCGCGAGTCGGATCACCAACTGCCCCAGCGTTTCCCTATAGCGTTGCAGAAACGTCGCGCCCTGGCTCTGGCCGTGGTCGGACAGCACGATGACGCGGTAGGGCCGATCCGCCTGCTCGACGACGGCGAGCAGCATCTCGACGACGTCGTCGAGTTTGGTCAGCACCGCGAGCGTCTCGGGCCGGGAGATGCCGGAGTGGTGGGACACCTCGTCGTAGCCGATCAGGTCGGCGTAGACGACGCTGCGGCCCTTGATGAGGTCCCCGACCACTGCGGCGGCGGCCACGTCGGTGGCCAGCACGGTCGCGAACGCCCGCACGAACGGGTACACGCCGCCGCGCGGCACCCGCGGCAGGATGTCCTTGCGTTTCTGCCGCAGCGACTGGCGTAGTTCACGCTGCAACTCCGCGACCATGCGGATGAACGTGCGCAACGCGCTCGCCGGGTCGGCGAAATAGTCGCGATAGCCGGCGCCACCACCGAGGCGGGCCCCGCGCATCCGGCTGACGACGAGCACGTTGTCTCCTGCGCCGCCGGTGAACAGGTTGCCGCGGCTCGCGCCGTCCTGGGCGAGCAGACCGGGGATATGCGCGCGTTCGAGTTCACGTTGCTCGTTGTCGGCGGGGTTGGAGAACACCGAGATCTGGCCGGTCTGTTTGTCGTACCAGCGGAACGCCGGCACGTTGTGGTTGGACCCGTGCAGCACCCCGAGTTGGGTCGCACCGGTCTGGCTGCTCCAGTCGGTGTGCCACGGGATCAGCCGATGGGTCGTGCGCGCCAGTTTCGCCAGCCCCGGTGTTACGCCGTCGGCGATCGCGCGGCGGAGCACGCCGTAGCCGAGGCCGTCGATCTGGATGCACAGCAGGCCAGGCGCGGCCGCGACCATCGCGGCGTTACGCCGCAGCCGGAAACGCTGACGGCGCACCTGCATCAGGCGGTAAGCGGTGTCGGATCGAGCCGCGATCGCACCCGACACGACCGAGGTGAACAGTGACAGCAGCGCCGCGAGAAAGAACGCGTCCCGCGGTTGCTGGACCGACGCCACCGGCACCAGGTACAGCGTCAGCATCATGATCAACCCGCCGGCGACGAACACGCCGACGAACAGCAGCACCGGCCCGATCCATGACATGAACCGCATGATCAGCGGCCACAGCACGGCGTTGAGCACGCCGAACACCAACGCGAGGATCAGCGCGGCGGGCAGCGTCGGGATCGGCCCGATGGGCGATTCGTCGAGCTCGATGCCGCCGAGGATCCGATCCAGCACCAGGATCGCGAACGCCGACGACAACCACAGCACGACGAACTCGATCACCACGCGCAGCACGCCAGCAACGGTGTGCATCGCACCCCTTTCGTCGTCTGGAATCGTAGGGGTGTGAGCGGTGACGCGGGCTCGGAAGGGCCCACTCCGAGCGTGCGCTGGCTCGGCCACGCGACGACTCTGATTACCGACCGAGGGACCGTCGTGCTGACCGATCCGGTGCTGACCGACCGGGTCGCGCACCTGCGCAGACGGCGGGGCCCCGCACCGATCGGGCCGCACGTGCGCAGCCCCGACGTCGTGGTGCTCTCGCACCTGCACGCCGACCACACCCACCTGCCGTCGCTGCGGTTGCTGGCTCCCGACGTCCCGATCGTGGTCCCGTGGCGCGCGCCCGAAGGACTGCCAGCGCTGCGCCAGTTCGACGACCGGCTGCTGCCGCTGCGGCCTGGCTCCGAGACCCGGCTCGGTGCGCTCACCATCCGCGCGGTACCGGCCCAGCACGACGGCCGACGCTGGCGGCGCGGGCCCGAGATCGCGCCGGCCGTCGGCTACGTCATCGAGGGCGACCGCCGCACATACTTCGCCGGCGACACCGACCTGTATCCCGACCTCGCCGATCGGGTGGGTCCGGTGGACCTGGCGTTGCTGCCCGTCGGCGGCTGGGGCCCGACGCTGGGCGTCGGTCACCTCAACCCGTTGCGGGCGGCGGTGGTCGCGCGTCTGGTACAAGCGGGGCTGGCGGTGCCTATTCACTACGGGACGCTGTGGCCGATCGGACTCGACGCCATACGACCGGGGTTGTTCTTCGGCCCGGGAGCCGAGTTCGTGCACCAGTCCGCGCGCGCGGGTGTCACGGCGGTGGAGCTACATCCGGGCGACGAGATCGCCGACCCGGGCGCCGACCCCACATTGCGAGGAGCAAACCAGGTGTGAACTCGGTTACTCTGGTTTTACCTGCAAGTCTTGTGTGTGCCGTAGATCGAGAGAGTCTGCATGTCGATGTCCGCCGAACGGGGCAACCCGTGGGTTGCCGTCCGTCCCGGTGACGACATCGGTTCGCTGGCGCTCAAGGTCGCCGCTGCGCACCAGGCCTTCGTCGACAGCGCCGACGCCCCCGGTGTCCGGGCCGTGGTCCGCGACTCCTGGTTGCGCAGCCGGCACGGCGGCGTCGACCCGAACACCCGCACCGAGGTGCCGATCCTGAGCGGCCTCGACCTCGAGCGCTACCGCTCCGCACACCCGATGGCGCTGATCCGCCCCGTGATCAACAGGTTGCTGGTCGAGGACCTGGTGGACACCGGCCTGCTCGTGGCGATCACCGACCAACAGGGCCGGCTGCTGTGGGTCGAGGGGGACACCGCGGCGAGGGGCCGCGCCGACGCCATGAACTTCAGCGAGGGCGCCGACTGGAGCGAGGCGTCGGCAGGCACCAACGCGCCCGGCACCGCGCTCGCCCTCGACCACAGCGTGCAGATCTTCGAGGCCGAGCACTTCAGCCGTGCCGCGCACGAGTGGAGTTGCTCCGCTGCTCCTGTGCACGACCCCAACACCGGACGCATCCTCGGCGCGATCGACATCACCGGCGGCCCCCGCGTTGCGGTGCCGGAGGTGTTGTCGCTGATCCGGGCCACCGTCGCGACCGTCGAGTCGGAACTGCGCTTCCACCTGCTCGAACGCCCGCACCTGTTCGACTCCGGTACGCCGCGGGTCGAGTTGCTGTGCAAGGCGACCCCGACCATCGTGCGTGACGGCCATCCGACGCCGCTGCAGCGCCGGCACGCGGAGATTCTGCTGCTGCTCGGCGAGCACCCGGAGGGGTTGACCGCCGACGCGCTCGCGGTGCTGCTCGACGAGTCCGATCTCGACGCGGTGACGATCCGGGCGGAGGTGTCGCGGCTGCGCAAGGTGTACGGGTCCGATGCGATCTCGTCGCGGCCCTACCGGCTCACCGGTGAGGCCAACTCCGACGTGCGCGATCTGCGCGACGCCCTCGACCGCGGCGACGTCGAACGCGCGATCAACCTCTACCGCGGCCCGGTGCTACCGGCCTCCGACGCGCCGGGCGTCGTGCGGGTCCGCTCCGACCTGCGCGAGCGGATGCGCGCGGCCCTGCTGCGCACGGGCGATCCGCGGCTGATCGCGCGCTGGGTCGTGACGCCGGAGGGGCGCGACGACACCGACGTGTGGGCGGTGTACAAATCGACGCTGGATCCGCAGTCGTCGGCATATGCGCAGGCCACCGCGCGTATCCGGGTGCTCGATCGGGAACTCGGTCGCTGAGGTGTAGGCGCTTCGGCTCGTGTGGGTGCCGCTGAGTCGAGGGCGCTACCGGGGTCCCCCGACGTCGGCGGCCGTCTGACCAGGGCGCACACGCCGCCAACGTTGTTGCAACGTTGCGTTCGTATGGTCTTCATCACAGTTCGAACGAACCGTAACGAGGAGCCCAGATGACCGTTTACGCCCGCCCCGGAACCGCCGACGCCGTGATGTCGTTCCTGCCCCGCTACGAGAACTTCATCGGCGGCGAGTGGGTGGCTCCGGTGAAGGGACAGTACTTCGAGAACAGCACGCCGGTCACCGGCCAGCCGTTCTGCGAGGTCGCCCGCTCCACCGCCGAGGACATCGAACTCGCCCTCGATGCCGCCCACGCGGCCGCTCCCGCCTGGGGCAAGACCTCGGTCGCCGAGCGCGCGCTCATTCTCAACCGGATCGCCGACCGGCTCGAGGAGAACCTCGAGGCGGTCGCTCTGGCCGAGAGCTGGGACAACGGCAAGCCGATCCGCGAGACCCTGAACGCCGACATTCCGCTCGCGATCGACCACTTCCGCTACTTCGCCGGCGCCATCCGGGCGCAGGAGGGGTCGCTGTCGGAGATCGACAACGACACGGTCGCCTACCACTTCCACGAGCCGCTCGGCGTCGTCGGCCAGATCATCCCGTGGAACTTCCCGATCCTCATGGCGGTGTGGAAGCTGGCCCCGGCGCTGGCCGCAGGCAACGCGATCGTGCTCAAGCCGGCCGAGCAGACCCCGGTTTCGATCCTGTTCATGTGGGGTGTGATCGCCGACCTGCTGCCCGCAGGCGTGGTGAACATCGTCAACGGCTTCGGCACCGAGGCGGGCAAGCCGCTGGCGTCCAGCAACCGGATCGCCAAGATCGCCTTCACCGGTGAGACCACCACCGGCCGGCTGATCATGCAGTACGCCAGCCAGAACCTCATCCCGGTCACGCTCGAGCTCGGCGGCAAGAGCCCGAACATCTTCTTCTCCGACGTGCTCGCCGCCAACGACGACTACCAGGACAAGGCGCTCGAGGGCTTCACCATGTTCGCCCTCAATCAGGGCGAGGTCTGCACCTGCCCGTCGCGTTCGCTGATCCAGGCCGACATCTACGACGAGTTCCTCGCGATGGCCGCGATCCGCACCAAGGCGGTGCGCCAGGGCGATCCGCTCGACACCGACACCATGATCGGTGCGCAGGCCTCCAACGACCAGCTCGAGAAGATCCTGTCCTACATCGAGATCGGCAAGAACGAGGGCGCGACCCTCGTCACCGGCGGTGATCGTGCCGAACTCGGCGGCGACCTGAACGGCGGCTTCTACGTGCAGCCGACCATCTTCGCCGGACACAACAAGATGCGGATCTTCCAGGAGGAGATCTTCGGCCCCGTGGTGTCGGTGACGTCGTTCTCCGACTACGACCAGGCCATGGAGATCGCCAACGACACGCTGTATGGCCTCGGCGCGGGCGTGTGGAGCCGCGACGGCGGCGTCGCCTACCGGGCCGGGCGCGACATCAAGGCCGGCCGGGTGTGGACGAACTGCTACCACCAGTACCCCGCGCACGCGGCGTTCGGCGGCTACAAGCAGTCCGGCATCGGTCGCGAGAACCACCACATGATGCTCGACCACTACCAGCAGACCAAGAACCTGCTGGTGTCCTACTCGCAGAAGGCGCTCGGCTTCTTCTGATGAGCCGCGCTCCGATCACCGCGGCGGGGCATACCGCCCCGCCGCGGCTGGTAGCCACCGCAGAGGCGACGGACTTGCTCCGTCGCCTCCGCGGCATGCTTGGGCCCGTCATGATGCATCAGTCCGGTGGGTGCTGCGACGGGTCCGCCCCGATGTGTTACCCGGACGGCGAGTTCATCGTCGGCGACCGCGACGTGCTGCTCGGCGTGCTCGACCTGCGCCTCGGCGTCGGC
>DATDBL010000113.1:0-2831 GCA_036524855.1 Aldersonia sp. | reverse complement strand
GCCGCTGCTCGTGCACGCCGTCGAACTCGGACCCGGTGCCGCCACCGACGACCTGCTCGATGCGCCACGTGCCCTCGTCAGCGACCTGCGCTATCCAGACGACGCCGACTCGGTCACCGACGGGCTCGGCTACGCCCGCATGCCGCTCGCGGGCGGCGGGACGCTCGCGACGAGGCTGTCCGCGCGGCTGGCGCTCAGCCGGCCTGCTGCTTGGGTGCCGCCGCCGCGGGATTGAGTTGCGCGGTCGCCACCGTGTCGAGCGGTTGGCCCTTGGCTAGCTTCTCGTGTTTCTCGCGTTCGATCTGCTCGAGCGCGAGCCGGGCAGTCACCCACTGCTGCGTCGAGGCCATCTGACCGCGGCCACGCCCGAGGAACGTGACGAACCAGGAGATCACCGTCATGATCCGGCTGCGGTACCCGACCAGGTAGTACAGGTGCAGCGCCAGCCAGGAGATCCAGGCGATGAACCCGCCGAACTCCAGCTTGCCCACCTGCGCGACCGCGCTGAACCGCGACACCGTGGCCATGGAGCCCTTGTCGAAGTATTTGAACGGCGGGCGCTGCTCGGGGTCCTCGCCCTTGAGCGAGCCCAGGATGTGCTTGGTCGCGTACTTCGCGCCCTGGATGGCGCCCTGGGCCTGGCCGGGGACACCGGGCACCGACATCAGGTCACCGACGACGAATACGTTGCGATGGCCCTTGATCGTCAGGTCGGGTTCGACGACGACGCGGCCGGCCCGGTCCACCTCGGTGCCGTCGGACTGGTCGACGAGCATCTTGCCCAGCGGGCTGGCCTGCACGCCGGCCGACCACACCTTGCACACGGCGTCGATGCGGCGCTCGGTGCCGTCCTTCTCCTTCACCACGATGCCGTCGGCGTCGACGTTGGTCACCATCGCGTTGAGCTGGATCTCCACGCCCATCTTCTCCAGCCGGCGCTGCGCCTTGAGGCCCAGCTTCTCGCCCATCGGCGGCAGCACGGCCGGGGCGGCGTCGAGCAGGATGACCCGGGTGTCGCGGGTGTCGATATGGCGGAACGCACCGATGAGCGTGCGGTCGGCCAACTCGGCGATCTGCCCCGCGAGTTCCACGCCGGTCGGGCCGGCGCCGACGACGACGAACGTCAGCAGCCGTGCGCGCTCGGTCGGATCGGTCGCGAGTTCGGCCTGCTCGAACGACGACAGGATCCGGCCGCGCAGCTCGAGCGCGTCGTCGATCGTCTTCATGCCGGGCGCGTAGTCGGCGAATTCGTCGCGGCCGAAGTACGACTGCTGCGCGCCGGCGGCGACGATCAGACTGTCGAACGGTGTGACGGTCTTGTGGCCGATCAGCTCGGACGTGATCGTCTGCTCGGCGAGGTCGATGTCGGTGACGTCGCCCAACAGCACCTGCGTGTTCTTGTGCTTGCGCAGGATCAGCCGCGTCGACGGCGCGATCTCGCCGACGGACAGGATACCCGTCGCGACCTGGTACAGCAGCGGCTGGAACAGGTGGCTGGACGTCCTCGAGATGAGCGTGACGTCGACGTCGGCGCGCTTGAGGTGCCGCGCCGCGAACAGGCCGCCGAACCCAGAACCGATCAGCACGACGTGGTGCCGCCGTGGTGCCGCCGACTCGATGGTCATCTTCGCTCGCTCCTCGTTCTCCACGACTTTGTCAGTACAAACAATGGCAGAAAAATGCGCTCTGGACAACGCTAGTCCTCATCCTGAGGGGTAGCGCGTCAAGTTCGAAAATCGCGGGCGAACGCCGCCGCGGTCGCCGAGTCGGCGGGATGGAACGTCTCGATCGCCAATTCGGCGACCGTGACGTCGAGCGGAGTGCCGAAGACGGTGGTGGTGGTCAGGAACGACAGGCGCTCGTCACCTGCGACGATCTCGAGCGGCACCACCAGCGCCGCAGCGTCGGCCGCGTGCGACGTGCCGCCGGGGTAGCCGGTGAGTTCGGCGTGCAGGTCCGCGAGACACGGATCACCGGTTGCGCGAAACTGATGGTCGAGGCGGTCGAGCAGGTGCGCGCGCCACAGCGCGAGGTTGCGGATGCGCGACGCCATCCCGTCGGGGTGCAGCGAGAGCCGCAACACGTTCACCGGCGGCTCGAGCAGGTCCGCCGAGCAGCCGTCGACCAGCGTCGCGACCGCGGCGTTCGCCTCCACCAGGTTCCAGTGCTGGTCGACCACCAGCGCCGGGTAGGGGAGGTGCGCCCGCAGAATCTGCCCGATCGCGGCGCTGACCGCGGACATCGGGACGTCGCCGAGCCGGTGCTCGGGATAGGCGGGCGCGAACCCCGCCGCGAGCAGCAGTGTGTTGCGTTCGCGCAACGGCACGTCGAGCCGCTCCGAGAGGCGCAACACCATCTCCCGCGTCGGCCGCGACCGCCCGGTCTCGAGAAAGCTCACGTGCCGCGCCGACACGTCGGCCCGCAGCCCCAACTCCAGCTGCGACAGCCCGCGGCGCTCCCGCCACTGCCGCAGCAGCACACCCACCCCGCTCACAAACCCACGCTATAGGCGCTCGGCGCCCAGCCGCGATCGGCTGCGGTCACGCGTACTCCACTACGCGGTCGCATCCAGTGCCGTTAGGGTCGATCCGTGGCACAACTGCCGAAGTGGGCGGAGGGGTTTTGCTGGCAGCGCGCCCGACCCGCCGGCGCCGAGGCGAGCCTCGTCGGCTGCGTCGTCGTTCCCGGATTCGACTACGCCGACTTCCGCCTGGAGCACGGATGACCACGGTGCGTGTCCTCCTCGCCGCGCTGATCCTGACACTCGCGCCCGTCGCCGCGCCGACCGCGACCGCCCAACCGCGCACCGTCACCGCGACTGCCGCGGACGG
>DATDBL010000112.1:0-2795 GCA_036524855.1 Aldersonia sp. | reverse complement strand
GATCAGGTGCAGTCCGTGCCCGGATTCCTCCGTCGCACGCACCACCCGCCCGGTGCGCGTCTGCGCCCGCGAGCGCCGCCCGGGTGCGCCCTCGCCGATACCGGGCACCTCGAGCCGGCGTATCCGCCCGGCTGGTGGGGTAGGCGGCGCAGACGGACGGGCCGGTGGCGGAGCGCCGCCGGGACCGTGGTCGTCGGGATCGGGGTCACCGGCGTCGGTCTCGAACTCCGGCCGATCGGCCGAATCCACCTGCTCCTGCGCGCCCGCCATCGCCTCGTCGAGTTGCTCGGGGTCCAGGCCGGGCTCGTCGAACGGGTCGCGCCGGCGCCGGTGCGGCAACGCCAACTCCGCCGCCACCCGCACATCGTCCGCGTCGACCGCCGACGCGCCGCGCCACGCCGCGTGCGCGGCCGCCGTGCGCGCGACCACCAGGTCGGCGCGCATCCCGTCGACGTCGAACGACGCACACAGCGCCGCGATCCGCCGCAACTCGGTCTCGTCCAACACAACGTCGTCCAGCGCGTCCCGAGCGTCGAGGATCTGCCGGGCCACTGCCGCATCCGCGTCCGCCCAGTCTGCCGCGAACCCCTCCGGATCGCGTTCGTACGCCAGTCGCCGCCGCACGACTTCCATGCGCACCTCGACCTCCCGTGAGGCGGTGACGTCGACGGTGAGCCCGAAGCGGTCCAGCAACTGCGGGCGCAGTTCGCCCTCCTCCGGGTTCATCGTGCCGACCAGCACGAACCGCGACGGATGCGAGTGCGACACCCCGTCGCGCTCGACGTGCACGCGGCCCATCGCGGCGGCGTCGAGCAGGACGTCGACGAGGTGGTCGTGCAGCAAATTGACCTCGTCGACGTAGAGGACGCCGTGATGCGCTGCGGCGAGCAGACCCGGCTGGAACGCGGTCTCGCCCTCGCGCAGCACCTTGGTCAAGTCGAGGGAGCCGACGACGCGGTCCTCGGTCGCGCCGACCGGCAGCTCCACGAGCCGCGCCCGCCTCGGCCCGGACTCGTCGACGACCGGCGGCAGCAGCGCCGCGAGTGCGCGCACGACGGTCGATTTGGCGGTGCCCTTCTCGCCACGGACCAGCACCCCACCGATGCCGGGATGGACGGCGCACAACACGAGCGCGAGCCGCAGCCGGTCCTGACCTACGATGGCGCTGAACGGGAACCCGGTGTCCGTGCTGGTCGAATTCGAAGACACACCGGTCACTGTATGGCTCAGTAGCCGCCGCGTTGCATGGGGACGTGCGGAATTCCGTCGAGCAGGTACTCGTCGCCGGTGACCTTGAAGCCGTGCTTGGCGTACATGTCGACCAGGTAGGACTGGGCGTGGAGCACGCAAGGCTTGTTGCCGACCTCGGCGAGCGCGGCCTGCAGCAGACGGCTCGTATGACCTTCCCCACGCACGTCCTTGCGGGTGCACAACCGGCCGATCCGGAAGGTCTTGCCGTCGTCGTGCTCCTCGAGCAGCCGCAGCGTGCCGATCACGTCACCGTCGGACTCCAGCCAGAAGTGCCGGGTCTCCGGTTCGAGGTCACGCCCGTCCAGCTCGGGATATGCGCACTTCTGCTCGACGACGAAGACCTCGACGCGTAGCTCCAGCAATGCGTACAGCTGCGACGGTGTCAGGTCGTAGGACCAGGATCGATGCAGGGATGCCACTGATGCAACTGCCATGCGCGTGTGTATCACACCGCAGGGGACTCTGCGAGCTGGGCGAAATCGCTCGCTCCGCCGTCGGTGGTCTCGAGTTGCAACGCCTTGCTTGTCCAGTCCCACACCTCGCCGAACAGCTTCGCGTCCTCGGACAGCTGCACGCCGAGCGAGGGGATCATTTCCTTCAGCTTCGGCTCCCAGCCTGCGTATTCGCTGGAAAAGCAGCTACGCAGCACGTCGAGCATCGCCGGCACCGCGGTGGACGCGCCCGGCGAGGCGCCGAGCAGGCCCGCGATGCTGCCGTCGGCGCTGGTGATGACGGCGGTGCCAAACTCGAGCACGCCGCCGTGGCCCTTCTTGCGGATCACCTGGACGCGCTGACCGGCGGTGATTAGCTCCCAGTCCGACTTGGCCGCGCGCGGCACGAACTGCGAGAGGGTGCGGATCCGGTCGGCGTCCGACTGCATCAGCTCGCCGATCAGGTACTTCGTCAGACCCATCTCGGTGACGCCGACGCCGAGCAGCGATGCGAGGTTGTTCGCTTTCACCGATTTCGGCAGGTCGGTGAGCTTCCCGTTCTTGAGGAACTTCGGGGTCCAGCCGGCGTAGGGGCCGAACAGCAGGCCCGCGCGCCCGTCGATGACGCGGGTGTCGAGGTGCGGGACCGACATCGGCGGCGCGCCCACGGCGGCCTTGCCGTACACCTTGGCGCGGTGCTGTGCGATGAGGTCGCGATTGGTGCAGCGCAGGAACTGGCCGCTGACCGGGAATCCGCCGAAGCCCTTCGCCTCCGCGATCCCCGACTTCTGCAGCAGCGGCAGCGCACCGCCGCCGGCGCCGACGAACACGAATCGCGCCGAAACCTTGCGGGTCGCGCCGGTGCGGATGTTGCGGACCTTGACGGTCCACCGGCCGTCGGACTCGCGCGTGATGTCGCGCACGTCGTGGCCGAAGTACACGGTGGCGCCCGTCTGGGCGAGCGAGTTGATCAGTTGCTGGGTGAGTGCTCCGAAGTCGACGTCGGTGCCGAAGTCGCTCCAGTTCAGCGCGACCGGCTCGGTGAAGTTGCGGCCCTTCGACATGAGCGGCAGCCGGCAGGCGAACTCGTCGGCGTCGTCGATGTATTCCATC
>DATDBL010000111.1:0-32255 GCA_036524855.1 Aldersonia sp. | reverse complement strand
CACTTGGGTCCACCGGGCCGTCATCGAGCATGTCGTCGGGGTCGTCGTAGTTGTTCCAACGTGGGCGGTAGTGCCAGCCGTCCCCCTCCTCGGCGGGGCAACTCCACGTCTCCTGAATGTCGGCGGGGCCGACGGCGATGTCGCAGTCCGCACGGTCGGCCGCAACCCGCAGCGCCGCCGCGCGAACCGCATCGCCGCCCTTGAGTCGGGTCCAGTTGAGGCCGCGCTCGGTGTACTGGTGATCGAGCAGATACACCAGCCGGTTCGGCGTTGGTCCCTCGCCGTCGCGCCACCGCGAACGGATCGGCGTCTCGAAATGCTTGCCGAGCAGGTCGGCCAGCGCGAGGTGAACACCCGGAACCGGCGGAGCAGAGCCGGCGTCGGCATCGGCGAGCATCAGGTTGTATGTCAACACGACCCGGTGACCGGAACGAACCGGTCGCACCTCGTGGCGGCAGTCGGAGTAGAACGCGACGAACGACAGCTTGTCCTTCAAGGATCGGTAGACCTTGCGCTCGCCGTGGTGCTCGACGACCAGCGATCCTCCGGTGAATGTGCCGGGGAGGGTGACGACCAGTGAGGCGACCATCCGGTCGTCCTTCTCCGAGTCCTGGTGCGGACCGAAGAACTGACCCCTGGTGTACACGAGCATCGAGTGCAACTTTGCGACCAGTCGACACCCGTCGGGCAGGCCGAGATCGGCGGCGACGCCGTCCAGAATCGGTAACAAGGTCTTGCTCCACCGACGCTTGTCGATCTTCACCCTGCTGCGGGGGATCTCCCAGGTGTCCCGAACCGTCGGGTCGACAAATGTCTGCTCACGAAGTCCGTAGCGGGCCGGCCGGGCGATCCGGCGAAGCGCACGCGCCTGCGCGTCCTGTGTCGGAATCTGAAGTTGCCCAATGCCTTTGACCTCGATCTGCAGATCGTCCGGCGACGCCGTGCGGCGGGTGCTGAACGAGCCGGACGCATCGATGTCACCGAGCAGCGCCGCGATCTTTGTGTGTGAGGATTCCGGTCCGGCCGACATCCGGCCGAGAGTAGTCCCCATTCGGTAGGACCGGACGGGCGACTACGGTGTGCCTGTGTCCCCTCCACAGCTCGAGCGGCCCGACTTGCCCGAGTTCATGACATGGGAGGAACTCGAGCGTCTGTCCGAGGATATCGCCGGTGAGATCGAGTTGTGGGACGGTCGGGTGGTTTGGGTTCGGCGCGGACCGGCCGAGCATCAGAACTACACGGGCCTCATGTGGAGCGGTCTGCGCCGCTCTGCGCGAGAGGCGAGGTCCACCCAGCCGGAGCGCCGCTGGGAGGTGGCGCAGGAGACGAACGTCTTCTTCGGGCAGGCCGGGAAGTCGGACTTCGTGACGCCCGATTTTCTGGTGTGTCGATGCCGCGCTGCAGAGTTCGATGATGTTCGGGCCGGTGACGTCGCGCTCGTCGGCGAGGTGTTGTCGCCATCCAACACGCCCGCGGACCTCGAAGCCAGGAAGGCTCGTTTCGCGCACGCCGGGATCCCGTGGTACTGGGAGGTAGCCGTTGCGCGGGGCCCGGCGAGGATCGAGGTCGTGCGCGCCTACGCGCTGGAGACTCGGCACGGCGAGCTTGCCGATGGAGTGCGACCACTGCATCCGGCGAACTACATCCTGGCCGGCGAGTGGACACCGCGCGACCCTGGCGGCATCGACTTCGGCTTCCGTCACCCGAAATGTGAGTGTTTGTGTGGTGACTCATTTTCGGGCAGCCGTTCCTTGCGGAGCGGCAGTCCCCGTCCGATCGGTCACGGTGTGCCGTGTACCGTGCGGGGTAGACGCTTCGTCGCCTCCTGCCTTCCCCACCGCGGTGGTGGGGCGGGTCTTCCGGTTGGCTCCACGTCCGTCTCCAGCCGTGACGCTGGCGGCCGGGCTACTCCCGGTACCGGTCCCCGTTCCACCACCGGGTGCGGTGGTGTCGCCGAGGCGGGCGAGATTTGTCGCCGCGTTCAGATCCCGGCACAAAGGAGGGCATCCGTTGCGGCAGCGGTAGATCCGGTCCCGCAGCGTCAGCTTGGTTTTCGCCTGGCAGCGCGAACACGTCTGGGTGGAGGGAAACCAGCGGTCGGCGGTGACGAGCCGGGTCTGGTTCCAGCTGGTCTTGTAGACGAGCAGGGTGGCGACCCGGCCCAGGGCGGCGTCGCCGATGGCCCGGTTGAGCCCGCGCTTGCGGGTGCCGCCGCGCCGGCTCATGCCCGCGACGTTGAGGTCCTCCACCACCACGACCTCGTGGGCGCGGGCCAGCTTCGTGGTGGCGGTGTGCAACACGTGACGGCGGATATCGGCGACCCGCGCATGGGTTTTCGCGATCCGCGCGCGCGTGAGCCGCCACCGCTTCGACGGTGCCCGCGGCGTGTTCGTCACCGGGTCCCACGGGCCGTGTTGGCGGGCCGCGCGCCGCTGCAAGGCCCGCAGCCTGGCTTGGGCCGCGGTCAGCGGCCTCGGCGCCGGGACCCGGTCGACCTCGGTGCCGTCGGGCTCCGCGACCACCAGCAGGTCCCGCACTCCGACGTCGACACCTACCACCGGGTGCGCCGAGCGGGCGGCGCGCGCGTGCAGTTGCTTGCCCGCGACGATCACCGCGAACGCGCAGTACCAGCGCCCGCCCTCGCATTTGACGGTGGCCGACAGGATCCGCGCGGTCCCCGCCTCCACCCGGCGGGCCAGCGTGCGGGTCGATTCCAGGGTGTGGATCGAGCCCAGCACCGGCAGCGTGACGTGATGGCGATCGGGTTCCACGCGGATCTCGCCGGTGGTGAACCGCACCGACCGGGCGGCGTGGTGCTTGGACGTGAACCGCGGGAATCCGATCCTCGCGCCCGCCCGGTCCCCGCGCCGCGACTTCGACCATGCGTCCAAACCGCGCGCGAGGCCGTCCAGACCGGTGTTGTAGGCCTCCTTCGAGTTCTCCCGCCACCACGGCGCCACCTCGGGCTTGCGCCGGTTCCAGGTCCTGCGCAGCGCGGGCAAACTCCAGCCCTGCGCCGGGGTCAACGCGTCCTCGGCGATGCCGTAGGAGCGTTCCGCCGCCCGCTGCGCCAGCACCGCCACCACCACGGCCAGCATCCTATTGTGCGCGAACCGGGCCGCGCCGGCATGCGATTCCAGCAGCCGCGCCTGCGTCGGGGTCGGGTCCAGCGCGTAGCGGTAGGCCTGCGCGGTCCAGCCGTCGGGGATCTCGTACCGCGCCACCGCTACACCGTCGCCTCGACCCGGTCCCCACGTCCGGCCACGGCCACCGCACGCAGTGCCCGGTTCCGGGCGCCGCGGCGGCGGCCGTACCGACGCGCACCCAAGCCGGTGAGATCCTCCATCAGGTCGCGCACCAGGTCGCCGGTCCTCACGTCCGGATCGGCCACCTCGATGCAGCGGCCCCGTGCGGCCCACAGCCGCTCGACGCCGAACCGTCCCAGCCGATCGCGATGCTCCACGACGATCACTGTCGCAGATGGGTCCGACAAATATCCGCGCCAGCTTCGGCCGCCTCCCGTCAACCCGGAACCGACGTGCGTGACCACCCGACCGGTTGAGCCGCGGGCCCGGGACCTGCATCGGTTCGCCCGGGTCCAGCGCTGGGTGCATTGGCTGACCGGCGTCCTGGTCGGGGGGTGCATCGCGACGGCGGCGATCCGGTACAACGGGTCGATCGCGGTGCTCGTCGGCAACCGGCACATCGCGGAGTTGGTGCATGTGTGGTGCGGCTTCGCGCTTCCGGTGCCGCTCGTGATCGGACTGGTCTCGATCGCGTACCGCACCGACCTCGGTCGGCTCAACCGGTTCACGCCCGACGACTGGCGTTGGTTGCGGCGGAAGTGTCTGCGCCGCACCGGTGTCGGTGTCGGCAAGTTCAACGCCGGCCAGAAGCTCAACGGCGCGCTGAGTGCCGGGTCGATTCTGGTCCTGCTCGGTACCGGCACGGTGATGTATTTCCCCGACTGGACGCGGCTGGCTTGGCGCACCGGCGCGACATTCGTGCACGACTGGTTCGCGCTGGCGAGGTGGTTCGTCGAGGATCGGCGCCGACGGGCTTCGGTTACATTTATGTATTGAATTACTGGCGCAGGACACTAGCGCGCCGCCGCGTCGGTCAGCAACTCGGCGACCAGGTCGATATCGTCGATGGTGATCTCGTGGCCGCCCGCTGCTCGGATCCATCGGAGTGATTGGTCACGTTTGCGTGTGAGCCACAGATCGACGTGGAGCGCAATGTCTTTCGCAATGGTTGCATCGATGGAGCGAATCTGGGTGAGCGCCGCTGGTCGAGTGGCGCCGTCGAGCACGAGGTGCATGATGTCGAGCAGATCGGTGCCTTGCTTGTTCGTGGGGCGGTCATCACGGCCTGGATTTCATCGCGACGAGCGGGCCGGCCTCGGCAACGAGAGTGGTGACCCGGACGCGGTCGCCGCCCGCGCGGACTACCTCGATCGTCACGTCGGTGGCGGTGGCGGTGTCGCTGGCCCATGCGTGCGCCGTGGCGTGGAGTCGGTCCCCGGGATCGTCGCTGGGCTGATCGAGCACGACCTGACGGACCTCCAACACATCGACCCTGACCGATCGTACGCGGTGGGCAGGACGACGGCGGCCGGCTCGGCCGGCTGGGCGCCGGCGGCTGCACGCAGGATTTCGAGTTGCCCGACGTCACCGATTCGCCGGTCGACAAGGTCGAGGTCGACGGTGGCGCGGTAGGGATTCGACAATCGCGACAAGACGGCCGACAACCACTGGCGACCGGCCAAGTAGTGCCCGAACCTCGATGACTGCTTGGACGACAGCGGCCATCGTATCGCCCACGAGCGTGACCCGGCTACCAGACACGAGCCCACCGACTCTCTGGTGTCCACGCGTTCAAGATCTCCCGTCCCCGCCCTGTGTCCTGCGCCAAGTCGAGCGCGACGAACAGTGGATGGCGAGCGGCCACTCTGCGAGGGGGTTGGTGTCGAGCTGGATCCGCTGTCGTACGACCGCCGGCACGGGCGCGACCCGCAGTGTGGCCTGCGCCTGCATCGCGGAGGTCGCGGTTCCGAGCAGTGTCGTCGCGCGCCGGATGATCGCCTTGTCCGGAACGTAGAAGTCGAGGGCATGGCCCGAGCGGAACGCCAGCGATGCGCAGTACGCCGCTGCAGCGGCGGTATCGGTCAAGGCCCACCCCTGCTCGCTCGTGGAGACGTCGAGACCGAGCCGCAGAGGCTGCCGCAGGGTCGTCTCGTCGGGTGCAGGCAGCTTGGCGAGATGCACTCGGTGGCTGGGCCAGTGATCGGCGACCTGCCAGAACAGATCGGTGCCCTGCAGGGCATTGCGTGCGTCGAGGATGCCGTCGCGGCGAAGAGCGGCAAGGATTTCCGAGACCGTGCTAGGGGAGCGGCCCAGTTCGCGGGCCAACTCGCGCACCGCGACAGTTCGTTCGGGTCGCATCAGCACGGCGGTGACGACCTCGAGTCCTGCCTTACCGCTGAGTGCCGCGGTCCGTTCGGTTCGCGTCGTCACCGGTTCGACGTCGGCGTCGATCACCAGGCGATCGGTGTGTAGCGCCAGTCGTCCCCGAAGATCGAGGTAGCCGCCGCGGCGGCGGGTCAGCGCCGTGCGAGCCGTGTCGGTCACCCGGTCCGCGACGACGAGCAATGCGGTGCCCGGCGGTGGGGCTTGTGCGAGCAGTCGCTCGGCAACGTCGTCGGTGACCAACGAGCGAAACTTCACCTGAACGGCGACCCGGACACCGTCCGGGTCCACGACCAGGTCAACTCCGTCGTCCGGTGCGCCGATCCGTGGACGGGTCTCGATTCTCAGCTGCGCAAAGGCGTCGACCACGAAGTCCTCGACGTCCACATGTCCAGCCTGCCCAACGTTCGGTGTTCGGTCAATACCGAACACCGAACGGACGACACCGCGGGAACGAGCCGGCAAAGCACGTCATGAGGCGCGGCGTTCGTCATACCGACCTCCGCATCACCCAAGTACGGATCGTCGCCGCGGGCAGGTGCATCGTGCTCTTCTTCAGTCCTGGGCGAAACGGTCCGAGAGCGCGTAGCGCAGGAGAACGACGTCGCCGAGCCGGTGTACCTCCGCCAGCGCCGCACGGCGGTCTGGGTTCCAAGGGAAGCTTCCATCGCCGACGAACCGCTGCGCCCGTGAGTCGCCCACGAAGAAAGGCGCCACGACCAGGTGCAGCTCGTCCGCAAGACCGGCCGTGAGGAACTGGGTGAGGATTCTCCCGCCCCCCTCCACCATCAGCCGCCTGACACCGCGGGTGCGCAGGTCCTCGCTGATCCGGCACATTTCGATCGGCCGACCGCCGTCGACGACCGTGGCGACCGCCCCGAGCCGGCACCGAGCCTCCGCCACGGCGTCGGTGCGACAGTAGACCAGCTTTTCGGTGTCACCGGTGACGAAGAAGGCCGCGCACGGGTCCAGCTCGGCGCGACTGGTGACGGTCACCTTGATCGGGGTTGGCGGCACGCCGCGGGCGATGCGCTCGGCCCGCCGCGTCGGCGCACGCACCAGCAGGCGGGGGTTGTCGTTGCGGACGGTTGCGGCGCCCACGAGGATCGCGTCGCTGTCCGCACGCACGCCGTCGACCCGGTCGAGGTCCGCCTCGTTGGACAGCATGAGACGTTCGTCGCTCGCGGTGTCGATGTAGCCGTCGATCGACATGCCGCAGCTGAGCAGTGTGTAAGGGCGTTCAGGCATCCACGACGCCCCTGACTCGCACCGCCTGCGCCCCAGTCGGCTCGCACGCGCCGTCCCGACGGGGCCCTCGCCCGGCCATCAGCACGACGGCGCCGGGCAGGGTCGCGACGAATACCAGAACGCCGTACACCACCGCAACGGTGACGCCCTCGACAGCGCTCAGCCCGACCGCGCCGAACGCCCACGCGGCCGCACCCTCGCGCGGGCCCCAGCCGGCGATGTTCGCCGGTACACCCGAGGCCAGCAGCACGACCAGTGCGAGTGGGACCAGCTGGCCCACCGGCAGGTCCGTCCCGGTCACCCGCACCGCGATCACGAACACTGCGACGTGGCCCATCACAGCGACGGTGGAGGCGAGCACGATGCCCGGCCAGGCCCGCCTCGAGAGGACCGAGCCGCGCAGGTCGCTCGTGACGGCGCGCGCAATCCGGGCCGGAAGGCGCCCCGGCTTCAGGCGCAGGAGTACGACCACCAGCGCCACGCCGGCGACGGCCGCGACCACCCAGGCGACCACGAGACGAAGAGAGCCTGCGGGCGGGGGCAGAAGCAGCAGGACGGCCACCGTCAGCAACGCCTGCACAGCCTGCCCCGACGCGCGCTCCCACGCGACCGAGCGCAGGCCCCGCCCCAGATCGCCGACGGCACGCCCGTGGAGCACGCCCCGGTGCACGTCGCCCAGCACTCCGCCAGGAAGCGTGGAGTTGAGGAACTGGGACCGGTAGTAGGCAGTCACCGCCGCCCCCAGAGGAACGTCGACGCCAAGTCCGCCCGCGACGAGGCTCCACCGCCACGCACAGCACAACGTGGTCAGCGACGTGATCGCCACCGCGGCGGCGAGCGCCCAGGCAGTCGTAAGCCGGAGCCCGTCCACGAATGGGCCGGGGCCCACCCGCCAGACCAGGACGGCGAGGATCGCGGCGCCGCCCGCCAGGCGCGCCCGGGCCCAGATGCTTCGGCTGATGGCGGTCCCTCCGATCACTCTGTTGTGTCCCTCGACGTCGTATCGCTCGACAGTCGTACCGGTGTCACCAGGATGCTGGATTCGTCCGGTCACCCGGCGACTTCGGACAGCACGGCCGACAGCTCGCGCGAGGTCTGCGCCCAGCCCGAGAGTCTCTTTCGCCGGGAACGGGCCGCCGCGCGGAGCCGCTCGCGCTCCCGGCGGTCACCGAGCCAGCAACTCAACGCCTGCCCGAGAGTCTGCGGGTCGCCGGGCGGGACCAGCAGGCCGGGCCGGCTGCCGTCGGCTGCGAGGCCGAGGGCCTCGGGTACGCCACCGACCTCCCCGGCGATGACCGGAAGCCCGCGGGCGAGCGCCTCGGTGACGACCATGCCGTACGTCTCCGCGCGCGAGGCCAGCACCAGGGCGTCCGCCTCTGCGTACGCGCGGTCGAGCTCGTCGTCGGTGAGCGGGCCGGTGAAGCACACCCGATCGCCGAGCCCCCTGTCCTCGGCCAGCCGTCGCAGGCGTGCGACGAACTCCGGGTCGAGGTTCAGCGCGCCGACGCAGACGCATTGCCAGGCGGAGTCGTCGACCGTGGCCAACGCGTGGAGCAGGAGGTCATGGCCCTTCAGCGGGGTGACGCCTCCGACGCAGAGCAGCCGCCCGCCAGATGGGGTACCCGGCGACACCGCGGCTGGGTCGACGCCGGGCGGCACGACGTACACCGGATTCCCGGGCAGCGCGTAGTTGTCGCTCAGCCACCGCCGGGTCCACTCGCTCGTGGCCACGATCGCGGACGCCGCCGACAGCGCCGCGACCTCGCGTGGCTCGTTCCGCGACATGTGCAACAAGACGACGAGGCGCAGCCGGCGGGCTTCCGGCTCCAACACTTCCGGCACCACCGACGCGACCAGGCCGTCGACGAGAACCAGTGAGCCAGAAGGCACCCCGGCCAGCGCCGCAGCAACCGCCGCCCGGGCCGGCGCGTCGGGCCGGGGCCACCGGCCGGGCGCGGTGTGCTCGTGGACCGACCAGCCGAGCGCGGCAAGCCCGCGGCAGGTCCGGCGGTCGTACACGTTGCCGCCGCTCGGCCGCCGCGGGTCGTCGATCCCGTCGGGGACCACGACGTGCACCTCGTTCACAACGACCTTTCGTAGCTCGCCCACGCGATGTGCGACTCGCGCAGGGTCACCCCGATCCGGGCCAGCTCACGCGCGGAGACCCCGAGCCCGCCGCCCTCGACACGGTCGGCGAGCCGGTCCGCGATCAGCCTCGCGAGGACCTCGGTGGTTGTGTTGCGCCCCGCGAGCTCCGGCACCTCGTCGAGGTTGCGGTAGTTCAGGTCCGCCAAGACGCCACGCAGCACCTCGGTGGCCCCGCCGATATCCACCACGATGTCGTTGGAGTCGAGCTCGACCCGGGAGAAGGTCGCGTCCACGACGTACGTCGCTCCGTGCAGGCGCTGCGCGGGACCGAACACCTCGCCGCGGAGGCTGTGCGCGATCATCACGTGGTCGCGGACGGTGACACTGAACATCGGTCCTACCCTTCGTCGTAGGTCAGCGTGTGGCAGAGCGCGCGGAGCCTGCCGTCGGACAGTCGGGCCATCACGTCGGGCAGCTCGTCGAACGTCGATGCGCCGGTGAGCAGCGCGTCGAAGGCCGGATCCTGGAGCAGGTCGAGGGCGAGCGCGCGCCGCTCGGCCGTCGTACGCCGTCCGCGCCGGGCCACCGCGACATCGCCGACCTGGCTGGCCCGGATGCCCAGGCGTGCGGAGTGGAAGGCGCCACCGAGGGACAGCTGGACCGGTTGGTCGCCGTACCAGCTGAGATCGATAACCGTGCCATCCGCCGCGAGCAGGGCCAGGGAGAGCTGCAGCCCGGATGACGTCGCGCTGGCGTGGAACACCAGGTCCTGACCGCCGAGGGCGTCCTCGGGCAGCGCGAAGTCGACGCCGAGACAGGCCGCAGTGTGCGCACGCGTGTCGTCGACGTCGACCAGCGTCACCTGCGTTCCCGGCACGCCACCGACCAGCCGGGCGACACAGCACCCCACCATGCCGGCGCCGATGACCGTGATCCGGTCGCCGACCAGCGGTCCGGCGTCCCACAGCGCGTTGACCGCGGTCTCCACCGTCCCGGCGAGGACAGCCCGCTCCGGCGGGACCGCGTCGGGGACCACTGCCACGGCGTCGGCCGGCACGACGTACGCCGTCTGGTGGGGGAACAGACAGAAGACGGTGCGGCCCCGCAGCTCGTCGGGACCGCGGTCGACGACGCCGACGTTGAGGTAGCCGTACTTCACCGGGCCGGGGAAGTCGCCCTCCTGGAACGGTGCCCGCATCACGTCGTACTGGCTGGGCGGGACTCCGCCACGGAACACCAGTCCCTCGGTGCCGCGGCTCACCCCGGACCGCAGCGTGCGGACCAGCACCTCGCCCGGACCAGGCTCCGGCAGCTGGACCGTGCGAATCTCGCCCCGGCCGGGTTCGCGGATCCAGAACGCGCGCGCTTCCGTCGGCACCGCACCCTCCTGTTCCCGCCCGGATGTATCGGAGCGTCGCCTTTACCGTATGACTGTTCGCAACACCTCAGTTACGGAGGCACGGTGCGTCGGGTTGGTCAAGTGCGCAGCTGGGTCCCGACCGGCCCGCTCACCGGTTTCGTCTGCGTGCTCGCGCTCCTCGGTGTCCTCGCGGCGACCACCGGCCTCGACGTGTCCGGCTGGTTGGCCGGTGTCGTCTGCGGAGCCGGCCTTTCCGCCCTGCTTGCTCGCGCGCTGACGCGTCACAGCCAGGTCGCCCTGGGGCCGGCGGATCATGTGACCCTGGCTCGCGCCGTCCTGGCCTGTGGGGTCGCGGCGCTGACGGTGGACTCGTTGGGGGGCCAGGCGCCTGTGGCGATCCTCGTGGCGCTCTCGACGGTGGTGCTGGTGCTCGACGGTGTCGACGGCCGGGTCGCTCGGCGTACCGACACCGCCTCGGCGTTCGGGGCGCGCTTCGACATGGAGGTCGACGCGTTCCTGATCATGGTCCTGAGCGTGTACGTCGCACGCGAGTCGGGCTGGTGGGTGCTCGCGATGGGTCTGGCCCGGTATGCGTTCGTGGCCGCCGGCTGGGTGCTGCCGTGGCTGCGCGCTCCGCAGCCGCGCCGGCAGTGGGCCAGGGTGGTAGCCGCGATCGTGGGCATCGTGCTGACCGTTGCGGCGGCCGACGTCCTGCCCGCTGCCGTGACCACCGCGCTGCTTGTTATCGCGCTGGGCATGCTGGTCGAGTCGTTCGGCCGTAGCGTTTGGGGGCTCTGGGTCGCAGCGGATGGCTCTCGAAGCCCACCCGGCGTTCGCGCCACCGTGACCTCGGCCCTGGCCCTGCTCCTGGTCTGGGTTGCGCTCCTCATACCCGACAGGGTCGACGACATGGTGCCGAGCGCCTTCCTCCGGATCCCGGTCGAGGGCCTCCTCTTCGTCGTCCTCGTCCTGGTGCTGCCACCTAGGGCCACACGGATCCTCGCGCTCTTCGGCGGACTCGGACTCGGCGCGCTGACGATTCTGCGGCTGCTCGACATGGGCTTCCTCTTCGCATTCGACCGTCTGTTCCACCCCGTCTACGACAGGGCGTACGCCGGCTCCGCGGTTGGGCTGCTCGGTGACTCGATCGGCCGCACGCACGCCCTCGTCGTCCTCGCCGGAGCAGGGCTTCTCATCGTCGCGCTGATCGCCTTGCTGCCGCTGTCCGCGGTGCGCCTGACAAGGCTCGTGGCAGCACACCGGCGGCCGTCGATCCGGATGCTCGCCCTCCTGACCGCGATCGCGATGGTCACCACGTTGTCCGGCGCGCAGCCGGGGCCGGCAGGACCAATCGCCTCCACCGCGTCGTCCCGGCTCGCCTACACCCACGTCACGCAGGTCCTTGACGACCTCCGCGCCCAGCGGCAGTTCGTGCGGGAGCTCGAGCAGGACCCCTTCCGCAACACGCCGGACGACGACCTCCTGACCGGCCTACGGGGCAAGGACGTTCTCCTGGTCTTCGTCGAGAGCTACGGACGCACGGCGCTCGACCTCCCCGTCGTCGAGTCGGCGCTCGATGCCGGCGAGCGGCGGCTGCAACAGGCCGGGTTCTCGTCGCGGAGCGGTTTCCTCACCTCTCCGACCTTCGGTGGCCTCAGCTGGCTGGCCCACATCACACTCCAGTCCGGTCTGTGGGTGGACGATCAGCGGCGGTACGACCACCTCGCCACACTGAACCGGCTCACCCTCACCGACGCGTTCGCTCGCGCGGGCTGGCGAACCGTCGCCGCTGTACCGGCCAACGAGAAGGACTGGCCGATGGCGACGACGTACTACCACTACGACCAGGTCTGGGACGCCCGGAACGTGGGATATGTCGGGCCGCGGTTCGGCTACGCGCCGATGCCGGACCAGTACATGTTGGCGGCGCTCCAGCGCCTGGAACTCGAACAGCCGAACCGGGCACCGGTTATGGCGGAGATCGATCTGGTCTCGAGCCACGGCCCCTGGGCGCCGCTGCCCAGGCTCGTCGACTGGAGCGACCTCGGCGACGGCTCGATCTTCGACCCGATGCCGGCCCAGGGCGAGTCGCCGGAGGACCTGTTGTCAGACCCCGACCGGGTCAAGGCCGCCTATGCCGAGTCCATCGCCTACACACTCGACGTGGTGACGTCGTTCGTAGCGCAGCTCGAGGACCAGAATCTGGTGCTCGTGGTCCTCGGCGACCACCAGCCGGCGAGCATCGTCTCCGGTCAGGGGGCGAGCCGCGACGTGCCGGTGAGCATCGTCGCTGCCGACCCGGCACTCATGGATCGGGCGACGGACTGGGGCTGGCAGGAGGGGCTCCGGCCGGACGCCGGCGCACCGGTCTGGCCGATGGATGCCTTCCGGGACAGGTTCCTCACCACTTTTGGCGCGCCCTCGGCACATCAGTGAGCGCGTCCAGCCGCGATCCACCTCGACTACCTCCGGTGAACCCGGCCCAGCAGCCCGTATCCAAGCCACGAGCGCGACGCAACGAGGAAACCGAGTCGTAGAGCGCACCTCGAAGCGCTCACCGGCGGCGCGATGCCACCGATCCGGGGTGTCATCGCCACCGACAGTCGGCCGGCAACAAGCTCTCGTTCGACAGCGGCACTTCCTACGCCGCCCGTGGAGGTGAATCGGCGTCGCCGCGCCCGAAGAGTGGCAGGTAGACGCGAACCGCCAAGGCGGCAAACACAATCGCTGCGATGCTGAACACCACGACCTGTCCGGCCGAGGCATGCGGATCCTCGTTGACGAACATGGCCGCCGCCATGGCGGCCACCGAAGGCGGAACGAGTGCAAACCAGCCGAGCACGGCATAGAGGGCCTTGCGCGACCAGCGTGCGCCGCGGAGCAGCCCGATCCCGGCGATGATCGTTGCCGGAACCACGACGCCGAGGTCGAGCAGAACGATCGACCAGTAGAACGTGCGCGCCTCGGCGAATTCCTCGGGGATCGGGCCGTCTCGCAGGGAGCCGCTGATCGCGCCGAGATACCGCGAGATCACGAAGGCCGCCAGCGCCAGCAACACGATCCCGTACACGCGGGCTCGCCGCCGTGAGATGGCAGGCAGCGAATCGTCATCGATCAGCTGCCACGCCCAGACCGCCAGCAGTGCACCGCACGCGAAGAGGGCGAGCTGGAATACGATCACCGGGCCGTACTCGGCGTACTCGGGACCGAGGACATACTGCACGAACATGTATGCCGTGTACGCCGCCGGCCCGAACGCCAGGACGGCGGCCGCTCGGTGCCCGCGCGACGCGAGAATCCCCGCGGCAAGGCTCAACGGTGCCACCATCGCGACCGTGACGATCTCGAGTCCGATGAGCTGGTTGCGCAGCGTGTCGGAGAACGGGTACTCGACAACCCCGGCGACCAGCGGACCCAGCACAGTGTTGAGCACCAGCGCCGCCGCGAGCCCGATCAGCGCGATACCGAATCCCCGCGGCGGGTCACCGTCTCGCACCGCGGTCCGCCGCAGTCGGACGACGGTCTCGTTGGTGTCCATGGTCATACCTGTCCGATGTCGCGTCGACGAAAGGCAACAACCAGGCCGACGCATGTCAGACCGGCGGCAATGATCGTCAGGACCGCGAGTGGGGCGAGGTTAACTCCGCGGCGGCCGCCCGCGCAGCCATGCCGAACAGCGCCGAGGCGAGCCCGACGAACAGCCACAGCGCCGGGATGTACACGAGGGGCGGAGCCCAGCATGCGCGGCGGCTGCCCGCTGTCGTCGGCGATGATTCCGTAGACGAAACCCACCCCGAACCTGCCGGCGGCGTGCACGACCACACTGCCGACGAACGCGATGACGAGGTGACTGGCCATCCAGCGAGGTCGGGCGGTCGGGGCCCGGGGAGTCTTGCTTATCCACGTTGCCGAGGGGGCCATTGGATCAGCCATCGTGTCATGATGTTTCCCGACCTCCCCGGGCAGAAAGTGCCGAAGGTCACAACATGGGCAACCGTCCGACTTCGGCCGGGACACTCCACGGCCTGGACACTCTGTGCCGTCCGATCCGAATGAGACGGAGGTCACTGTCGGTCGGGACCGGATGCCCTGGCCCGGTCGTCGCCGGCGGTGTGTGATCACCGATGTCGACGATTGCACAGCGTCGCCCGCCCGGTTGCCGCACTCGAACGGAGATGAACGGACATGAGGGAAAAGAAGTGGTCGGTTGAGATCGTCATCGACGAGCACGAGGCCGAGGACGCCGGCGTGGGGTCGCGCACGCGTGCCCGGGCAAGGCTGCACACGGGCGACGGAATCGCGTTGGTGGGCGTCGGTTTGGCGCGCCGCAATCCGCGCGACAGCGAGGTCCCCGAGATCGGTGACGAATTGGCTGCCGCGCGGGCGTTGGCCGACCTGGCGCATCAGCTCATCGAGGCCACCGTGGCCGACCTCGAGGCGGCGACACGCGAGCGGATCCGTTTGACGTCCTGACCGCTCCGACGCTCGAAGGCAGGCGATTGCGTTGAGATACAAGACCGTTGCCGACGTGATGAGCACCGATGTGGTGGCGATCGTCGGCATCCTGCACCGCAGGACCCGCTGAGCGGACCGCGGGAACCGAATCAGGAGAGCGCAAATGAGCGGTGAGAAGCGTGCCGCGGCACAGCCCCGTTCTCAATGGCGAGGACGAGACAAACCGGGAGGCTACGCGGCAAATCGGGTGCGGGATCCGATACTGCATACTTTTCCGCGAAATAGTGAGCAGCAGTTCATATCTTCGCAGGGGCGACGGCCCCCCACGGCGGTTGCCGGCGCACCTTCCCGTGATGCGGGGGTACTGCTGATAACTGCGACTACGCGAACCTACCGCAGGTGGTCGAGCGAGCCTCAATTCGATTGCAGCGAAAATAATTACGCGATTTCGAGCCCGTAGCGTTGTGTCCGACTGCGGTTTCGGCAGCCGGATTCGTTAGCTGGGACGTCGTTGTCGCCGTCGAGGCTCATCGCCTCGACCACAGCGCAGCGCACCGTCGACGACGCTTCGACCGTCGCCACGGGGCGGGCGTCGCCGGGTTGGCGACGATGGTCAACCTGTGGCTGCCAGCGTGATCCCGTCAGCGACTGAAGGAATGCATCGACGGTAGGACGCGCACACAGTTCACCAGAGCGCACCCGTCACTGCGGAGGGTTCTCACGACGGGGGCGAAACCTCCGGACACTGCCATGATCCGTAACAGTTGCCGGCGACGGAATCGTCAGGGAGCCCTTCAAACGTGCGGACACTGATGTCGGGGGATTCGTCGGTCGTGACGATCACCCCGTACCCGTGTTCGGGTTCCCATCGCGCGGGGAGGAGCACCCACCGGACCCCGCGCACCAAGAGCGTGCGGAAACACTCGTACACCCGTATTACGGCGTACCAGAGTTGGTTGAGCCGTATTCACCCTGTTGTTGCCCGTGCGGTGTGTTCGATGGCCCTCTGGAGAACGGCCAGCATGCGTGCCTGCATGATCCAGACGACCGGCGGGAAGACCCAGAAGTAGACGAGGCGTGCGAGCCATCGAGGACGACCGGCTTGATACCCGCTGACGACGAGGCGCGTGCGCCCGCCGGGCAGTTCGTTCAGCAGGAAGCCCCACAGTCCTTCCAGGTATGCAGATGTTCGCGGTTGCTCGGGATCGAGGGTGCGGCCTCGCAGATCGCTCAATCCGTGCAGACCGAGGAATCGATTCGGTTCGATCCGCGCGACCGCATATGCGTTCATGGGTCCAGCGCCGGGTGCCCAGTACTGCAGGTAGTCGCCGCGACGAATGTCCTGCCACTCCGGATGAACTTCCCGGGCACTCGGGCGACCGGCATTGTCCAAGTGATCCCACGAGTACCACCCACCGCGGTCCCAGCCCATCTGCACCAACCACGGCCAGACCTGCTCGGGCGGCGCATCGATGGTTACGGCCATGGCCCCCGACCTCTCCCCGTCGGGTACCAATTCCGCACCTGGGAACGGCCCGCTGATCTCCTCGTCAGTGGCACCCCATCGGACGAGCCGGGGGCGCACGAGGCTCCCGTAGATCACAGCCGTCGCCGTGACCGCAACCGCAATCTTCGGTGCGAATGCCATAGCTCCAGCGTGCGCCGAGTCCTCGGTGCTTCACAAGGGACCAGCGACCCTGCTGCGTTGCCCTGCTGTCGATCAGCCTGCTGCGGCAATGATGCTGCTTGCCAAGGTGATGGGACCACCTCGGGTGTTATCGAGCAGATGATGATCCGCATCGATGGAAAGTGTCTGATTTGTGGTTCATGATTCGCGTAAGTATGGATCATACTCGGCTGCAATGCATCTCAGATCGTCCCTGCAACGTCCGGGCCCGGCTGGTCCCGGATCGCGAGTGTCATCATCGGACCTCCAGACCGGTCGACACCGCCTCGCGTCGGTACGACACGTTCGCGGCACGGTGCGAGCCTCTGGCGCCGTGGGCAGGCGGTGCGGCACTGTCAGCGCCCAGCGCTGTCGTCCGGACGAGGTGGGTGGGTGTGGACTTTCGGCTCTGGTCGGACAGCGGCGGAGGTCGTTGGATACCGTCATGGCAGTCAGCCCGGGGGTCCGCGTGGGTCGGACAGGGTTGGTCGGTCCGCGCGAGTGGGTGGTCGATCGGGCCGGTTCATTGGATCTGGCTTTCCTTGCGGTGGACTCGGGGCCGGTGGGTGAGCAGATCGGGCTGGTCTTGCTGGTCGAGTGCGCCGACCTCGACGTCGGTGTCCTGCGTGGGCTGCTCGCGGAGCGAATCGAGGCCGTGCCGCGGCTGCGGCGACGGCTGGTGCGGGTGCCGGTGGGCTGTGGGCGCCCGATCTGTGTGGACGATGCGACATTCGACATCGCTGGGCACGTGCGGGGGGCGCGATGCCCGGACCCGGGAGACGAGCGGGCGTTGCTGGACCTTGCGGCGAGGGTGATCGCGGCGCCGCTGCCGACGCTGTCGGTGCTGGCCCGAGATGCCCTGCGGGACAAGTGGGGCGGAGTGCGGCGTGGGATGGACTCGATTCGGCAGTTACGGATCTCGATCGCAGCCGGCGGCGGGCTACGGCCGATGCGCGCGGCGGCGTGCTCGCTGCTGCACCCGACCGGTCCAAGGATCCGATTGGACGTGATCGCGGTCGACCGCGTGCCGTTGCGCGCGGCTGCTCGCCGGCACGGCGCCACCACCAACGACGCCCTGCTGGTGGCGGTCGCGGCGGCCCTGGGACGGGTCGTGGCAAGCCGGGGGAAATCGCTGGACCGGTCGCGATCGCGGTCCCCGTGTCGATCCGCACGGCGGAGTCGGCGTCGGCCGGCAACATGATCAGCCCGATCTTGGTCGAGGCCCCGGCGGTGGGACCGGTCGGTGACCGGCTACGGCAGGTCGAGCGACAGGTGAGCACCCGCAAGAGTACTACGGTCGCGCCGATCGCCCTGCTGGGCTGGCTGTTCCGGCCCGTGGCCCGGGTGGGCGGGCATCGCTGGTACCTGACCCGGCAACGCCGGTTCCACACCGTGGTCAGCCATGTTCGGGGCCCAGCCGAGCGGGTCGAATTCGGAGGATATCCGATTGTGGCGGCGATTCCGGTCGCGGTCGGGGGCGGCAGCAACGTGACCGTATATTTCGAGGTGCTGTCGTATGCCGACACGTTGGCGGTCACCGCGATCACCGACCCGGACCAGTTCCCCGACCCAGAGGCGTTGTTCGCTGCGTTGCGCGACGAGTTCGCGCGCGTCGCCGCGTCCACTCCCAGCGCGGGCCCCGTGCCGGGATGAAAGACCGGGCCCCTGGAAGACATCAGGACCGGATTGGACGCAGGCGACGGCTCCTTATCCACGCCGGCATCTCCACGGGTCGTGCAAAGGCACAACCGCGCACCCGCACGGCACTGAAGACCCGGCGATAGTTCTTAGAAACGAGAGGGGCCGGCGCACCGTTCGCCGTGACGGGTGGTCGAATCATTGGTGGGAAAGCTCATGTTCCAGGATGCGGGTCGTGTGCTCAAGCACCGTCGAAGTGGGGTAGTGCTCTACCTGCGTCTTCCGTCGTGGTGCGTCGCACGATTGTGTGGTGAGCAAAGACCAGGCCCGGCGGGCGGCGTTGGACCGGTTACCGCTGCCGTATTCGGAGGCGCTGAGGCTACGTGATGCCGGCGTCGCGGACGATGTGATCGCCGAGATCCTAGCGATCGAGCCCGAGGCCTTCGACACCCTGATCCGCATCGCGGACGCCAAACTCGCCGCGGCAGCGAACCTGGGCCACGGATGACCTCCCTGCAACTCGACGCGTCCGCCGCGGGAAGATCCGTGACGCAATACGCTGACGTGATGGGCAGCGGTTGGCCGCTGACGGGGCGCGCCGAGGAACTCCAGACGATCACCGAGAGCCTCGACACGGCCGACGCAGCGGGAATCGTGCTCGCCGGCGCCGCCGGGGTGGGCAAGACCCGACTGGCCCGCGAAACCCTCACCCGCGCCGGCCACCGCGGTCGAGACTGCCGGTTCGTGGCCGCGACCGCCTCGGCCCAATCGGTGCCGTTGGGCGCGTTCGCCGACTACGCCGACCGCCTCGGCCCCGACCCGTTGGCGCGGGTCCGTGACGTCGTCGACGCCGTGACCCAGACACCCCGAGGCCGTCCGCCGGTCGTGGTGGGGGTCGATGATGCGCATCTGCTCGACGAACAATCCGCGCTCGTGGTTCACCAGATCGTGCGCCGACACCTCGCCACGGTCGTGCTCACCGTGCGGACTGGCGAACCGGCACCGGATGCGATCACCGCCCTGTGGAAGGACGAACTGCTGCTGCGGCTGGAGGTGCAACCGCTGTCCAAGGCGGAGACCGCGGCACTGCTCGAAACCGTGCTCGGCGACCTCGTGGACTCGACGACAGCGCAACGGGTATGGAACTACACCCGCGGCAATGTCCTGTATCTGCGCCAACTACTGGCGGACGAACTCGCGTCGGGTCACTTCGCACGCCGATCCGGAATCTGGACCTGGGACACCCACCCGACCGTGTCTGCGACGCTGGCGGAACTGATCGACGCGACCATGGGTCGACAGTCCCCGCACGTCCTCGACGTCCTCGACGTCCTCGCGGTCGCCGACGCACTCGAACTCGACGTGCTGCGGGCGGTGGTGGGTGCGGCCGCGATCGAGGAAGCCGAAACCGGCAACCTCGTCACACTCGACGACGGGTCGTTCAAACCGATCGCCCGGCTCGCTCACCCGACGTTCGGTGAAGTCCGCAGAATGCGCGCCTCCTCGCTACGGTTACGGCGGTTCCGCAGCGCCATCGTCGCAGCCTCGCCACCGCTGCGGAGTCGGACCGATCCGGTGCAGCAGGTGCGCCGCGCCGCACTGCTCATCGACTCCGACACGACGCCCGACCCGCAGTTGCTGATCGACGCCGCATCCGCCGCGATCCAACTCATGGATCCGGTCATCGCCGAGCGTCTCGCCCGCCACGCTGTCGAGCACGGCGGCGGCACGCCCGCCCGCGTGATGCACATCAACGCCCTCGTCAACGGCGGTCGACTCGACGAGGCGCTCACGGTCAACGCGGATCTGCGAGCGCACGCCTCGACGCCACACGAGCGCGCAGCACTCGGCCTGATGCGGGCCGGGATCTTCGTGCGGCAGAACGCGACCGAGGCTGCGCAGGAGCTCGAACGGATCGAGGGCCTCGCGGCGGCAGCCGGGCTGACGCAGACCTACAACTGCGTCACGGCGGCGGCGCGTGCGTTCGAGGAAGACCCCCGGTCGGCCGTGGATGCCGCAATTGCCGGACTCACCGGCCCGGGCCCGCTCACCGAGTTCGCCGAATCCGCCGAGTCCGCCGAGTCCGCCGAGTTCGCCGGAGTGCTCGGGCTGGTGACAGCGTGCCGGGATTTGGGGCGGATCGACACCATCCGCGGCTACGTCGAGCGCGGGTACGGTCTTGCACGTACCTGCCCGAGCATTGCGACGAGTCGGTTCCCGCTCTACCTCGTCCACCATGAAGCCCTGCAACTCGCGGGGCACCTCACAGAGGCGGACGACGTGGCTGGCCGCGTCGACGAGGAACCGATGGAATTTGCGCTGGCGGTGGCTTTCCGCGGCTTGATCCGCGGATGCGCGTCCGCGGGACGAGGCGATCTCGTGGCATCGAATCGGATGTTCGCCGAAGCCGCCGCCGCCGCGGAGACGCTCGAAATCGCCTGGATCCGTTCCTCGGTGTACCTGGCGATGGCGACAACGTTGGCTATGGCCGGTGATCGCGAACGCTCCCGTGCCGCGGCGGAGAATGTGCCTCCGGAGGATCCGTTCGCGCAGCGCTTCGAGTTCGCGGAGATGGCCCACGCCTGGCTCAGGGCCAGCGACGGTCTCGTCGGCGAGGCCATCGCGATCATCGGTGATGCGGCTCGGCGCGCACAGACGCTGCACAGCCCGGCTCGCGAAGTCTGGTGCCTGCAGACCGCAGTACAGTTCGGTGATCCCGGCGGCGCCGCCCGGTTGGCCGAACTCACGACCGTCGTGCAGGGGCCGCGGGTGACGGTGGTCGCCGCGCACGCGGCCGCGTTGCGTGATTGCGACGGCGACGGTTTGCTCGCCGCCGCCAGGCGCTACGAAGAATTCGGCGACCGGATCGCGGCCGGCGACGCCGCCGCCCAAGCCGCCGTCGCCTTCCGCGACCAGGGCCGCCGCGGCGCCGCGATGACCGCCACCGCGCTCGCCCGACGCCTGGCCGCCGAAACCGGCGCCGACACCCCCGCGCTGCGCGCGAACAATTCACCGATCCCGTTGACCCCGCGGCAGCGAGAGATCATCACCCTCGCCGGTCACGGATGGTCCAATCGGCAGATCGCCGAACACCTCACCATGTCGGTGCGCACCGTCGAAGGCCACCTGTTGCGCGCCTCGCAGCGCAACGGCGTGAACAGCCGCGACGAGCTGATCGCCCTCCTGACCGGCACCTGATCCGTCCGAACCAGTCTGGGAGAGCAGAGTGATCGAGAACTGGCGAGCCATCAATCTCGCGAACTGGGAATCGCGGGTGCCCGTCCACACAGGTCCCGGCGGGTACGACCTGACCGCTTTCGACGAGCCGAGCCACCTGTCTGCCGTGGTGCGGTACGACCTGCCACGACTCGGACGGCTCAACGATCTGGATGTGGCTCACCTGCAGTGCCACATCGGAATGGACACGGTGTCCCTGTCGCGGCTGGGAGCGCGATCGACTGCCGGGTTGGATTTCTCACCGACCGCTTTGCATGTCGCACGAGAACTGGCAACCCGCGCCGGCGCCGAGGTGGTCTTCGTCGAAGGGGATGTCTTCGACGCGGTGGACCTGCTCGGGGCGGGTCGCTTCGATCTCGTCTACACCGGGATCGGGGCACTGTGCTGGCTGCCCAGCATCCGCCGCTGGGCCGCCGTCGTGGCGGGTCTGCTCCGGCCGGGTGGACGGCTGTTCATGCGCGAATGCCACCCGATGCTGTGGTCGGTGGGCGATCCCCGGCCCGACGGGCTGCTGGTGCTGGAATACCCGTACTTCGAGACCGAGGGAACGCTGTTCGTCGAAACGCAGAGCTACCCCGGAACGGCACCGGTCGCAGAGCCGCGCTGTGTCGGTTTCAACCACGGCCTCGGCGAGATATTCACCGCGCTCACCGACGCAGGACTGACTGTCACCGATCTCGAGGAGCATCGCGAAGTTCCATGGAACCCGTTGGGCAAGAACATGATCGCTAGTCCACACTTCCCGGGACAGTAAACGTCCTCGCCGCTGACCGAGATCGCATACCCCTGACCTACACACTGCAGGCCGCCCTCGGCTCGCAGAGCACGTGAGCCTGCCAAACGGCGATACGGCAACGTGCGGGTGACGCTGCCGTATGCGGAGAGCGAGACGAGGACTCTCCCCTCGGGGCCCACGATAGCCCGCCGCGGTGGCCGAGCCCTTGCTTCCTCTGGCATCAGCACCCAAGGTGTTCACCATGACCGATCGGTACGTGTTCGATTTGCGGCAACGAGTGGCGGAGGGTGACACCGACGCAGTGGCCGAGCTCGTCGAGTTTGCCGGCGAGCACGGTGACATGGACGAGCTGCGAGGCTTGGCCGAGCACGGTTACGGGGACGCTGTCGATCAGCTCGTCGAGGTGGCCACCGAACGTGGCGATCTCGCAGAGCTTCGGCGTCTTGCCGCTGGCGGCAACACCGATGCGGCGGACATCCCGGCCGAACTCACCGAGGAACGCGACGACGACGCCCGGTGATCACGCGCAGGCGCCTTCCGCCGGGCCGCGGATCGTGCGTTCGGCCTATCCAGGGAGCAGGCCGTGTTCCATCGCGAAGACGGCCGCCCCGGCCCGGGTGCGTCGTCCGGTCTTGTCGTAGGTGTGCGCGAGGTGGTGCCCGACCGTGCGTTCGGAAACCGAGAGCTGTTGTGCGATCTGGCGATTGGACTGCCCGCGGGCGGCCAGCCGCAACACTTCCACCTCGCGGTCGGTGAGCCCGCGCGGCCATTCGGATCGCGGTCGCGTCAGGCCCGCCGCTTCGACGACGGCCCCGGAGGCTTCGCGATCCAGGCGTCCGGCTGCGACCTCTTCGTTGAGCAGCCGGGCGGCATCCGCGGCGGCCAGCGCGGGTCGGTAGGGACGTTGTTCGGTGAGGGCGGCAAAGACATCGGCCACGGCGAGCAGTCGCGAGGGAATCGACAGGTCCGGTGAACGTACTGCACGGTGATAGCCGCTGCCGTCGAGGCGCTCGTGGTGCCCCGCGGCAGTATCTGCGAGGTCGGCCAGGTCTGGGCAGCGCCGCAGCACCCGGTCGGTCCAATAAGCGTGCAGGCGCACGCGTTCCCACTCGGTTGGTCCGAGCGGACCGGGTCGATCCCAGATTGCGCTCGACACCCCGGCGCGTCCTATGTCGTGCAGCAGTGCGGCGGCGCGCAGTGCCGCGCGGTCACTCGTGGACATATTGCTGAGTTTTGCCGCTGCATCGGCGAGGCTGGCGACGTGTGCCGAGTGACCGAGCAGGAATCGGCCCTTGAGATCGACGACTATCGCCAACGCCATGCAGAGCCGGTCGCGCTCGGCGGGGCGGATCACGGCCGGTAGGCCTGGCTCCGCGGCGACGACGGCGGCCAGCAGGTCCCGCCCGTTCAGCGCACCCCACACGGCGTCGGCATCGCCGAGGAACGCGGTCACGAGATCGGGATCGAGGTGGCCCCCCGCCCGGCGGCGGAGTTCGGACTCCGCGGCCGCTCGTCCGCGGGCGCCCTGTGCCTGAACGGCCTGCACGGCGACGTGCAGGATCCGCCCGGCCAGTGAGATCTCTTCGCCATGTTGGCGGTCCGGAATGCCGAGGCCGTCCCACCGTTCGTAGACCTCGGTGAGCGCGGTCACTGCGTCGTCCGGCAGACCCAGGCGGGGCGCGAGCGCGCGGCTCACCTCGCACATCGACCGTACGGCGGTCGCGCCCGCCTTCGGTGCAATGGCCAGAAACGTCTCTTTCAGTCCCGGCTGCGCCGATCCGGCCCACGAACCGAACCGGTCCATCTGTGCGGCGAACACCGCAGGATCGCCCGGGTCGAGCACGTGGAAAGCGGATTGGAACGCGATGTCGTCAGCGTAGAGCGCGGCCGTTTCCGAGGCGGTACTCGTGCAGCCGACCGCACTGAGCAGGGCGGCATGAAACACGACGCGACGCTCGGCCTCGTCCAGCCCGATCCGATCGGCCAACGCGGTCGCCACCAGGCAAGTTGCCAGGCCCTTTTCGAACGGGAACCCGGTTGCCAGATCTGTCGTCAGCGACAGCGCGGCGAGAACCTCCGCAACCCGGATCGACGCAACGGACACACGCTGACAGTAGTCATCGACCCGGCTCGGTTGGTCCCGATTTCGGCACGCGCATCGGTTCGGACGTCCGGTCAACCGACCCGGTCTGGCGTGGGACGTGCCGCGGGAGTCGGCGCGGTGCGGCGCTTGCTGGGTCCTCGCCGGGCCGCCCGCAACACCCGCGCCATGACGGTGGGTCGCATGAGCGACTGCGGCGGCGACAGCAGGTTTTGCACCTCCCACATCGCGGTGGCGACGACGCCGTCATGCTGGGCTGCGACGATCGCTTTGGCCACGTAGCGGTTGATCACGTCCGTCATCGGCGGTTTCGGGCCGGTGGTTTCCGGGAAGGCGAAGTCGGCGCCAGCGGCGATGGCCCACGGATTCGCGATGATCTTGGCCGCCGCTCGGTAGAAGGCGCGGGGTATTCCGGCGCCGTCGATTTCGTGGCGGTCGATTGCGCGGCCGAGCGCGACGGCCTGTTGGGCCGCGGAACTCATGCCTTGACCATAGATCGGGTTGAAACTGCAGACGGAGTCCCCGAGCGCAACGAAACCACTTGGGTGAGAACGCAACTTCTCGAAGTGACGCCATTGGCTGGACGGCAGGCGGTGGGTGACGATCGGCCCGAGCGGCTCCTCGTCGCGGATCAAATCGGCGATGTCGCCGGTCGGCAGCGTCCGTGCCCAGGCCAGGTGGCCCTCGTCGTCGGTCGGGGGGTGGTCGCCGTGGCTCCCGGCGAGGGTCACGATCCAGCGGTCGCCCTCGATCGGGAACGCCACACCGACGCGTTTGGAGCAGGCCGGATCGCCAATGGTCACGTACCACGAGCGGTCGGCTCGCAGCCCGGGTGTGCGGCGGTACAGGCGGCTGGCGTAGCGCACATCGACTTGGACGCGTGCCACGGCCGGCTCGGGGTAGCCGATATCGGTCAGCCAGCGAGCCGCCCGTGAGCCACGGCCGGAGCAGTCGACGGCCAGGTCGGCGGGGACGATCGCGGCGCCGTCATCGCCGACCACGTGGACACCGATCACTCTCGCGTCGCGGTACTCGAGGCCAGCAGCGGTGGCCCGATGAAACGACGCGTTCGGCAGCTGCGCGACACGGTGCCGGACCACCGCCTCGAGAAACGGCCGAGAGAACAGAGTTCCGTCGGGTGCGCCCGGGGCGTGGGTACGGTAGCCGTTCATCTGCCACCACCGTGCATCGTCCATTGTGACCGCCTGTGCGCCGCCCTCGACCAACTCTTCCATGAGTCCGGGGAAGAGGTCGCGCAGAATCCGCTCGCCTGCGGCCAGCAACCCGTGCGCGTGACGCCCCTGCGGCACGGCCGTGCGGTTCACGGCGGCGAGTGGGAGGGTGTCCCGGTCGACGATGCTCACCTGGCCCACCCGCTCGGCCAGCACTCGGGCCGCCACCAGCCCAGCCATGCTCCCGCCGATCACGACTGCGCGGCTCTCGTTCCTCATGCTCTTGTTCCTCCTCGGTTGCGGTCCTGGGACTTCGAGAGTGCGCGGAGGCCGCAGCGTGGCACATCGGTCGTTCGGCCTATCGGCGCGCGCGGAAAATAGGCCGTTCGACCGATGTGGTGGCGCCTTGCCCAGCCCAGACTCTTCTGCAGACAAACACCCAAATCTCAAGGAGAACATGGTGACCAACGCGCTCGAGATCGTGGAGCAGATGTTCGACGTCATCGACGGCCATCGGTGGGCCGACTACGCAACGGCGTGCACGCCGGATGTGGTGATGGTGTCGCCGTCGGGACCATTGCAAAGTCCCGCCGAGTGGGTGCAATTCAGCCGCAGATTCGCGCGGGCGATGCCCGATGGCAGACACTGGATCACGACCGCCGTGCAGGAGGGCGATCGTGTTGCGGTGCAAGGTGAGTGGACGGGCACCCACACCGGACCGCTCACGACGACCGACGGTGAGGTTGCGCCGACGGGTGCGACCGTCGTGCTGCGATTCTGCGCCATGGCCGAACTGCGAGATGCGCGCCTCTCGCGAGTGGAGATCTACTTCGACCAGATGCAGCTATTGGCGCAGATCGGACTCGTGCCTGTGCCGCCGCCGCCTGAGGTCGAATTGCCGACGATACGGGGCCCAGAAGTCGGGTAGTTGGGGCACCGGCGGGAGCGGCGGCAGCCGATCTGTCGCAGTCTCGAAACTACCGCCCGCCCCGTCGAGGAACCATGGCCGGGATTCACTTTTCGGCGGGGCACGATCATGATCATTGGGGGGAAGACACGTGACGTTCAGTGGTGTGGATCTCTCGGTACGGTCGCCCGGGGGCGGCTTCGTCGTGGGGCGTCACCGTGGGTAGGCCGGAGAAGCCGCTGGACGCTGGGCCGAGTCCCACGATGGAGTTCGCGCGTGCGCTGCGACGGCTTCGCGAATCTGCGGGAAGTCCGCCGTACCGGACGATGGCGAAGGTCGCGTTGTTCTCGCCGTCGGTGCTGTCGGGTGCGGCCAGCGGCTACCGCGTGCCGACGTTGCCGGTGACGCTGGGATTCGTGCGGGCCTGCGGTGGTGATCGCCACGAGTGGGAGCGTCGTTGGCGCCAGCTGAGAATGCAGCTGGCTCTGCACGCGCCCCCGCGACCCCCAGTAGAGGGGAGCACGGCCGGATCGGTGGCGGGGTCACCACATGCGCTCGACGTGCCCCCCGCCCAGCTGCCGATCGGCCCGCACGACGTCGTCGGTCGACGGGCCGAGTTCTCGATCGCCCACGAGGCGGTGTCGGTCGTGTCCGACATTCGCGTTCCGCTGGTGGTCAGTGGCTGCCTTGGCGTCGGAAAGACTGTGTTCGCGGTATGTTTCGCGCGCCGGCTCGCCGACGACTTCCCCGACGGGCAGCTCTTCGCCGACATGGGCGGTGACGGAGCGAACGGGTCGTCGCCGCATGGGGTGATGGGCGGCTTCCTCGCGGCGCTCGGTGTGGCACCCGATCGGATCCCGACCGACCACCGCCAGCGCACCGGCCTGTACCGGTCGGTGCTCGCTCGGCGGCGGGTGATCGTCGTGCTCGACAACGTGCGGGACGAGAGCCAGGTCAGACCGCTGCTGGCGCGTTCGAGCCGAAGCCAGATCCTGGTGACGAGCCGAGCAGGTCTGCTCGGGTTGGACGGGGTTCGGCGGATCACGCTGAACGTTCTGGCGCGGGGTGAATCGATGGCGCTGATCGGGGCGTTGATCGGCGGGGACAGGATGCACGCCGAGCCGCAGGTGTGCTTTCGGCTCGCCGAGTTCTGTGACGACCTGCCGTTGGCGATCACCATCGCGGGACGCAAGATCGCCACCCGGCCGGACCGGCCGATATCGCGAATCGTCGGGCCACTGGTCGGCGACGACTACGCGCTGCGATGGCTGCAGGTCGGCGACACGGGTATCGCCGATGCGTTGTACAGCGCATATCGGTCGCTTTCGGCACTGCCGCTGCAGGTGTTTCACCGGCTCGGCCGGGGCGGGCTCGACGAGCTCACCGCCGGGAATGTCGCGCGGGCCATGAAGATCAACGACGACGCCGCCGAAGTCGCGCTGGAACGCCTGGTCGACCAGGGCTTGCTGCGGCGTTCGGCGACCGTCGACCGGTACGTCATGTCGACGATCGTGGAACGGTTTTCGCGGCACAGGGCGGCGGCCGCGTTCCACCGATACCTGATCTCGACATTGACCTGCACCGCCCACCGCGACGGCGAGCACGCCGCGTCACGGCCCGCGCCCACGACCGCGGCGCACCCGCCGGCTCCCCATCCCAGCCTCACCCTCGCCTGAGCGACCCCGCGGATCCGACACCCGAGCAGCGGAACTCGCCCGACCAAGGATCGCTAGACTGAGCCCGGATCTTCGTCCGTCGCGAGCGCGTAGGTGGGAATGGACGGTTCTGACTTCGACACTGCGGCGCAACCGATGTGCGACCGGCTCGCCACGGTCGCGTCGAGTCTTCGCTGGGATTCACTAGCCCAGCCAGTCCGGACTGCAACGCTCGATCGAGAATGCCGATCAGTGGGCCGCAGGTGCGAGATTCGTGATCCGCCTTCCGGGACGTTCCTGGCCATCAGCGTGTGGACGAGGTCGTCACGGACCTTGGCGACGTGTTCGGCCTGAGCGGCACGCATCCGCGCGTAGAGCTCGAGCGCCTCGATGATGTCCCGACTGGTGACGCCTCGCACCTCCACGTGGTCGGCGCGTTCGGCGATGTCGTACGTCGGGTCACCGCTCATGTAGCAATCGTAGGATTGATGACTTCTTGGTTCAGATGCTACAAGTGTGCACCGCTGCCTGCGCCGGCATGAACATGTGATTCCGTGGCTCGTACCGGCAGTGTCCCCGCCTGCTCAGGTAGTGGCGGTCTCGATGACGCGTCCGCGGGATGATGGTGTCGCCATCGGAGGTGACCGACATGGACCTGTACTTGATGCAGCATGGTCAGGCGAGGACCCACACCGTAGATCCCGAGCGCCCCCTTACGGATGCCGGTCGAGAGGCGGTGCGGCGTGTCGCTGCAAGAGCCCGGGCCGCTGACGTCCGGATCAGCGGCTGCGTGCACAGCGGAAAGCTGCGCGCAGCGCAGACTGCGCAACTGCTCGCGGCTGAGATCGGCGTGGAAGCGAGCGTCGAGGCTCGGCCGGGTCTTGCGCCGAATGACCCGGTGGGACCGGTCGCGCGGTGGCTGCGAGCGGAGACCGAGCACGAGTCGCTTGCGCTCGTCGGCCACATGCCTTTCCTCGGCAGGCTTGCCTCGTTGCTGGTCGTTGGCGACGAGCAGGCCCAGGTGGTCGGCTTCCATATGGGTGGGATGGTAAAGCTGGAACCGAAGGTGGATCGAGACGGGTTCCGCGTGGCCTGGGCGCTCCCGCCCGACCTCGCCTGACCATGCACCACAGAATCGACGGCACCAGGCATCGCCGAGCGTGGGCGCGGCGACGATGCCGACGAGTCCGAGTGGTGCGGTCTCCGCCGCAGCGGAGGGTCTGTGCACCTCCCGGTCCACCAAGTCCGCAAACTCGCCGCCCTCGGAGACCCTGGGCCAGGCCAACCCGAGTGGGCGGCCCTCATGGCCAGAAAACGGCGCAAGACCCTCGTCGTCTGCCACACCTGTCACGAGGCCATCCACGACGGGCATGCCACCGCGGACGCGGCGTAGATCACTGGAGAGCCGGATGCTCGGAAACGGGCCAGTCCGTTCGGCGGGAGGCCGCACGGAAAGGACCCGCCTTCGCGGGCACCTCGCCGTGCGGCCCACCCAGTGGCAGTAGGCGTGTGTCAATGCAACGCGGTTGACGTGCTCGGCGCGGACCCGTTACTCAACAGCTACGGCGCTCTGGCGCCCGATATCGAGTAGTCGACTACTCGTGACCTCAGCGATCCGTGCGAGAGATGCTAACGGCGGCACCTGCCACAGGTCCACCGATGCACCCCGGAGAGGGTGGGATCGACAGCCCGCGGCCGGGGTCCGGACCCGGCCCCAGCTCGCGAACCCTCGGGATGTTGTCTCCAAGTTGAGGAGTGCCATGGACGCCCTGAAGGATCCCTACGAGACTGCACGCCTGGCTGCCCACGTGGTCGCCACGGTCGGAGAACGGGCGCCGCAGGTAGCCAGGGTCAGGGAGTCATTGATCCAGTTCGGTTATCTGCGGGAAGATATGGACCGCGCGCCCGCGCAGGAGTACACGAAAACGTTGCAGCGCTCAATGCGCCTGTTCCAGCGGTACGTCGGCCTGCCGGCCACGGGTAATCTGGACGTTGCGACGCTCAAGCTGCTGAGCGCGAAACGCTGTGGTATGAAGGATATTCCGTATGAGGCGTTGGAGGACGCGCTCACCGACGCCGGCGACGAGGAGACGGACCCGTTCACCTTTCGGTTCAACTCGGGGCCGTGGTCGACCCACAATCTGAACTACCGCATCTACAACGGAACCCCCGACGTGGTCAACGAGGTCGCGATCGTGGATCAGGCGTTCGGCGTTTGGCAGGCCGTGTGTCCTCTGCGCTTCACCCGAACGGACGGCAGCGCACACATCAACATCGGCTGGGAGACCGGCGACCACGGCGACGGATCTCCCTTCGACGGAGCGGGCACGATCGTGGCGCACGGCTTCTACCCACAGAACGGCAGGCTGCACTTCGACGACGCGGAGGGCTGGAACACCGCTGGCGGCAACGTTGACCTGCTGAATGTTGCAATCCACGAGATCGGTCATGTCCTGGGTCTCGGTCACTCCCGGGAGCGCAACACCATCATGTGGCCATTCGTGCAGAACGGCAGGCATCACCTCGGCGAGGAGGACATCCGCGGCATCCTCAGCCTGTATCCTTTCCTGGTCGGCAGCCAGGACGTCGCCACGACCGTGCACGTGTGGGCGTTCGCCGGGGGCACAGGCTCGGCCGTGGTCGACCTGGGCTCGCGCAGGCGGTTCCTCGCCTGGAGCCAGGTCGCGTTCGTCGACTCCCTGGCTCGGTACGACCGGGACAATGCCGTAGCAATGGATATCTTCACCGTCGACGGCAACACTCCCGGTGCGGTCGGCTCGGGCGGCGATCATCTCGGTAGCGCGGGCGCCCCCAGCAACCTCTTTCCTGGGGCCCTCCTTGGGCTCGGCTGTCGGGTGCAGTTCCGGTTGAGCACGCTTCACTCGGAGGATCTCGAGGCTTACGGTACCGGTTGCGTGCTCCTGCTGTGAGGAGCCCATCCCCCACCGCGCATTGTGCTCGAATCGACGATCGGAGGCAACATGAAGATGTACGTGGTCTATGACAAGAGGACAGGGAACGTGCTGCACACGCACGCCTCCTATGTGCTTGGAAGTGATGAGCCGGTGGCGGCCCGCGAGGAGGAGGTGCTCGCGCTAGCGCCGAACCCGGGTCCGGAGAGCGCATACGGTGTGGCCGCGGTGCCCGACGGGTTCGACATCCGCTCGCGGCTGCAGGAACTCAAGGTCGACGCTTCCACCGGCACGGTCCGAATCGTCAACCGCGACCGCCCCGGGCCGGAGCGAGCCACGGCAGGGGACGCGTCATGAATGGCAGTGTGGTACACCTGTGGAACTTCGGCACGGGGTCGGCCACCGCCACTGTCGACCTCGGGACGCGCAGGCCCTTCCTGGCTTGGGGAACCATCACCTTCACCGATTCGCTGGCGGTCTATGACCGGGACAACGGTGCATGCATCGAGGTGTACCGGGTTGACGGCGCCACGCAATGGATCGCCGGATCGGGTGGCGACCACCTCGGGCCGAACGGCGCCGACAGCAACCTGCGCCCCGGCGGAGTCCGGGGCTTCGGCCGCACGGTGACGTTCCGGCTCCGTAGTTTCCATGTCGACGACCTGGAACACTACGGCGTCGGCTGTGTCCTGACCCTGGATTGACATTCCGCGAGAGGCTGGAAAGTGAACAGATGGGCCCGTCGTGAGAGCCCATAAGTCGGCGTGTCTTCCTGCGAAGCATTTTGCAGAGCAACGTATTCGAAGAAGGCCGATCTGATTTCCGTTGTGATCGAAATCTACTGCAGTACAACGTGGTTAAATAGTATCGAACCGCCTCGGCCCGATTCCCTTGCCGAGCAGGAACGATCGCGCCGTCGTGATTCGGAGTCGGCGCGGGACCGTCATCGCCGGGATGCGCCGGGCCGGGAGCGCCGGTCCAAAACCCACACCGTGGCCAGCGTGAGGGCAACGGCAAACGAGGCGAGCGCGATGAGACTGGTGCCGGTGCCTCCGCGGAACGTGTCGCCGTAGGCGGACATGGCCGGCAGGGTGGCGGCGTACCGATCCAGATCCAGGTCTCGACCCAATGCTTCGAATGCGTGGCGGTTGGACAGGCCGAGGCTCATCACGCGTCCCGGGACGGCCATCTCGTCGACGGGGACGATGGCGCCACCGAACAGAACCTGAGGGAAGCAGAGCATCGGCAGGGCGAGGGCGGCCTGCGCGGCATTGGAGACCGCGGCCGAGGCGAGCAGGCCGAGGGCCAGTGCCGAGATCGCCTCGATCACGATCGTCACGAACAGAAAGGCGGCCACGTCCCATCCGAGGGCGGGAAGCCGGCCGAGCGCGAGCAGCACACCGAGGAGTACTGCGCTCACTCCGGCCAGTACCGGAAGCAGCGCCGTGACCTTGGATGCCACGTAGGCGCCCACGCTGAGCCCGACCAGGCGCTCCCGCCGGAAGACGGCCATCTCCCCGACGATCTGGAGCAGGCCGTAGGTAAGGCCGAAGAAGAAGCCCGCGAATGCGATCCAGAATACGATCTGGGCCGGGCCGAGGTCGGCTGCGCT
>DATDBL010000110.1:0-8261 GCA_036524855.1 Aldersonia sp. | reverse complement strand
TCGTGGGCCGGTCCAAGAACGCCGGGCGCCGCTGGCAACCGACCGGGCAGCCCGAACCGGTCAACACCCACGGCTTCCCGGACAAGGAACTGGGCAAGGCCGTTCCCGACGGGGTCTACGACCTGGCGGCCGACGCCGACTGGGTGTCCGTCGGTGCCGATCACGACACCGCGGCGTTCGCCGTGGCCACCATCCGCCGCTGGTGGCAGGCGGTCGGCGCGCAGGACTACCCGCACGCGTCCCGGTTGTTGATCACCGCCGACGCCGGTGGCTCCAACGGCTACCGACCCCGACTGTGGAAGGCCGAACTCGCCGCCCTCGCCGCCGAGACCGGGCTGGCGATCACCTTTTGCCACTTCCCGCCCGGCACCAGCAAGTGGAACAAGATCGAGCACCGCATGTTCTCCCGCATCTCCTCCAACCGGCGCGGCGAAACCCAGACCAGCCACGAGGTCGTGGTCGACCTGATCGCCCCGACCACCACCCGCACCGGGCCGACAGTGCGCGCCGAACTCGACCACGGCGCCTACCCCAAGGGAATCAAGATCAGCGACAAACAGTTTCGCGAACTGGAAGCTCACGCAATCACCCGCCACGACTGGCACGGCGAATGGAACTACACCGTCACCAACGGTGCACCAGACCCCTGAGCCACCCGGCACGAGGAACGATCATGAACCGCTCGCAGCAGCTGCGTCACCGGATGTTCGCCCGGCACGCCCACCCGATCAGTGCCTGGACCCGGCTATTCACCACACCGCTGGTCGTCGCACCGTTCTGGACTCGGCGGGCCGACGTGACCGCCGCAGTTCTGGTCTGGTTCGCGATCAACCCGATCATGACCCCCGAGCCGTCCGATCGGAGCTCGTTTGCCACCCGGGCCATACTCGGTGAGGAGTGCTGGCTGGCCCACCCCGAACTGGACCGGACGATGAGCGCGCTCAACGCGACAGGCCTTGTCGCGCTGGGCGGAGCCAGCCTCGCGGCCTGGCACCGTCGGAAGGTTCCGACGCTACTCGGCGTAGCTGCCGCGATGGCGCTGACCCTGTACGGCTTCCGGCGCTACGCCGGTCTCTACGACGCAGATCGGACCGCTGTCTGACGTCTCGCTGCAGACCCGGACACTACCCGCGATCCGGTGCGGCCACGGATTCGGCCGCCTCGACCGGGGACCGCTCGAACTACCGTCGCCGGATTCGCCGCCGCGCAGTGATCGATACGATCTTCTATTGCTGCCGGTGTCCCCAGTCCCGCCAGAAATGCGTGTTGTTTCCTCGCAGCTCCTACGGAGGGCAGGTATTGGTGGAGGTGCGAAGCGAAGCGATCGACGAGTCGGTTGCGACCTTTGAACCGGACAACCGGGGGCGTGCGCGAGGGGCACGCTGGCTGTGATCCGGCATCCCCGGCGGGGGCGACGGAATCTGTCCTGACCGCCCCCGCGACCCGGCGTAGCGTCCCATCATGGCTGCGATCTCGGTACACGATCTCGTGAAGACGTTCGGGCCGACCCGCGCACTCGACGGCCTCGACCTCGAGGTGGGGACGGGTGAGGTCCACGGTTTCCTCGGCCCCAACGGGTCCGGCAAGTCGACGACCATCCGGGTCCTGCTCGGGCTGTTACGCGCGGACTCGGGCGAGGCCCGTCTCCTGGACGGTGACCCGTGGCGCGACGCGGTGAAGTTGCACCAGCGGCTCGCCTACGTTCCCGGTGACGTGAACCTGTGGCCCAATCTCACCGGGGGCGAGGCGATCGATCTCCTCGCCGGGTTGCGCGGCGGGCTGGACGAGTCCCGGCGTGCGCAACTGCTCGAGCGGTTCGAACTCGACCCGACGAAGAAGGCGCGCACCTACTCGAAGGGCAACCGGCAGAAGGTCGCCCTGGTGGCCGCATTCGCCTCGGATGTCGAGTTGTATGTGCTCGACGAACCCACGTCCGGGCTGGATCCGCTGATGGAATCGGTGTTCCAGGACTGCGTCGAGGAGATGTCCGACGCCGGGAAGACGGTCCTGCTGTCGAGCCACATCCTCGCCGAGGTCGAGGCGCTGTGCGATCGGGTGAGCATCATCCGCGAGGGCCGCACGGTGGAGACCGGCACGTTGGCCGAACTGCGTCACCTCACGCGCACGTCGATCATTGCCGAGACACAGCGCCCGGTGACCGGACTGGAGGCCGTGCAGGGCGTGCACGACGTGCGGGTCGACGGACTGCGCACCTGGTGCGAGGTGGACACCAGTGCGATCGACGCGGTGATGCGCCATCTGCTGTCGTTCCGGATCACGTCGCTGACGTCGACGCCACCGACGTTGGAGGAGTTGTTCCTGCGGCACTACGGGGACGAACTGGCGCGCGAGGGCGAGAATCACCGGCGCGCCGAGTCCGGGACGCGGGCGCGATGAGCACCGTGACGGCGCCGGAGTCGAGCGGGCGGGGTCGGTATGCGGGGACGGCGCGGCTGGTGCGGTTCGCCCTGCGCCGCGACCGCATCCAGTTGCCGGTGTGGCTGCTCGCTCTCACTGCGCTGCAGGCGTTCTCGGCGGCGAGTGTGTTCGGTCTGTATCCCACCGAGGCCGACCTGCGCAGCTTCGCGGTGGCCACCGCGGCGTCGCCGGTCGCGCTGGCCACCAACGGTATCGTGTCGGGGTACAGCGCCGGCGCGGTACTGGCCAGCCAGATCGTCATGCCGCTGTCGCTGGCCGCGGGCCTGATGAGCACCCTGCTCGTCGTGCGGCACACCCGCCAGAACGAGGAGACCGGACGCGCCGAGCTCGTCGAGGCCGCCGTGGTGGGCCGCAAGGCACTGCTCACCGCCGCGCTGGTGGTCGCGGTGGGCGGCAACGTCGTTCTCGGTCTGCTCAATGTGGTCGTGCTGATCGCGCTGGGTCTACCCCTGGACGGGTCGGTGGCCCTCGGCGCCGCCGTGGCGGGGGCGGGCATCGCGTTCGCGGCGATCGCCGCACTCACCGCCCAGGTCACCGACAGCGCCCGCACCGCGAACGGACTGGCCGGCGCGGCCCTGGGCGTGGCGTTCGGGTTGCGTGCGGTGGGCGACATGACGGGGACGGTGACCGATGCCGGCACCCGGGTGGTCACCGGCTGGCCGACATGGGTGTCGCCGATCGGCTGGGCCGAGCAGGTCCGGCCCTACGACGACAACGCCTGGTGGGTATTGGCGTTGCCCGCCGCATTCGCACTCGTGCTGGGCTCGGTCGCCTTCGCCCTCACCGAACACCGGGACCTCGGCTCCGGGTTGGTGCCGACCCGCCCGGGCCCGGCCCGGGCGTCGCGTTCGCTGCCGACGGCGGTCGGATCGGCGTGGCGGATGCAACGGATGATCCTGTTCTGGTGGGCGTTCGGGGTCGCCGTCCTCGCCGCCACGTACGGCGCGATCGGCGACCAGATCGACGACTTCCTCGGCTCGGGCGAGCAGGTGAGCGACATGATGGAACAGCTGGGGGGCGGCACGACCGACATGGTCGACGCGTACTTCGCCGCCATCTTCGGCGTGATGGCGATCGCGGTCGCCGGCTACGCCGTGCAGGCATTGCTGCGGATGCGTGGTGAGGAATCCGCAGGGCGGCTCGAATCGGTTCTCGCGACAGCGGTCTCGCGCCCGCGATGGATGCTCGCGCATGTCGGGCTGGTCACCGCGGGGATCGTGGCTCTGCAGCTGCTGACCGGCGCCGTGGCGGGACTCGCGTTCGGCCTGGTCACCGGGGGCGTGCCCGAACAGGTGGTGCGTCTGACCGGTGCGGCTCTCGTCTTCGTGCCCGCGATCCTGGTCGTCGCGGCAGCGGTCGCACTGCTTTTCGGTGCCTTCCCCGCGTGGTCGGCCGGACTGTCCTGGGGCTTCCTCGCCCTCTGCCTGGCCCTCGGGCCGCTCGGAGGGCTGCTCGGCCTGTCCGCCACCGTCCGCGACCTGTCGCCGTTCGCGCACATCCCAGCGGTACCCGCCGCGCAGGTCACGGCCACCCCGCTGGTCTGGCTCGTCGTGATCGCCGTCGTCGTCGACGCGGCCGCAGTGGTGCTGTTCCGTCGACGCGACCTCACCACCTCGTAGGTCCCCGCCGGTCGTCGGATCTCGCGGAGGGAACCCCGCCCCGATGCTCGAACACCTCGAAAGCGGCGCCCGTCGTCCAGCCCACTCGCAAAACCGCTACGCAACCGCCAAGCGATGAATGTGGCGGACGTCGGGACCACGAGCGCCTCGATCTCTGGCACCGTCGATCCAGCGGATCGCCGGCGTCGCCCGTCGTGCCGATCTTCGACATCGCCGATCGTCGACATCGACGAGCTGGCCGCCGCCCGCCGGGGTCGGTGGCGGCGCCGACAACAACACCGGCCGCGTTCGCCGCTGGTGACAGGGTCGACACGCAGCGCTACCCGCGCGCGCAGCGGCTCACTGCCGCCGGCGGCGCCAACGACTACCGCCCCGGTTGGGGAAGGCCGTACCGGCCGGCTTCGCCGCCGAGACCGCCGCGCGGTCACGGTCTGCCACTTCCCCCGCCCGGCGCCAGCGCGTGGAACACGATCGAGCACCGGCTGTTCTCCCGCATCTCCTCCACACTGGTGCGGGGAAACCCTGACCAGCCGCGAGGTCGTGGTCGATCCGATCGCCGCGACCACCACCCCGCACGACCCGATCGTGTGGCCCGAACTCGACCACACCGAGTACCCAGTGAATCATCGACCGAGCGCGACCCTGCTCTCCCGTCTCGCGGGCCGGTCGACACGATCGTGGTCGAGAGCATCCCGGCACCTCGAGTCGGCTCGGTCTGCGCCGTGTCGACATCGACACCGTCGGTGGCAGGTGGGGGCACCCGTAGAATGACGCTGTGCAGCCCAGGATTGCGATCCCGCGAGGCGGGTCCGATGCTGCGCCGATACAACCTCGCTCGGCGCCGGTGACCGGTGCGCCGAGCGGGGTTCATGAGCCGGCGATGGTGTTCTTCGAGCAGAATCTGCGCCCGGGCGGCACGAACGGGTACACCACCTCCTGGGGCACGAACGCACACGGCAAGCTCGCCGGCCGCCCACCCCGACATCACTGATCCCACCCGCCGCGCGTGCGGTTTCGGATACCTGGCCGGTATCCCTGTGCCCGCATACGGGTCGTGGGCTTCGGCCATGAGTGAACCGCAGTTCGTGCGGTTCGTCGGATGCCACTCCGCGCGCCTGCGCGAGTGCGAAAGTCAGTGATGAACTTGTCCTTGTCTCGTCTGCCGTTGCTGGTGCGCGGCACGTGGCCGTAAACGCAGCGGATCACGCAGATCCTTCGCCAGGAAACCGTCGGCGGCGTCCTGCTGCTGATCGCCGCGGCCGCCGCCCTAATCTGGGCCAACACCCCAAAGTCGGATGCCTATAACGCGCTGCGCGAGCCAACACCCCAAAGTCGGATGCCTATAACGCGCTGCGCGACGTCACGGTCGGCCCGGCGAGCCTGCACCTGAACTTGACGCTGGGTACGTGGGCCGCCGACGGGTTGCTGGCGATCTTCTTCTTCGTCGTCGGACTCGAGCTCAAACGCGAGCTCGTGGCCGGGGACCTACGCGATCCCCGGCGGGCGGCACTGCCGGTGATGGCCGCGATCGGCGGCATGATCGCCACGGCCCTGATCTTCGTCGCGGTCAACCTCGGTACCGGTGGCGGCGCGTTGAACGGGTGGGCGATCCCCACCGCGACCGATATCGCGTTCGCCGTCGCGGTCTTGGCGGTGATCGGCTCGCACCTGCCGGCCGCGTTGCGCACGTTCCTGCTCACCCTCGCCGTCGTCGACGATCTGCTCGCGGTGACCGTGATCGCGATCTTCTACACCGACGCTCTCGACTTCGGCTATCTCGGTCTCGCCCTGATTCCGCTCGCCGCGTTCGGATTCGCAGTCCAGAAACGGATCCGGTCGTTCTGGATTCTGCTGCCCCTGGCGGTATCGACGTGGTGGCTGGTCCACGAATCCGGGGTGCACGCAACCGTCGCCGGGGTGCTGCTCGGGTTCACCGTTCCCGTCGTTCGCAGCGTCGCCGACGGTGGCCCCGACGCCGGGCCGGGCCTGGCCGAACATTTCGAACATCGCATCCGCCCGCTGTCGGCCGGGTTCGCGGTGCCGGTCTTCGCGTTCTTCGCCGCCGGGGTCGGCATCGGCGGCCTGGATGGATTCGTCGACACCCTCGGTGACCGAGTCGCCCTCGGCATCGTCGCCGGCCTGGTGATCGGCAAGGTCGTGGGCATCACCGGAATGAGCTTGTTGACCGCGAGATTCACCAGAGCCGAACTCGACGACAACCTGCGCTGGCTCGACGTGATCGGGGTCGCGATGCTCGCCGGCATCGGATTCACCCGTCTCGCTGTTGATCGGCGAACTCGCCTTCGCCGACAATGCGCTCCGCGCAGGTCACGTCAAGATCGGGGTTCTCACGGGCACCCTCATCGCCGCGCTGCTCGCCGCGATCGTGCTGCGACTGCGCGATCGCGCCTACCGCCGCATCGTCGACGACGAAACCGCCGATGCCGACCAGGACGGCATCCCCGACACCCACCAACCTCCGTGACCTCCACACACCGGCCGCGTCATCGTGGGATTGCTGGGACCGACGTCGCCGAAAGGCATGCTCACGCGCGGGGCAGCACCCGCGGCGTCTCCATCACTCCTGGGCGGAAGTCGGGTCAGGGTGGGCAGGATGTGTTGGCGGCGATGGTGGTCGAAGTGTCGGCGCGGCTGGCGACAGAGGTCGGCAACGGTCATCTAGTCGCGAAAGCACGGTCCGATGGGTGGGATAGGCCATGCCCGCTCGCGGTTGCAGTCGTGCGGTGACACCGGCGAGTTCGGCGACCATGCGGTGGCGGTCGTACACCCCGGCGCCGGCGTGGGAGTCCAGTAGTCGATCACGTGGAAACCGGGGAGGCCGCGTTCAGCAGGGCCGCGAATCCGCGCCCGACCCGGTCCGGCAGGGGGAGACGACACGCACTACGACGAGGAGTCGGGTGACGATGATGGAGCCGAGCACCATGTGGCACGACAACACTTGTGCACCCGCGAGTTCATCTCGGTCGCCACCCGGAAGGTGACCGACCGCGACACGCTACGTCGCCGGTTGTTGCTGCGCCTGTTCGCGTTGGGCGTCAAGGAAGGATCCGCGCCATGGTCGTCACCGGTGGACACGGTGAGTAGGAGCCGTGCTGCGGCACGTGCGCCATGGTGAAGCGACACCTTCGGATGTTTGTTCCAGCCGTAGCTACTCGCCTGCATGGTGCGTGTGTGAAGCGATTTTCCGGACCTGGGACTACTCACATACCAACACTGTTGGTCGGGCGGGCCACCGCGGCCACGTCGCCCTCGATCAGTGCCTGGCGCGGACTGCGGCCGCCGAGCTGGGCCGAGCAGCGGCCAGACGCGAGGCGGTCATCGAGCGGTGGTTGTCGGTCGTTGCCGAGACGCGCAAGGAAATGCCGGACATGGCGAATGGGCCGTGCCGGGTCGGCGAGGTCGAGACCGGTGGACCGGTGGATCCGCCCGCGGCGTGTAGCGGGTGTGCCTCGTGTTCGAACGACGGCGGAATTCGCTGCGTCGTGCGACTCGGCCACGGGCCAGGCCCGCTCGGGCAGTCGCGAGCTCTATCCTTGCGAAATGGACCCGAGACACGTCGCCGCGCCGCACGAGGGCGACCTGTCGAGGTCCACGCCAGCGAGTGGTTCGGGTGTCGCTGCGTCGGCGCCGGAGTGTCCCGCGGGTTATGTTCTCGTGCAGCGGATCGGGGTCGGTTCATGGGGCCAAAATGGGGCCAACGGGCTGGACCAGGTGCTCCGAGGCGTCCAAACGGAGGTGGTAGCACCACTCTGACCAGCACGGATACCGTTGTGGCGTAGGTCGTTCCATCTGAAAAGCGGAAGGTCGCCGGTTCGATCCCGGCCCTGGCCACCAGAGTTTTCCCAGGTCACAGCGGTGGCCTTTCTTTTTTTGTGCACAATCCGGCTCGATTCCTGTCGCTCATGGGGCCAAAATGGTCCCATCCAGGCCCCATGAGCCGCCTGCGGGGCTCGTCCCGCCGCCCAGATCGGCGCAGGGTGTGTGGCGTTCGCGCAGGTCGGGGACGACTCTCGCGGTTCGATGAGTGCGTGAGGGTGCGGCCGCCGAGCGGAAGCTCAGCCGCGCCGTTCCCGCCGTCGAGTCGACGTTCGGAGTCCGCCTACTCGGCGTAGTCGGGGGAGGCATCGGCCACGTTTGGCCCCATGAGTGCCCCACGCAGCCTCCGGGCGGAGGTGATCTGCG
>DATDBL010000109.1:0-83063 GCA_036524855.1 Aldersonia sp. | reverse complement strand
GCCGCACCCGCACCGCCCCTGCGGGAACCGGTCCACCTGTTCGGTCGGGTCGTCGGTCCAGGCCAGATGCGTTCCCGGGGCTCCGGGCTGCTTGCCCCGCTTGCGCCCGGACCCGGCCCGGCGTTTCGGCTTCACCGGCGGTGTCTTGCCCGGATCGTCGTCGCGCGAGGGCGGCATCGACGAGTTGGCGCTGTTGCGCGAGAGCAGATGCTCGAGCCGCGCCAGCCGCGCCGCGGATTCCTTGTTGGCCGCGGTCAGTTCGGCGATCCGCGCGTCCTGCTCGGCGATCCGCGCCGCCTGCTCGCCGACCAGCGCGATCAGCTCCTCACGCGACATCTCCTCGGGCGCGGCCACTCCGAGGTCACACCAGCCCCACCACCAACAATCACCCGCGACACACCGAAACCACACCAGTCACATCAGCACCAGCAGCCACCGTCGTAGCGGTGCGTTCACACCCCAGATGTCGACGCGGCAGCCAGAGCCGCCTCGTCGATGCGCCAGCTGTCGTATCGGCGCTCATCATCGACGAGGACCTCGAGCAGACCGGCCCGCCTCAGACGCTCCGCCGCCTCGACCACATCCCGCGACAGCGACGTCTCCTGAATCAGACCGAACGGCGTCACATACCGCGTCGACCGCGTACCGTCCGAGACCTCACTCGTCCCGACCTTCGATGTCCTCGCCGCGATCACCCCGAACACGTACAACGTGCGCGGATCAGCCAGCGCATCGACCACCGCACGCGCATCCGTGATAGCCACGCACGCCACCATAAGACCAAACCCAACAGTCCGGGCGCCGCCACGCCACAGCCGCAGATCAGATCATGCGCCCACACTCCACCGGCGAAACGCTGAATGTTTACGATTCGAGGCTTGCGTCTCGCGACAAATCGTGCTCCACACCACGAGGGTTTCGATGATACCCATCATAATCGAATACCAATCAGAGAAGGTGGCGAATGTCGCTTCTGACCGAATATCTTTCGCGGTCGATAATGAGTTCCTCACCGAGCGCCCTTGCGTTCATGGTAGAACGTGCGTACTTCAGCTCAACAGCCCGTTCGAAGTCGGAGAGCAGGAAATCTATGCGAGAGGCACCGCCGGCTACTGACCTGCTGCTGAGCCCGCCACTTCCTCAGGACGCACATCATCAAAGAAGATTTTCAGAGGCGGCCGAAGGAGGTCCTGCCAGTCGTACTCGTCCTCGACCGTTTGGTGGAGAGAAGTCGATCGCGACGAAACGTTCGTCACATTCCGCTATCGCCGCCGTCGACCTCAGAAATCGGCAACCGGTGCTGCGAGATGAACTCATCCACCGCGTGTTGTTCAGTTGCTGTCAACGGACCAGCCTGGCCCGCGAAGTTCGCCCGCACTTGGGCCGGCGTCCGAGCACCGGGGAGTGGCACCATATTCGGAGTGAGACCTAGTAGCCAGCCGATCGCGAGGCGGACAGGCATTACACCCATCTGAGCTGCGATAGCATGGAATGCCGAGGCGGCCTGCCTGTGCCTTGCATCTGTTGCGTATGGGATATAGTTGCGGGCGTCGTCGCGCCCAAAGTGAACTGGAAGATCGGACCTCGCTAACAGACCTCGACTCAGCGGGCTATGTGCCATTACGGTGACGCCCAATTCCGAGGATGCGGAGACTAGGCGATGACGCGTCCCCGGGAACAAGACTGACAACTCGGTTTGTACGAACGACAGCGGCTGTTCACAACACGCGCGCCGCAACAGTCCGATGTCGGCAGTACTGATGCCGATCTCTTTGATCGTGCCAGCTGTTACCAATTCGCCGAGCGCTCCTATTGACTCTTCGACAGGAACTGCGTCATCTATTCGGTGCAGGAGAAGAACGTCGACCGCGTTTGTCCGGAGTCTGCGCAGGGAAGCTTCGCACGCTTGACGTAGGCACTCCGGCCGTCCACAGGTCCTACGCACACCTGGCGGGCCCTCGAGCCCAACCTTGGTCACCACTTGCACGCCATGGCCGGGTCTTCGGGCGAGCGCGGACGCGATCAGCTCCTCACCATTGGGATAAACATTCGCTGTGTCGAGTAAAACGGCCCCGGCGTCGACTGCGTACAAGAGGACCTCTAGCGCATTCTCCGGTTTGACCGTGCCGTATCCACCAGTGAGCGTCATCGTTCCAAGAGCGGGAATTCTCCGGCCGCTCGTCACGGTCGCACATACTCCTGCGCGTTTTCGTTGCGCAGACACACACGTCCGCCCACTTGAACAACATCGATCTGCGCAACTGTCGCGGTACGCGCTGCATCGGTAGGACTGCACACTATTGGTTCGTCATGCAGGTTGAAGGATGTATTCACCAATCCCATAATTCCCGTGCGGCGGTGGTACGCATCAAGTAGCGAAGCCAACGAACCATCGACGTTGCCATCTACAAGCTGCGGTCGGGCGGTCCCGTCCGAGTGAACCGCACCAGGAATTGTCTTGCGTGCCAACTCCGTGCACATGACCGCAGTTGTCATGAAGCCGAGAGGAATTCGCACGCTTTCGATGTCCTCGAACAATAGATCCGCCCATTCGGTCAATACCACCGGCGCGAATGGCATGACATGCGACCGGGCCAATCTGTTGTTCAGCGTGCGCAATTGATCCGGTGAGGTAGCGGGTGCCAGCACGCTACGGAATCCAAGGGCGCGGGGGCCGTACTCGCACCCCCCGACGAACCGGGCGACTACGTGCCCCGCCGCCAGCGCAGCAGCTAACTGAGTCTCGGGTGATGTCCCAGCTGACGAAAGCACGTAACCGTAGTGTTCAAACGTATTCACCGCGTTGTCGTCGGAGTAGTCGGGACCCAAGTCAAGTCGGCCAAGTGGTTCGGGCTTTCGACGGTGATTCCGGGCGTAGGTCCACGCCGCAGCGCCAAGGGCAATGCCCGAGTCAGTCATACCAGGGTGAACGTGGAACTCGCGCAATTTGCGAATCGTCCCCAGCTTTCTGTTCAATGCAACGTTGGCGAATACCCCTCCAGACACCACGACTGCGCTCTCCCCTGTCCTGTTCAGATGATGCTGCACAACATCGGCGACGATGGACTCCAGTATTTCCTGAACAGTCCTCGCGACGTCGGCGCGTGGGAGGTCTCGGATTAGATCAGCGAAGCGTCGGTTGTGGAACGAGGCAACTCTGTCGGGATAGGGGCCTTGAACGATGCCGTGGTTCAGCCTGCTCAACGGAGTCCCCGTCTCAGGGTCGAATCGCACCAGCCTGTCCAACTCTGCGCGCAGTTCAGCGTTGGCGTTCCCTGCGGCTGCCATGGCCATGAGCTTGCCCTCATCCCGTTGTGGCCGTAGCCCACACGCAACTGTGGCGGCGGAGTAGAAGTGGCCCAGTGAGTGCTCTGCGGGAATTCTTCGGAGTTGTTGGATTTGGTGATCGTGTCCGAGGCAGACGCTGCCGCTGAGATCGTCACCCTTACCGTCAAGCGTGACGACAAGTGCCCGATTCACGGGCGCGAGGAGGAATGCCGCGGCATGGCATAAGTGGTGCTCAACGAATGTCTGCGGCACGGAGCCAGGGTCGAAATCAGCCTGTTTCAACGTGGCGAGGACATTCGTCAATCTCTCCGTCTGGCTCCGACTAGGCATTGTTAGCAGAGTGTGTGCGTCTATGTTTAGCTCGTCGGCCCGAGTCAGACGTTGCGTCTCACCGTCGGCAAGGGCGCGGGCGAAACTGTTCACGGCACGTCGCTGCAGGACGTCGGGATCGAGCAGCCCGATTGCCAGTGCCGTGATGGATTCACCGATCTTCGCAGCTGTAGCCAGACACCATCGGATGCTCTGTATCGGGCCCGGACCGGCTCCAGGTCGGGCATCGTGATTCTTAACTCGACTGAACCGCTCTTCCTCGACTACCGCGACCACCGAGCCGTTGGCATCCGAGATCAGCGCTGCGCCGGCATTGTGGCCTTCGTAGACTCCAAGGATGGCCATCAGGATAGGGCTCCTCCACCGATCTTAATGCGGATGAGTTCACGGCCAGACTTCGCCTCCAGATGCGGAGCTCGGTGCAGAGCACGCCGGTTGTCGAAGACAAGCACCCTGCCCGGGGCGACGACCGGTGCGTAATGGGCAGTGCTGTTCGCGAACTCAGCAAGTGCTAGCACGCCACGCCTCAAGTTGGCTGAGAAGTCTCCGAGGAGGGGCTCGAGTACTGGCCATACCCATCGTGGGATGGTCTTGCCCAAGACCGGAGCATCGAGGGCATTCAAATCTGGAAAGTTCCGGCGCCAGGGGATGTGCTCGTTCCGCAGCGCGCTCAAGGCAGTCGGATCATTGGCGAGGAGCGGCTTGAGTGTGCCGATCGGAAGCAGATCAGTGGACTGACGTGCATCAGATTCGCCAGCGAGAAAGCCGAGAATTGAGTAGCGGTTGGGCACAGTCCAAGGCGTACTGTCGGTATGCCACGACTGATCGTGACGATGCCCTACCCCTGACACGACGTGGCTAACGGTACCTCCGAGATCGTTGTGTACCGATCGGGGCGACAAACCCATCCAAGCGGAGGTCAACGTGACTGCGTGCAGGCTGGAAATATCATGCGAGTACTCGATCACGACGTGAGCCGTAGGCCCCCTTAGCTGCTCCCAGAAGCGTTCAGCGAAATTCGCGAGCGCAGGGGTATGCGACCATGTCGACGAGTTGAAGGTCGCCCACTGTCCGGCCCGCAGCGCAATTGCACAGTCCGATACCGTCTTCAACGGTGGCGGCGGCATGTCCACCCATTCCTGCGGCATCTCGACCGGTGCCGATTTGCGCAATAGCCCAAGCTCCTTACGCTGCATCGTTCTAGTGCGTTGCAAAGTGCCGAGACAAGAGTTGGCGGACTACGGAACGGCGTTCTTCGTCGGCCAACTCGGTCACGTAGACGTCAATGTCAGAGTCGTAGGTAAGTTCCGCGGTCGACCCTCCGAAGGCCGTCAAAACCCCCTCGAGGAGACTCAGGCCGAAGGACGGGTAGGCAGAGTCAAGTGCGTGCCCCAAGTAGAACGCGAGGCTGCGTTGCCGCGTGGTGTGAGCATCGCGTTCGCGATAGTTTTCGAGACTGAATCGGGGATGGCACGCGTCGAGTACAAGCTTCGGTATCCGCCACACCGGCATGATGATGCGTTGATCATCTCCCAAGGACCGGACCGGATACTCTAGGGGCCTATGGCCGTTGACGAGCTGAAAGAGCAACTCGGCAAGGAGATCTTCACGATTGTAACCGAAGGCGAGGTCGAGATGACCTCGCTGCATCGCGAGTGACCTCGCGGTCTTGAGGATCAGAAACGTACCAAAGAAATGCACGGCTTCCTCTCCGAAGACTGCCGAGAAGTCGTCGTACAAGGCGTCCACCGAAGTCTGGATGTCAAGTAGCGACGCCAACTCGTCAGGCTGGAGTACGACGTGATCGATGCCTAACTCCTGACAGAGGACCGTCGCGCGGTCGGCCGCATTTCGTGTCATGACATCTCTAAATACGATCGTGAACGCGAACAGTCGGTCAGCGGGCAATGCCTCTCGTAGCCCGTAGGCTAACGCATTGCTATCACCACCGCCAGAAACCCCAAAAACACAGCCGCGGGCACTGACATTCTGCCCACGGATAAAGCTGACAACCTCGTCGATGACAAGCCGTTGGGCCTGCTCGGGCGACAAAATCACCTGTGCGAGTTGCGAACCGTGACCCTCCTCATTGGGCAGGAACTGTTCGAAGCCCACGCCTTCGCGCCACGGGATCTTTGAAGCGTCATTGGGGATGATCGAATCGAAGAGTGTATTTCTTAATGCACGAATGAGTACGTCGCCGCCCATCTCCTCCAGGGTGTTGTAGCTAGTCCAGTGCGGAATAGGTGACATATGGTCCTCATGCACGAGATAGGCTTGGAACATGGTGACCGGGAGCCGCAGGCTTGCCAGAGTCGAAGCGAGCGTAGGTCCTGCTGGAGCGATCTCGCGACTGGTTGTAACGTCTTCCAGGACGACTTTGACCTTCATACGGCAGTCCTTTCCAATGGGATCAAGCACGCTGAGCGACCATCCGTCAGTGCAGGCACAAACGAGGATGATTGGGCGACCAGAGGCAGCGATTCTAGTGCGGTCCTGAGGAAAGACCGGGAGTATGCCGTCGCAGGGCAGGCGCGAGACCCAGCGCCGAAAGGAAGATAGGCAGTGCAGCGACGCACGTGACAGCGACCAACGTCGAACTCGTTGGGTCGATGCCACTCCCTGGGATTTCTGTGAAGTAGCCAAGGTGATGCGATCATTAGCGTTCCAGCAGGCACAGGATCAGCGTCGCGTGACAGAAGGGTAGAATGAACGGTTTCCCGGGTGATCAGCCAACCAGGCGGGGCAATCCGAAGGAGCTCAGTAATGGCCGCGTCCGTGGCTCGGGTGTTCGTGATGCCCAGAGATTTTCCTGAACGCAAGGCAGCATCCAGGCTCGCCCATCCCGCGAAGGTCAGAGTCATCGTGTCGGCCTTGATGTCCTGCCAAGACCAACCGCGCCGTCGGAGTTCGCGCACAAAGGGCGATCTAGTTGTGATCATCGACTGCAGCGAGTTACCAAGTAGCCCCACATTCTCGACACATCGTCCATCACCGGGGTTGTCCGCCAACGATCGAAGCGCCGACAATGTGCGCTCAGCTATTTCAAGTAGGTCCGCGGTTACATCGGTGCCAGCCAGGTGCGCCATCAGAACACCAGCAACCGACTTGCTCTCAGCACCGCCGTCTGCCTGAGCCAGCAGAGCCCTGAGACCGTCCATATCTCGTGCGGTCGCACGAACGGCAGCGACTACATCAGATCTTGACACGCGAAAACGCTCGTTGCTGAGGCCGATATACCCTCCAACGCTTCGTAGTCCGTCGACAGGACGCCCCTTCCTGGCTTGGGAGCTCAAGAGTGCGCGAACCGCCGGGCCCGACTGCAACAGCAAGGCCTGGCGAGTGCCCACGGTAACCGATAGATAGTCGCACACAGGTAGCCCCGCATCGCTCAACAGACTCTCGAAGAGCTGCGGACGCTCGGCGAAGGTTAAGCCCGGGAGCGCGTAGAAAACGCCGCCCCCCATTAGATTGGAGAGCCGCCTACATCTGCGCGGTCAACGCAGAGGCGCAAAGCACGAACTCGACACCGCCCCTTGTCATGGTCTGGAAGTCCAGCTCAGCTAGTGAGGCAAACACAACCTTCTCAGCCGTGCATACGTTGTCCGACGTTGCCGTCTCTGCGCTAGCCATGGCTACACCTTCACACCTTCGTTGACATGAGTGGTCGGTACGCGACTCACTGTAGCGGACGGCGCTAGCCTTGGCCTGCTCAACACCCGGATCCAGGCCGACTCGGATGCCCCAAGAGCGTGAGCGCACCCATAAAGGCGCCCCGTTTCTGGTGGCCGATGACCGGGCGCAGCAGCGAGTGATGTCGAGGAAGGCGCAGTCCTCGATGCCGGGCAGCAGCGGGGTGCGCGCCGCGAGGGCGATCAGGTGTCTCCGGTGGGCACTGCGGCGAATTGGTTGCTGTGGCCGAAGGCGAATTCGCGCAGGTAGATCCCCGTCGTGGACGGGGCGTACACCTCGCCGAACACGCGCGGGGTGCCCCCGGCGAGCAGCAGGTTCACGTCGCCGATGGTGTCCGCGCCGGTCATCATCGCCGCGATGATGGTGCTCAGTTTCCGGCGGGTTGACCGCGTCCGACTTGACCCGGCTGCGGGCAGCTGGGTGTGGGTGTCGATCAGCTCCGAAAGCCCGGTCTGCTCAGCGAGTTCCATGAACGGCACAGCCCGGCGGCCGAGACCCGGGTTCCGTTCGTCGAACACCGCGGACCGGCGGTGAACGTGCGCGATGGTTGCACTGAAAGGCCTTCCCAAGTGCGGCGACGGTGCCCTATACAATCACCATTGTTGCAGCTCAGAAGGCATTTTCCTCGTTTACACGCCGATCACCCGCGGATCCGTCCACGGATTCAGGCTGAGGTGCTACGTTCGCACGACAGTCCGCGACCATCCGAGAGAGACGCTGAACGTGGAGAGACGAGTGCAAGACCCACGGTACTTTGTGATCGGTCGTGACGGATTGCCGGATAGTCAACCGGTAGCTCGGCTGTGTGTGGTTCTATCGCTCGAAATTTCCGTCAAGACCGGCGATAAGACGGCGCTGATACTTCGACTTCACTCGTATCCGCCTGTATTGAATGGTCGAACAACCATGCTCGGTAACGCGGAAGGGTACTGGTCCTGCCCGAACCTCCAATTTCCGCTTGATCTCACGGAATCTGTCTACAGTGAGGATGAGATCCTTGGGCGGTTTGAGGACAACCTCCGGCAGCGAGAGCAAGAATACGAGCGTGCCGTAAAACGTCTAGCCGAATCATTCGGAATCCGAGACGTAGATTTGGTCTCCAGGGGCGACCTGCTGGAGGTGAAACCTTCGAACAACGACCCGACGAACATAAACGCGTATTACACACTTCGGTACGGGTTGAAACGGGCCGCTAAGGAATCCTATTATAATCTTACCGATATCGAAGGGCGGCACGGATTTGTCTATCTCCCTGTCTGGAACAAAGAGTATCCGAGGGAAATGTTCGATGCCGACCCGAACGGTACCGGTTCGATGTGCCTCCGCTACTTGGGCAAACCCGCAATAAGTGGACTGACGAGAATCTTAGAAGAGTACCAATCACGTCGGAGAATTATCGCCGAAGCAATTAATGTGGCGGATACTCCGTTTCAAAGGCGGAGCCGAGGCATCATCTGTGCCGCCGATGTAGCGGGGTACGGCACCGCCCTCGCAGAACAACTGATTCTTCTTCACACATCGCAAGACGCGCATCGTGAGCAATTCCGCAGGAATGTGTTTGAGAATCTTGAAGCGGTGCTTTCCTCGCTCAATACCTTAGAAATCCAAACTGCGGGCGACGGGTTCATAGCGGCCCTTCCTGAATGGAAGTATCGCGGAACCGAAACGGATGCATTGAACGAGTTCTTAAGACAATGGACAACCGCGGTCTCGCGAATCGAGAATGAGATTAACAAGGGGGTGACGAGTCCATCGGCCCGCGTGGGATCTCGGATAGCATTACTCGCCGGCGAGTATACGTGGGGAAGGATAAACGGTATTGCATCTTTTATGTCAACCTTCGACGGTGAGCATGTTGTCAAAACAGCACGCTTGGAGCAGGGGCTGAGTCGGCTTATCGCAGAAGGGACTGCGGAACACGGTGGGAAAACAATTCGCTTATCAAAGCGTGGTCATTACGCAGCGATTGATTCAGCCGCGATCGACAGCGTCGATGAGATCACCTCCCCGGGTTTTTCTCATGGGGGGAAGTGGCGTTACCTGGGGAGACACCCGTTGCGTTCGAAGGAATATAATCCCAAGCCCTCTGAATACTCCCACGTCTTTGAATGGACTCCAAGGGTTGCCGATTCCGAGATCACGGTGATTGATCAATAGAATTACTGGCTACGATCGATTTCAGTCCCCAATCGACATTGCTGGGACGGGACCGGCTGGCCCGAGACCGCCCGAGAACAAGGGCGAGGGCCCCGCACGAACCTGGGAGATTCAAGTTGCTCCGTAAACCGTAAACATGTGCTCCGTGTCGCCACATGGGCACGACAAGATAGGTTGAGAGGTTGAGGATGGCTGCTCGCAAAGACGAACCCGTGAAACCGGCGCATTCCGAGTCGCCGCGATCGGCTGATCCGAACCCAGAGCATGCATGGAAGTTGCTATCCGTTGTCAATGAGTGGATTCGACACGCGGACGCCAAGGCGACCGTCGCTCTTGCGTTTACCGGCGCGATGGGCACGCTCCTGTTCAACATGGTCAAGGACCTTCCCCAAACAGGTATTTGGACGAAGTTCTTCACCGTATGCGCCTGCGCGCTCTTGGTCACGACTGGAGTCTTCTGCGGATTGACTTTGACTCCGCGCACCAGAAACGTCGACAAGTACACACCTAACGAGATCAACCGACTCTTCTACGGCCACATCAGCGAGCACTTTCGAGGTCAGCGAATCAAGTATCGGGATGTTCTACACACGCTGACAATCGATCCTCAGTTGCTGACTCAAGAGCTTGCTGACCAAATCTGTGCCAACTCGCAGATCGCGGCCGTCAAGAGCCTGCACGTGCAGAGGGCGATCCGCGCGATGCTAGCTGCTGGGGTTATGCTCTCAATCGTCTCGGTGCTAATCGCGAGGTAAATATCCGACCCCGGGGACAGACAGAGCGAGCCCACATCTCTGTGGAGCCAAGCGTGAAACCTCTCGCGTGGGGCCTGGCTTCGGTGTATGTGTATTGGCGGGGAGGCGGGGAGGGTAGTGTTGGCGTCGATATTCGTACATTCCGTTCACGCATACTGCAAAAAAACGCTGCTGGTGTGCCATCACCGAACCCGACCCCAGCCGAGTTGCGCGACCACCTCAACGTGGCGCCGGCATACTGGATCAGCTGGACGCTGTCAGCCCGACTGAGTCGCGCATATCCGGCACACTTGGGGTGAAGGTGCTGCCCAGATTATGAGCGTCTACCACACGGGCTTCTCCCAGTGCCGGTTGTGACACGACACCGACGCACGGACACTTCCGGAGGGCATCCCGGCATTCTTTATCACGACTTTGATCACGAGGCAACAGGCTGGCTCCGAATCCAGTAGCTGTGACGTCCGGACCCAGTCCAGCCGGATTTCGATCGCCCGGTGTCCGCGCAGCCAGCCGGCGACCGAGGCGAGTCGGATGTGCGGTGGCCGAGAGAGGGAGGCGACAGCAGAAATCGCAGTTCGACCAGAAGCGGACTTCGTTGCCGCGCGTCAGTGTCGGACGGCGCCGCGTGCTCGCACTGATCAGGCCCGCGCCCGCTGTGGCAGGACGGCGGCGACGGCCGGGATCGGCTCCGCACGCGCCGCTTTGCGACGCCGCCGCACGATCTTCTCCAATTCGACGACGACCGGGACGATCACCGCCAGCCCGAGGCAGGCCAGCCACTGGCCACCGGTCAGCGAGGTGGTCATCAGAAAGGCCTGCAGAAATCCGAGTTCCACGGCCAGCACGGTGATGATCGCCGGGATGGACAGGATCTTCAGCGCACCGAGAACAGGGGCGGACAGCCCCGATTCGGGGTCGCGGCGCATCACCAGCCCGGCGAAGACGGACGCGAGACTCAACACCACGAACGCCATCGTCATCGGAACGTTGGCCTCGGTCGAACTCATCTCGCCGGGCGCGAACAGCAGCGCGACAAGGGTGACGGCGAACTGCAGGGCGCCGTAGAAGAACCACTGCACGACCGCCCTGCGGTTCGCGATCGGCAGTTTCGGGTCGCGTGGAGGCTTGCTCATCAGGTTCGGCGGCGCCGGGTCGACCATGATCACGGCGACCGGAAAGAGCGTGACGAAGAAGTTCTGGAACAGCACCATCAACGGAGTGAGTGCGATCCCGTCGTTGATGTCGAAGACGCTGGCGACGAGGAACAGCAGCACCAGCGAGAACAGCTTCGCCATCTGGTAGCGGATGTAGGAGACGATCTTGTCGTAGATGCTGCGGCCCAGCCGGATCGCGGTGACCAGCGTGCCGAAATTGTCGTCGGTCAGGATCATCTTGCCGGCCTGCTTGGTGACCTCGCTCCCCGACCCCATCGCGACGCCGATGTCGGCTTGCTTCAGCGCGGCGGCGTCGTTGACGGCATCGCCCGTCATCGCCACGATCGCGCCGTCCTGCTGCATCAGTTTGGCCAGCCGCAGCTTGTCCTGCGGGGTGACGCGGCCGAACACGTGCACGTCCGGCAGCGCCGCCGTCACCTCGGCGTCGGACATCGCCTGCAACTCGGGACCGCCGATCGCGCCGGGCCCGAGGCCCAGTTCGGCGCCGATCGCGGAGGCGGTGATCGCGTGGTCGCCGGTAATCATCCGGACCTCGATCCCGGCGGCGTGGGCGGTGCGGACCGCGTCGATCGCCTCCGGGCGCAGCGGGTCGATGATCCCGACCATCCCGACGAAGGTCAGGTCGGTGACGAACGACATCGGGTCCGCGGCGACGGCGTCTTCGCGGCCGTCGAGTTGCCGCGCGGCGAACGCCAGCACGCGAAGCCCGCGCTCCGACAGCGACCGGTTCGCCGCCAGGATCTCCTCGCGCATCGCGTCGATGGGTGCGACCTCGCCGGTCGGCGCGAAGGCCGAGCCGCAGCGCGCGAGCACCACGTCGGGGCCGCCCTTGACCAGCTCGAGGAACCGCGATGCGCCCTCGATCGGCAGGTGGTGAAAGGTTGCCATGAACTTGTACGCCGAGTCGAACGGCACCTCGGCCAGGCGGGGATACGTGCGACGCGTCTGCTCGGCGTCCACCCCCATCTTCGCGGCCAGCACCACCAACGCGGCCTCGGTGGGATCGCCCACCACGGCGCCCGTATCCGAGACCGTCGCGTCGCTGTCCAGGCACAGCCCGTACGCCAACCGCGTGAAGTCCGGCGTCTGTTCGCCCGCGGCGTGACGGATGGCGCCGGACTTCGCGTAGCCCTCACCGTCGACGGTGAACCATTGTCCGCGAAAGTACAACGACCGCACCATCATCTGGTTCAGGGTCAACGTGCCGGTCTTGTCCGAATTGATCGCGCTGGTCGCTCCGAGCGTCTCTACGTCGCTGAGGTTATTCACCACCGCCTTCGCGTCGGCGAGTTGTCGGGCACCGTATGCCAGCATCGCCTGCACGAACGTCGGCATGCCGGTCGGGATCGCCGCGATCGCCATCGAAATGCCAAGCAGCAGCACGGTGGTGACGCTCTGCCCGCGCAGCAGCCCGATCACCACGATGATCGCCACCGCCGTCCACGCGATCGCGCCCAGCACACGGGTCAGCGATTCGAGTTCGCGCTGCAGCGGCGATTTGCTCGGCGTGACCGCGGAAAGCATCGATGCGATCCGACCCATCTCGGTGTTCATCCCGGTCTCGGTGATCACCATCGTCGCGGTGCCCCGGGTGACCGAGGTGTTCTGGAACACCATGTTGCTGCGATCACCCAGGGCCACGTCGCGGGCATCGAGCGTGAGCGGATCCTTCGGGATCGGCGCGCTCTCGCCGGTGAGCGCCGCTTCCTGGGTCTCCAGCGTCGCCGACCGCAGCAGCCGGCCGTCGGCGGGCACGAGATCGCCCGCCTCCAGGTTGACCACATCGCCGGGCACGAGTTCGGTCGCCGGGATCTGCACCAGGGTGCCGCCGCGGGTCACCTTCGCCTGCGGTGTCTGCATCTTCGCCAAGGCGTCGACGCTGGCGCGGGCCTTCAGTTCCTGCCGGGTGCCGAGGACGACGTTGAGCACGACGAGGGCCGCCACCATGATGCCGACGGGAATCTGGTCGATCAGCACGCTGACCACCGCGACCGCGACCAGCATCAGGTTCATCGGGTCTCGCAGCTGCAGCAGCGCGATCGCCCACACCGACGGCGACGGCTCTGCCGCGATCGCGTTGGGGCCGTAGCGGCCGCGCCGGGCGGTCACCTCTGCGCCCGGGAGGCCCGCCGAGCCGTCGCTGCCGAAATGGACGAGGACGTCGTCGGGCTCCGTCGCGTACCACCGGCCCTCGGCATCGGTCGGCACCGGCTGATCGGAAACGGGAACGGCACGGGCCACTTGTCGGCTCCTCGGCTCGGGTCGCTTGCTCGGCTCGGTAGGGCGTGAGAACTGTGTGCAGTGAAACGGTCGAAATGGTCGCGGTGGCTGTTCGATGTTCGGACAAACCAGCGGCTCACACGGTACCCGGCTCGACAGGCGATCGATGCTGTTCACCCGACCGTGTTGGTCGCTCCACCACGAGGAAACTCCTGTTCCGCACGCCGCGCGCCCGATGTTGTTGCAGTCGCTGCCGACCGAGCGACCTGCCCGAAGTAGGGTTTGCCCATGTGTCGACTGTTCGGTCTGCACGCCGGCCGGGTGCCGGCACCCGCCACGTTCTGGCTGCTCGACGCCCCCGACAACCTGTCGCAGCAGAGCCGCCGCAACCCCGACGGCACCGGAATCGGAGTGTTCGAAGACGGCCGACCCGTCGTCCTCAGGCAACCGATCGCGGCGTGGGAGGACAAGGCGTTCGCGGTGGAGGCACACGACCTGCGCGGGACGACGTTCGTCGCGCACGTCCGATACGCCTCGACCGGCAACCTCACCGAGGCGAACACCCACCCATTCCTGCAGGACGGCCGGATCTTCGCGCACAACGGCGTCGTCGGTGACCTCGCCGCGATCGACGCGCGCCTCGTCGAACTCGACGCCGCCGACCTGGTCCGCGGCCAGACCGACAGCGAGCGCGTCTTCGCGCTGATCACGGCGACGATCCGCCCCCACGGCGACGTCGAACGCGGCCTCGTCGAGGCCATGCGGTGGGTGGCCGACAACGTCGAGGTCTACGCCGCGAACATCCTGCTCGCCACCGCCACCGACCTGTGGGCGCTGCGCTATCCGCAGGCCCACGAGTTGCATCTGCTCGATCGTCGCGACACCACCGCCACCGGACCACTGCACCTGCGCACGGACCGCATCCGCGCCCACTCGCCGCACCTGGCCGAGCACCCGTCGGTCGTGCTCGCCAGCGAGCCGATGGACGACGACTCGCGCTGGTACGCGCTCGAGCCGGGCATGCTCGTGCACGTCGACGCCGACCTCGGCATCACCCGCCGCATCGCCCTGCCCGACCCGCCGCGGAACCAGTTGAGCCTCGCCGACCTGACCGGTGCCGCCGCGACCTCCCAGCACGAGCCGGCGACCGGCGGGCGGTGATCGCGTTCGCGCCCGGCCCGGCCGGATGAATTCGGGACGGCACCTATCTGCGGTCCGCGGTCGCGAGACGGACGTCACCGATCACGCCGTGGTGGTCCGAGCCGACGATGTCGATCCGTCGAAACGAGGTCGGCGTCGCCCCGCGGGTGAGGATACGATCGATGGCCAGCACCGCCGGAATGCGCCGGTTCGCCGGATATGTCGCGACGATGCCCGAGCCCAGGTGCGCAGCGGCGTCGATGAGCGCGGGCGCATCCGACCCGCCCGCGCCCGCGAGCAGCTCCCGAAACCGCTTGTGATCGAAGGTCGAGTTGAAGTCGGCGCCGACGATGAGCGGCCGCGTCTCGGAACCGAGAATGCCGTGCAACCGGTCGAGTTCGCTCGCCCACCGCCAGGACGGCTCCGGGTACGGAGGCAGCGGGTGCAGTGCGTAGATCGCGTGCGGCTGCGCACCCGGAACGGTCAGCGTCGCGCGCACGTTGTTGAGTGCGAACCCGTCGAGCAACTCGCCGTCGGACAGCGGATGGCGCGAGTAGATACCGATCCCGCCGCCACCCCCGCGCGGGCGGATGAAGGAATAGGGCAGTCCATCGCCCACTCCGGCGGCCGCGAGTCTCTCGACCGCGGGTTCGGTCAACTCGACCACGGTCAGCACGTCGACCGATTCGGCCCGGATCTGCGCGACCAGCGCGTCGGCGTCGGCCCCACCCAGAAAGATGTTGGCCTGCATGGTCCGAACGCTGGGCATCCGGGCAGGCTCGGCGGCCGCCGCTGTCGTGCTCGTCGAGGCCGCGTGGAAGAGCAGCCACTGCGTCCAGACACCGACCGCGAGCACCACCGCTGCGAGCACCACGAGGAGCCGCTGCCCACCGATCAGCAGCAGGACCAGCGCGGCGAGCACCGCGAGCAGCAACAATGGGGTGAACGAGGCGATCAGCGTCGCGGTGGTGCTGACCAGGCCCGAGAAGTGCGCAGCGACACCGACCGTACCCACGACGAGCAGCAGCGAACCCGCCGCCGTCGCCAACACCCGAATCACCCGCACACCATCGATCGTGGCACGAAGCCGCGAGCGGGGCCCAGTTGTGGCATTTGAATGCCCGTATATCGAGCTTGCGGCGCCGCAGCCGTAGCACCGCACGTTTCGATGGCCTCGGGTGCCTCGATGAGCGATTGACGGCGATCCGCAAGAGCTACGACCCGCACGGACTGTTCGCGGCCGCCGCCCGCTGGTGAACGTGCCAACCCCGGCAGGACGATGGCCGGGACCGGCGAGTCGTGCAGCGAGTGTGGATCGGTGATGACGCTCTGCGCGGGAGTCCTCAGGCTTTCGCTCGAGCGGATCGACGCGACGGGTTGCCCTGTCCCGCGGCCTTGGGATCGAGTTCATCCTTCTTGGCGCGCACCCCCTGCTCGACCCTGTCGCCCAGGTCTTTGTCCACATTGCGCCAATACTCGAACGCCCTCGCCAGGACAGGTTCGCTCACGCCGTTGAGTAGGTGCCCGACGATGTTGTCGACCAAGCGTCCCCGGGCCGCGTCGTCGAGCACGTCGCGCACCAATGTGCCCGCCTGGCCCCAATCGTCGTCGTCTTTGCGGAGTGTGTAGGCCTGCCGCACCATGTCCCCGTCGCTGTACCAGCCGATGGGTTCACCCGCCACCGCCGGATCCGCATGCGGACCACCCTTGGAGTTCGGCACATACACCGGGTCTCCGGGATTCTCGTGGCGCATGTGACCATCCTTCGAATACGACCGCACCGTGGTCGCATGCGGTCGATTGACCGGCAACTCCTTGTAATTGGCGCCGATCCGGTACCGGTGCGCATCGGGATACGAGAACCACCGGCCGAGCAGCATCTTGTCCGGACTCGGCCCGGTTCCGGGCACGGCGTTGCTGGGCTCGAATGCCCCCTGCTCGATCTCGGTGTGGTAGTTGCTCGGATTGCGGTTGAGCGTCATCCGGCCGACTTCGACGAGTGGATAGTCCGCATGCGGCCAGACCTTCGTGAGGTCGAACGGGTTGAACCGGTAGGTCTTTGCGTCCTCGAACGGCATGATCTGCATCTTGAGCGTCCAGCTGGGATAGTCACCTTGTTCGATATGCTCCCACAGGTCACGCAGGTGGTAGTCGGTGTCCATCGAGGCCATCTGATCGCCCTCGTCCTGAGTGAAGAACTCGACTCCCTGATCGGTCAGGAAGTGGTACTTCACCCAGAACTTCTCACCCGCGGCGTTCATCCACATGTACGTATGGCTGGAATAGCCGTTCATGTGGCGCCAGCTGCGCGGAATTCCGCGGTCGCCCATCAACCACGTCACCTGGTGTGCGGACTCCGGAGACAGCGTCCAAAAATCCCATTGCATATCATGATCGCGCAGATTGTTGTCGGCGCGACGCTTCTGCGAACGGATGAAATCCTGGAACTTCATCGGGTCCCGCATAAAGAAGATCGGAGTGTTGTTGCCGACCATGTCGAAGTTGCCTTGTTCGGTATAGAACTTGAGGGCAAATCCGCGCGGGTCGCGCCAGGTATCCGGACTGCCCCGTTCGCCGGCGACTGTGGAGAACCGTGCGAGCATCTCCGTCTTCTTGCCGGGCTGGAACAGGTCCGCCAAGGTAAACGCGCTGACGTCGTTGGTCACCTCGAATGTGCCGAACGCCCCTCCTCCTTTGGCATGGGGTTGCCGCTCGGGTACGCGCTCGCGATTGAAGGCCGCCATCTTTTCGATGAGGTAGGCGTCGTGCAGCAAGATCGGACCGTCCGGGCCGATGGTGAGCGAACGCTCGTCGCTCGGTACCGGAATTCCGGCGTCGTCCGTGGTGTAGTTCTTCTCAGCCATCGTGTTCCTCCTTCTTTCGACATGTCGGACACAGTCCCCAGAAGACGACCTCGGTCCTGTCGAGCGTGCAGCCGATCCCGACCGTCGGAAACACCGCTCCAATCCGGCACGTGAACAGGCCGCCAACATGTCGTAAATCGCTTGCCTAGCTTAGAAGGTCGCGGACGGGTGTCCCGAGGATCGACTGCCCGCAACCGCAATTCCACATCGTGCGATGTGTTCTGCCTCACAGCTCTCAGGGCATCATGTCTTCTTGAATCCGTCAAGCGAAGGTCTCGGTCGGTGGCTGCCGCCATGACCGATGTCTGGCACGGCAGGCAGGTGTACCAGAGCGCTGCTACACCCGGGACGCTACGACCGCGCTCGGCCTAGCGATCCTTGGCGTAGGGGCCGTCGAGCCCGCTCGTGTGGCCGCGGTTCTCGGCGTGTCGGAGGCCAGTCGCTCGGTCTCGCGGCTCCTCAGCCCTCCGAGAGCCGCCATTCGACTACGAGGTCGCGCCACCGTCACGCCGAAAGCGCACTTTCTGTCGCCCCCACCTCGGGTTTTGCGACAGAAGGTGCGCACTCGGCGGAGCCGGCGGGGGCGCCTTACCGCGCGCTCCAGCCGCCGTCCATGGTGTAGGACGCGCCGGTGACCATGCCGGCGTCCTCGCTGGACAGCCACCCGACCAGCGACGCGACCTCGTCCGGCTCGACGAGGCGCTTGATCGCGCTCTCGGTCAGCATCACCTTCGCCAGCACCTCGTCGGCGGAGATGCCGTGGGCGGCGGCCTGGTCGGCGATCTGGTTCTCGACCAACGGGGTCCGGACGTACCCCGGGTTGACGCAGTTGCTGGTCACGCCGTGCGGGCCGCCCTCGATCGCGGTCACCTTCGACATGCCCTCGACAGCGTGCTTCGCCGTCACGTAGGCGACCTTGTACGGGGAGGCCCGCAGGCCGTGCACCGACGAGACGTTGACGATGCGCCCGTAGTTCTGCCGGTACATGTGCGGCAGGCAGGCACGCACCAGCAGGAACGGGGCCTCGGTCATCAGGGTCATCAGCAGCCGGAACTGCTTGGGCTCGAACTCTTCGATGGGTGCGACCTTCTGGATCCCCGCGTTGTTCACGAGGATGTCCACGTCGAGTTCAAGGCTCTCCAGCGCGTCGACGTCCAGCAGGTCCACGACCCAGGCGGTGCCGCCGATCTCGTCGGCGACGGCCTGCGCGCCATCGGCGTCGACGTCGGCCACGGTCACGTGCGCCCCGCGGGCGGCGAGGTGGCGGGCGCAGGCGGCGCCGATCCCGCTCGCGCCACCCGTGACCAGGGCGCGACGACCATGCAGTCCGCTCACCTGGCACCCGCCAGCGTCTCGGACGCGACAGCCTTGGCGTCGGCCTCGTCGAGGGTCTCGAGCGCGAGTCCCTTGGTCTCCCGGGAGAAATACACCGCGACCAGGCTTATCGCCGCGGCGATCGCGAGATACCACGCGATCGGGACGGCCGAGCCGTAGTCCGACAACAACTTCACGGCGATGATCGGGGCGAGCGACCCGGCGACGATCGAGGTGACCTGGTAGCCGAGCGACACGCCCGAGTACCGCATGCGGGTCGGGAACATCTCCGCCATGATCGCCGGTTGCGGCGCATACATGAACGCGTGGAACACCAGACCGATGATGATCGCCGACATGATGACAACGTTGTGCCCGCTGTTCATCATCGGGAAGGCGAAGAAGCCCCACGTGCCCGCGGTCACCGCGCCGACGAGGTAGACGGGCTTGCGCCCGATGCGGTCGGCGAGCCTGCCCACCTGCGGAATCACCACGAAGTGGACGGCGTGCGCGGCCAGCATCCACCACAGGATGGTCTTGGTGTCGGCGCCGACCTCGACCTTGAGGTAGGTGATGGAGAAGGTGACGACGAGGTAGTACATGACGTTCTCACCGAAGCGCAGGCCCATCGCGGTGATGACGCCCCGCGGGTAGCGCTTGAGCACCTCGAACAGCCCATAGGACACGGCCTCGACCTGCTCGCGCTGCTTCTGCGCCTCGAGGAAGATCGGCGCGTCGGTGACCTGGGTGCGGACGTAGTAGCCGATGAACACGATGACCGCGGACAGCCAGAACGCGATCCGCCAGCCCCAGCCGAGGAACGACTCGTCCGACAGCGTCGTGGTCAGGATGAGCAGCACCACCGTGGCGAGCAGGTTGCCCATCGGCACTCCCGCCTGTGGCCAGCTGGACCAGAACGCGCGGCTGCGCTTGGGGCTGTGCTCGGCGACCAGCAGCACGGCGCCGCCCCATTCGCCGCCGACCGCGAAGCCCTGGATGAAGCGCAACGCCACGAGCATCGCGGGCGCCCAGAAACCGATGTGGTCGTAGGTGGGCAGGCAGCCCATGAGGAAGGTCGCGGCACCGACCATGATCAGGCTGGTCTGCAACAGATTCTTGCGTCCGTATTTGTCGCCGAAATGGCCGAAGACGATGCCGCCGAGCGGACGCGCCGCGAAGCCCACGGCGTAGGTGATGAACGCGGCGAAGATGGCGTCGAGTTCGTTGCCTGTGTCCGGGAAGAACACCTTGCTGAACACCAGCGTCGCCGCGGTGCCGTAGAGAAAGAACTCGTACCACTCGACGACCGTGCCGGCCATCGAGGCGGCGACGACCTTCTTCAACCCCTTCGGGGCCCACTCCGGCCCCGCGCTCGCGTCGGCGGCGCGACCCTGCGCGTCCGTCATTGATCCTCCTAGGAACCGATTTCTGATCAGGCTGTGGCCTGAAGCACATTTGTGGCTTCCCTGAGTATTCGGTCAACAAACACGCACAACAATGACCAACTTCGCACCGGTCATCTGCGAAAATGCAGAAATGCCTGACGGCGTGCGATTACCCAGCCCGGACGACCTCCTGGTGCTGCTGGCCGTCGGGCGATCGGGGCGTTACAGCGCCGCCGCCGACGATCTCGGCATGAACCACACGACCGTCGCGCGGCGAATCGCGTCCCTCGACAGAGCGCTGGGCGGTCGGCTGCTGGTGCGCGGCGGCGGCGGGTGGGAGCTCACCGATCTGGGTCGCGGCGCGTTGACCGCGGCGGAGAACGTCGAGGCGGCGCTGCGTGCACTGGTCTCGGGGACCGACGCCGACGACCTCGAGGGCGTCGTGCGGCTGTCGGCGACCGACGGTTTCAGCGCGTTCGTCGCCGCGCCCGCGGCCGCGCGAGTGCAGCGCGCCCATCCGAAGGTCGTGGTGGAACTCGTCGCGACCACGCGGCGCGCCTCGCAGCAGCGCTCGGGGCTCGACGTGGAGATCGTCGTCGGCGAACCGCAGGTGCACCGCGCCGAGTCGCACCGGCTGGCCGACTACCGACTCGGTCTCTACGCCGCGGTCGACTACCTGCGCGACCACGCCACCCCGACCACGGTCGCCGATCTCAGCAACCATCCGCTCGTGTACTTCATCGACTCGATGCTGCAGGTCGACGACCTCGACCTCGCGCCCAGTTTCGCCCCCGCGATGCGCCGATCGGTGACCTCGACCAACGTGTTCGTGCACGTCGAGGCGACGCGCGCGGCCGCGGGGATCGGGCTGCTCCCATGCTTCGTCGCCGACCGGCACCCGGACCTGGTGCGGGTGCTCGGCGCCGAGGTGTCGGTGCAGCTGTCGTACTGGCTGGTGGCGCGGACCGAGTCGCTGCGTCGGCCCGAGGTCGCGGCGGTCGTCGCGGCGTTGCGGGCCACGGTCGCGCAGAAGCGGGACATGCTGATGGGAGCGGGTTGAGCACAACGATCCAGGAGCTCACCAAACCGCCGAACTCGACGCGCGGGTCCGCGGGTCGCACCCACCTGAGACACTGGCCGCACGATGCGCGTCGACGGGAGGGAAGTACCGGTCCGGGGCAGCCTGCTCCCCCCGCTGAGTCGGCGCACCGGCGACATCGTTCGAGTGCTCCTCGCGACGGTCGCGGTGATCACCGTCGTCGCCGCCTCGGTGATCACCCGCAGCCAGTGGGCGGCGCTCGAGCAGTCCATCTCCGACATCGTCACGGTGTTGCCGACCAACGTCGCCAACCTCGTGTACCTGATCTACGGCGTCGTCATCGTCACGTTGCCGTTCTGGATCCTGGTCGGCGTCGTCGCCACGCGGCAGTGGCGGCTGCTCGCCGGCTACGTCGCGGCGGGACTGATCGCGCTGATCGCGCTGTCGATCACCCAGAGCGGCGTGGTGTTCCCGACGTGGGACCTCGAGGAGTTCGCGCCCGATCGTCTCGACTCGTTCTCCTCCCAGTTCCTCGACGACCCCCGGTGGATCGCCATGCTGGCGGCCATCCAGACGGTCGCGAGTCCGTGGCTGCCGCGGAAATGGCGACGCGCGTGGTGGACCCTGCTGCTCGCGTTCGTCCCGATCCACCTGGTGGTGAGCGCGGTCGTGCCGGCGCGCTCGATGTTCGGGCTGGTCGTGGGCTGGTTGGTCGGCGCGGTGGTGGTGTGGGTGGTCGGGACGCCGGCGCTCGAGGTGCCACTGGAATCGGTCGTGCGCGAACTGGGCCGGCACGGCTACCACGCGACCGCCCTGACCGTCATTCGGCCCGCCGGGCAGGGACCCACGATGCTGGCGGCGGCCTGCCCGCCGCGCCCGGACGTGATCGTCGAACTGTACGGACAGCACCAGCGCAGTCGTAGCGCCCTGCAGCAGGTCTGGCGCTGGCTGACCTTCCGGTCCTCGGAAAACGTCGCGCTGTTCGGGTCGATGCGCCGCACCGTCGAACATCGCGCGCTGATGTCGGTCGCGGCCGACCGGATCGGCCTGTGCGCCCACGAGCCGATCGCGTTGAACCAGCTCGAGCGTGGTTGGCAACTGCTGATCCGGTCGCAGTCGCGGGGTCGCACACTCGACGGCGTCGGCGGCGCCGAGGTGGACCTGCACGACATCTGGCAGAACGTGAACCGCCTGCACGACTACCAGATCTCGCACGGTGACCTACGCGCCACCGAAATCCGGCTCGACGGTTCGCGGGTGCAGTTCGACAACTTCGCCTGGGCGGAACTGGGGCCGACACCGGCGCTGAAATCCTCCGACCATGCGCAACTGCTGCTGACCACGGCGCACGTCGCCGGGCCCGAGCGCGCGGTCGCGGCGGCGGTCGACATGGTCGGCAAGGAAGCAGTGATCGCGGCCTCCGGACGGCTGACCCGCTCCGCCTTGCCGACCCGGATCCGCAAGCGCGTGCCCGACGCGGCGAAGCTGATGAAAGCGGTGCGCACCGAGGCACAACGCGTCACCGACACCGAGTCGATCCGGGTCGCGCACGTGACGCGGTTCAGCCGCAACCAGATCATCCAACTCGTCCTGATCATCGCCCTGGTGTACGTCGCGTACCCGACCCTGATCGAGGCTCCCACCTTTGTCTCCGAACTGCGTGCGGCTAATTGGTGGTGGGTTCTGCTCGGCATCGTGGTGTCGGCGTTGACCTACATCGGCGCGGCGGCGGCGTTGTGGGCGTGCGCGATGGAACAGATCCGGTTCCGCGACCTGGTCTGGTTGGCGTTCGCGAACACCTTCGCCGCCACCACGACTCCGGCCGGCGTCGGCGGTCTGGCGCTGAGTGTGCGCTTTCTGCAGACGGGCGGCCTAGGCGCGGCGCGGGCGACGGCGGCGGTCGCGCTGCAGCAGGGCGTGCAGGTGGTGACGCACGTGTTCCTGCTGATCGTGTTTTCCTTCTTCGCCGGCCGCAGCACCGACTTCTCGCACGTCGTGCCGAGCACCACCGTGCTGCTGCTGATCGCGGGCGTGCTGCTCGGGGTGATCGGCACCGTGTTGCTGGTGCCGCGGCTGCGGCGCTGGGTGCGCGAAGGCGTCGGCAGGCAGGCCAGGGACCTGCTGGTCGAGTTCGCCGAACTCGGCCGTGATCCCGTCCGGGCCGGCCTGATCGTCGGCGGGTGCGCGGCGAAGACGCTCGGCGCCGCGGCGGTGCTGTGGGCGACGGTGCACGCCTTCGCCGGCGACGCGAGCTTCCTGACCTGCGCGATCGTGACGATGATCGGCGGGACGCTCGCCTCGGCCGCCCCCACCCCCGGCGGCGTCGGCGCCGTGGAGGCGGCCCTGATCGGCGGCCTGACCGCGCTCGGCCTCGACTCCCAGATCGCGGTTCCCGCCGTCCTGCTCTACCGCGTGATCACCTGCTGGGCACCGGTTCTCATCGGCTGGCCGATTCTGCGCAAGCTGCAGCGCGACGATCGGGTGTAGGCGCTCCGCGCAGGCGCCTACGTGGGGTGCGTCACATAATTCGCATCTCAGATACTAATTAAAGTACGGTCCTACCATGCAGCTCACGCAGTTCACCGACCTCGGGCTTCGCGCGGTGATGCGCCTCGCCGTGGCCGAGGGCGAGCGGCCGAGCAGCAGGGAGATCGCCGAGCAGTTGGCCGTCTCCTACACGCACACGACCAAGGTCGTCACCCGACTGGCCGAACTCGGCATCGTCGACGCGCGCCGCGGACGCGGCGGCGGGCTCGCGATCACCGAACTCGGCCGCACCGCCAGCGTCGGTTGGCTGGTGCGCCGGCTCGAGGGCGAAGACGAAGTGGTCGAGTGCGACGGCGCGAATCCGTGTCCGCTGCGGTCGAATTGCCGGCTGCGGGGCGCGCTGCGCCGGGCCCAGAACGCGTTCTACGAGGCACTCGATGACATCACCATCGCCGAACTCGCCGCACCACCCACAAGAAACGTGCTGCTCGCCCTCCCCCGGGTGGGCCGCGAAACCGAAGAACAAGCCCGAACGATCGGAGAATGAGATGCTGTCGGACGCATCGAAAGAGGTCATCCGCGCGACCCTGCCTGCGGTCGGTGCCGCCATCGGCGACATCACCCCGCTGTTCTACCGCAAGATGTTCGCGGCCCACCCCGAACTCGAGCGCGACCTGTTCAACCGCGGCAACCAGCGCCAGGGCGATCAGCAAAAGGCGCTCGCCGGCGCGGTCGCGGGGTTCGCGACGCTGCAACTCGAGCCGGATCCCGTTCGGATGCGGATGATCCTGTCGCGCATCGCGCACAAGCACGCGTCGCTGGGCATCACCGCCGACCAGTACCAGATCGTGCACAAGTACCTCTTCGAGGCGATCGTCGAGGTGCTCGGCGACGCGGTGACGGCCGAGGTCGCGGCCGCCTGGGACGAGGTGTACTGGCTGATGGCCGAGACGCTGATCGCGATGGAGAAGGGACTCTACGCCGCCGCGGGCGTGGCCGACGGCGACGTCTGGCGCACCGTCCGGGTGCGCGAACGGCGCTACCAGTCCGCCGACACGGTTTCGTTCGTGCTCACCTCGACCGATGGCAAGCCGTTGCCCAGTTTCAGCCCTGGACAGTATCTTTCAGTCGGCGCGCGGCTCTCGGACGGGGCCCGCCAGATCCGTCAGTACAGCCTGTGCTCGGCCCCGGCGGCGGGCGACTGGCGAATCACGGTGAAGCGCATCCAAGCTCACCCGCTGCCCGACGGCACCACCGCGCCCGCGGGCGAGGTCTCCAACTTCCTGTACCACAACGTGTTCGAGGGTGACCTGCTCGACGTCACCACACCGTTCGGCGACCTCGTGCTGCCCGAGGACGACGCGCCGCTGCTGCTCGTCTCGGCCGGGATCGGCTGCACCCCGATGATCGGGATGCTCGAACATCTGGCGACGACCGGCGACACCCGTCCGGTGTCGGTGCTGCACGCCGACCGCGCACCGAGCACCCACCCGCACCGGGCCGAACTCGCGCAGTTGGTGGAGGCGCTTCCGGCCGCGCAGATGTACCGCTGGTACGAGGATCTCGGTGTCCGCGAACCGGGCGACGGGATTCGACTGGGCCGCGCAGACCTCGGCGAGATCGCCGTGGACCCCGACGCGCGCGTCCTGCTCTGCGGGCCGTTGCCTTTCATGCTCGGCGTCCGCGACGAGTTGCTGAACAAGGACGTGCCCGCCGAGCGGATCCACTACGAGGTGTTCGGTCCGGACAGTTGGGCACTGGCGCCGGCCCGACCGAGAAACCGCTCCGGGGGCCGCCTGCGCCGCACATGGGTCACTGCACGACAGCAGCATCCCATGTGCGGCGCAACGTGATCGTCAGCGACCCTCCCAGCGCGGCTCGCGACGTTCGATGAACGCGGTCATGCCCTCCTGGGCGTCGCAGGTGACCGCGTTGGTCGCCATGGTGTTGGCCATCGCCCGGTAGGCCTCGCGCTGCGGCAGATCGATCTGCTCGTAGAAGGCACGCTTTCCGATCTTGACCGTCAGCGGGCTCGCGACGGTAATCGCCTCCGCCAGCGCCTGCGTGCGGTACTCCAGGTCTTCCGGGTCGACGACGAAGTTCACCAGCCCCCAGTCGGCGGCGGTCGCGGCGTCGATGGTGTCGCCGGTGAGCAGCATCTGCAGCGCCCGCTTGCGCCCGATCGCGCGGCTCAGCGCGACCATCGGCGTCGAACAGAACAGCCCGATCCGCACGCCCGGGGTGCCGAACACCGCCGCCGACGACGCCACCGCGAGATCGCACGCGGCGACCAGCTGGCAGCCTGCCGCGACCGCCGTGCCCTGCACCGACGCGATCACCGGTTGCGGGATCTGCTGCACCGTCTTCATCATCTCGACGCAGCCGTCGAAGATCGCTCGCTCCTCCTCCAGCGTGCGGCCGATCATCTCGCGCAGGTCGTGGCCGGCGGAGAACGCGGGACCGGCCGCGCGGATCACGACCACCCGGATCGCGCCGTCGGATCCGAACCGCCGCAGCGTCGCGGTCACGTCGGACATCGCCGCCAAAGACAGCGGGTTGCGTCGGTCGGGTCTGTTGAGGGTGAGGAAACCGATCCCGGTCTCCGGCACGATCGCGGTCTGCACAAAACTGGTTTCGACGTCGGTCATGCCCTCAGCCTGCCACGCGGGAGTCCCGTCGGGCAGTGGCCACAAGTCCCTCGAGCAGTTGCGGTGCCCGCTCCCGGTCGACCAGGTCCACCCGCGACCACGCGCCGAACCGGGCACCCTGCGCCGCCGCGACCGCGGGACGCTGCTCGCTCCACCGCGCCCAGTGCCGCGCGAACGACTCGCGATTGAGTACCCGGCCGCGGTCGTGCTGGCCGGTGAGTGCCGTCTCGGCCTCGACGTCGAGGTAGAGCAGCGCAGGATCCCACCCCCGCCGCCGCGCAAACCACGCCAGCAGTTCGCGCCGCCGCGGCCGGGTCGCCGGGTCGTGCACGACGAGCACGTCGCCGCCGGGCAGCAGGACCGCGACGAGCACGCGCAGGTAGTGCAGCACGTGCACCAGTCCGCGATAGCTGCGGTAGGGCGTCCCGGTGGGCAGCGCCGACGCCAACCGGACGCGGTCGGTGTCGGGGTCGATCACGCGCACCCCCGGCCGGCCCGCGAAGCGGGCGAGCAACGTCGTCTTGCCCGCGCCGGGCACACCGCCGACGAGGACCAGGCGTCGCCGCGGCGGGCCGGCGTCGGTGAGAAGTAGTCCGAGCATGCTCTGAAGAATGCGGGCTCAACCTTGGGATTTGCTGAGAACACGCTGGGGAGTTCCGGGCAATTCGGGCGCGACGCGTTCCCCGAGAGCGAGAACCGGGGGTCGATCTCACCGAGCGAGCCCGATTCACCACCGGACCCATCCGCACCGGATCCGGTTCCGAACACCGGGTGTGAACCACACTCGGAAGGTGAACGTGGTGCGGCGGATTGCGGTGATCGGGAGCGGTGTGTCGGGGTTGACCGCCGCGTGGGTACTCACGCGCAGCGCCGAGGTGACACTGTTCGAGGCGCAACCGCGGTGCGGTGGGCACGCCCACACGCACCATTTCCCGGCTCGCCGCGGCGGCGACACCTTTGTCGGGGTCGATTCTGGGTTCATCGTGCACAACGACCGTACGTACCCGACACTGCTGCGGTTGCTCGACGAACTCGGTATCGCCACACAGGAATCGGACATGTCGATGTCGGTGCACTGTGACGGCTGCGGGCTCGAGTACGCCGGCGCGAAGGGACCACGGGGGCTGTTCGCCGAGCCTCGTTCGCTAGTCCGGCCCCGGTACCTTCGGATGCTCGTCGAGGTGACCCGGTTCCATCGGCTGGCGCGCACCGAACTCGACGGAGGAGGTGACGGTGAGCGGACTCTCGGCGAATTCCTTGCTGCCTCAGGGCTTTCTCGGCATTTCACTGCGCACTTCATAGTGCCGTTGGTGGCGGCCGTATGGTCGTGTCCCCCGGACGTCGCGCTCCACTACCCGGTCCGATACCTGCTGATGTTCCTCGATCACCACGGCATGCTGACGGTGTTCGGGTCACCTACGTGGCGGACCGTCACCGGCGGCTCCGCCCGGTATGTGCAGGCGGTCACGGACCGGCTGCACACGGTGCGCCGCGGTGTCCAGGTGCGCGCCGTCACGCGCACCGCGACCGGGGTGACGGTGCGCGACGAGACCGACCGGGTCGAGCAGTTCGACGCGGCCGTCGTCGCCACCCACCCGAACCAGGCCTTGGCGCTGTTCGACCAACCGACTCGGGCGGAGACCGAGATCCTCGGTGCGCTGACCTATTCGGTGAACCACACGGTGCTGCACACCGACACCTCGGTGCTGCCCACCCGGCCCGGGGCCCAGGCGTCGTGGAACTACCGGTTGCCGGCGTGCGACGCCCACTCGGACCGGGTGCTGGTCAGCTACGACCTCAACCGCCTGCAGCGACTCGACGCCGTGACCGACCGCCGGTTCGTGGTCACGCTTGGCGACGGCGACCGTGTCGACCCCGACACGGTCGTCGCCGCGATGGTCTACGAGCACCCGCAATACACCCCCACCTTCCTCGCCGCGCAGCAGCGCCTGCCGGAACTTGGCGACCACCGGCTGGTGTTCGCCGGGGCCTACCACGGGTGGGGATTCCACGAGGACGGTGCACTCTCCGGTGCCGTCGCCGCCGAACGGCTCGGCGGCCGCTGGAGCGGTCCGGTGCCGCGGCCTCGCCGCACGGTCGGGAGCACGGTGTGAGCGTCCCACAGGTCGTGCGGACCCGGATCCGGCACGTGCGCCGGCAGCCGGTCCGTCACGAGTTCGCCTACCGCAGCTACAGCTGGCTGGTGGACCTCGACGAACTACCCGTCCTGCCGCGGCCACTGGGGCCGTTCGCCCGGTTGCGGTCCGCCGACCACGTCGGCGATCCCGAACTCAGCCTGCGTGCGAACCTCGATGCCTACCTCGCCGGGCACGGGATCAGCCTGGGCGAGGGTCGGATCCTGATGCTCACCAACGCCCGCGTTCTGGGTTTCGTGTTCAATCCGCTGACCCTGTACTGGTGCCACGACTGCAGCGGCGCACTCGAGTGCGTGGTCGCCGAGGTGCACAACACCTACGGCGACCGGCACCGCTACCTACTCCGCCCCGACCACAACGGCACCGCGACCGTGGCCAAGGAGTTCTACGTCTCCCCGTTCAACGCCGTTGCTGGCGAGTACCGCCTGCACGTTCCCGAACCCACCCGCCGACTCGGCGTCGCTATCGCCCTGCGAGACCCGGACGGCGCCACCGTGTTCGCCGCCACCATGGCCGGACCGGTCCACCGCGCCGACACCGGCACCGTGCTGCGGGCCCTGATCACGGTGCCGCTGGCGCCGCTGTTGGTGGTGCTGCGCATCCACTGGCACGGCCTGCTCCTGTGGGCCCGCGGCCTGCCGATCGTTCCCCGACCCGATACGAGGCGCAGCCGACGCCTCCGACCCCGGGAGGAACTTCGATGACGCTCGACCAGCGCCGTACCACCGCCGCACCGGTGCCGGCGGGGTGGAACGCGATCACCCACGTTCCGCGGGGCACACGCGCCGTGGTCGGCGCGCCGGTCGTGGCCGCGTTGTTCCGATGCGCCGTGGCGGGTCTGCCCGTGCGGGTGGAGTACCCGGACGGCACCGTGCTCGGCGCTGCAACCGCATCGGGGCCGCGGCTGCTGCTGCACCGGCCCCACGCCTTCTTCGCCCGCGTCGCTGCTAGCGGTCTGATCGGGTTCGGTGAGGCGTACATGGTGGGAGACTGGTCCGCGCCCGACCTGCCGGCCGTGCTGACCGTTCTCGCGTCCCGCATCGAGACCCTCGTGCCGGCGCCGCTGCAGCGGCTGCGGGCGGTGTGCCTGCCGCGGCCACCGTGCAGCCAGCGCGGCACCCGCGCCGGTGCCCGGGCGAACATCGCCCACCACTACGACCTGTCGAACGAGTTCTTCGGCCTGTTCCTCGACGAGACGATGACGTACTCGTCGGCGCTGTTCGACCGGCTCGACCCGGCGCCGACGTGGTCGGATATGGCCGACGCGCAGCGCCGCAAGATCGACCGGCTCCTCGACGCCGCCCGAGTCGCAGCCGGGACCCGGCTGCTCGAGATCGGCACCGGCTGGGGTGAACTGGCGATCCGTGCCGCACGCCGCGGCGCCCGGGTGCATACCATCACCCTCTCGCGCGAGCAGCAGCTGCTTGCCCGCGAACGGATCGCCGCAACGGGTCTGTCGGACAAGGTGACCGTCGCCCTGCAGGACTACCGCGACGTGACCGGCCGCTACGACGCGGTCGTGTCGGCCGAGATGATCGAGGCCGTCGGACACCATCACCTGCCCACCTACCTGAGCACCCTCGACCGTCTCCTCGACGACGGCGGACGGATCGCCGTGCAGGCGATCACCATGCCGCACGAGAGGATGCTCGCTACCCGCCGCACGTACACGTGGGTGCACAAGTACATCTTCCCGGGCGGGTTCCTGCCGTCGGTACAGCTGCTCGAGCAGCTCACCGCCGAGCACACCGGGCTGCGGATCGTCGACCGGCACTCGTTCGGCCCGCACTACGCCCACACGCTGCGGTTGTGGCTGCAACGCTTCACCGCCCACACCGGCGGTGCCGATGCCCTCGGCTTCGACCGGGTCTTCCGGCGGATGTGGCGGCTCTACCTCGCCTACTCCGAGGCCGGGTTCGCCTCCGGATACCTCGACGTTCACCAGTTCGTCCTCGAACGGGAAGTCGATCGGGACGACCAGCGGTGTCGATCGGCATCCGCACGGCAAGCAGCAGACCGATGACGGTGGCTGCCGTCCTCGACGCCCTGCTCGACCGAACGATCGTCCCGGGGTACTCACGCCTGGGTTTCGGATTGCGCGAGCGGTATTGGCCGAAGAACGACCCGCAACCGAACAGCCTGGCAGGCGCGACGGTTCTCGTCACCGGCGCGAACTCGGGCATCGGCAAGGCAGTCGCCACGGGCATAGCGGCCCTCGGTGCGACCGTGCTGATGACGGTCCGCGACGTCGAACGCGGCACAGCGGCCCGCCGCGGAGTTCTCGCCGCCGTTCCCGGCGCGGACCTGGTTGTCCAGCGGTGCGATGTGTCCAGTCTCGCGGACGTGCGTTCGTTCGCCGCCGATCTGACCAGTCGTCTGACTCGGCTGGACGCGGTGATCCACAACGCCGGCGTGATACCGCCGCACCGCACCGAGACTAGGGACGGACACGAACTCTCCCTCGCCACGCACGTGCTCGGCCCGATCCTGCTGACCGAACGGCTGCTGCCCGTGCTGGCCGCGGCACCGGACCCTCGGGTGGTGCTGATGTCCTCGGGCGGGATGTACACCCAGCCGCTTCCGGCCGACGACATCGAATACCGCGCGGCCGAGTACCGCGGTGCCACCGCCTACGCCCGCAGCAAACGCATCCAGGTCGCCCTGACACCGCTCCTGGCGCAGCGCTGGGCCGAGCCCGGCGTGACGGTCGCCGCGATGCACCCCGGCTGGGCCGACACCCCCGGAATCGCACGGGCCCTCCCCTGGTTCCGGCGCCTGACCCGCCCCATCCTGCGCACCGCGGAGCAGGCAGCGGACACCGCGGTGTGGCTCAGCGCCACGACGCCGGCACCCGCGTCGGGGCAGTTCTGGCACGACCGTTGCATCCGGCCCACCCACTACCTGCCCCCCGCTCGGTACACCGACGCCGACCTCGAGCAAGTGTGGAGGTACTGCGCCGCCGCCATCGGCCTGTCATGACCACCGCCACGCAGCCCCGAGGCACCGCCAGGGTGCGCCGGACGGCGCCACCGCCCGAACTGAACAGGAGATCTCGTGAAACGATCGATCATCGGCCTCGGCGTGACAGCACTGACCGCAGCGGCGGCCGCGTTGTTCGCGGCGCCGGCCCAGGCAGCCCCGCTGACACCGGTAACCGAACTCGACATCACCCGCTACCTCGGTGGCTGGCACCAATTGGCGGCCAACCCGGCGCCGTTCAACCTCGACTGCGTACGCGACACCACCGCTACCTACACGTTGATCGACGATCGGAACATCCGCGTGGAGAATTCGTGCACGACCGTCAGCGGTGCACGGCGCGGCATAGTCGGCAATGCGCGGGTCAACGACACCGCGTCGTTGCACGTATCCTTCCCGGGTGTGCCGTTCGAGGGGTCGCCGGACGGGCCGAGCAACTACCTCGTGGCGTACATCGCCGACGACTACTCGTGGGCGCTGGTCGGCGATGACACCCGGCTGTCCGGGTTCGTGCTCGCGCGATCTCCCGTCGTCGACGAGTCGGACTGGCAGCGGATCCGCACTGTCGTCGAGCAACACGGCTACCACTCCTGCCTGATGCTCACATCACCGACAACGGACGGATATCAGCAGATCCGTCCCCTATGCACCGTCTGAGCGCGAGGCGCCGGCGATGTTGTCGAGCATGCCGGTAAATCCGTGCAGCGGCAGCAGTGAGTACCAGTAGAGCTGTCCGGCAAGGCCTTTTGGTAAGAATATCGCCCGTTGGTGCAGACGGGTGGTGAGCGCACCCGGTGACCGGCTTCGACAAGCCGTGGGGACAGTCGGCCCCCGATGTATCCCGTGGCGCCGGTGACCAACACCCGCAGCTGTGTGTCGGGATGTTTGGGTTGTCATGAGGTCGCCTCGAGGTGCCCGAGCTGATGGCGCAGACACTGGGTGAGGGTCGGGCGGCGGAACCGGTGACCGGCCTCGAGCAAGCGACGCGGCACAACGCGTTGGTTTGCCTCGGCGAGTTCCCGCGCACCCTGTTCCCCGAGCAGCAGTGCCGGGCCGAAGCCGGGCACCGGTAGCAGTGCCGGTCGATGCAGGATCCGGGCGAGGGTGCGGGTGTACTCCGTGTTGCGGACCGGATGCGGGGCGACCGCATTGACCGGGCCCGACAGCATCGGATCGGCGAGGGCCCGGTGATAGACATCGATCAGGTCGTCGATGTCTATCCACGACAGCCACTGCCGCCCGCTGCCGAGTCTGCCGCCGAGACCGGCGGTGAACAGTGGGCGCATCAACCGGAGCGTTCCACCGCGCGGGGTTTGCACGATGCCAGTGCGCACGTTGACCACCCGCAACCCCGCCGCCGTTGCTGGTGTGGTCGCCGATTCCCAGTCCGCGACCACGTCCGCAAGGAATCCGCCTCCCCGGGAGGCGGATTCGTCCAGCACCTCGGCGCCGCGGTCGTATCCGTACCCGCCGATCGCCGACGCGCACACGAACGTTGCGGGCCCGTTCGTAGTGGCGGCAGCGCATTCGGCGAGTCGGCGGGTCGGTTCGATACGGCTGCCGCGCACCGCAGCCTTGTGTGAGTCGGTGAACCGCCCGGCGATCGAGGCCCCAGCCAGGTGCACCACCGCATCGACACCGTCGAGCAGGTCGGCGGCGGGGGCGTCGGGATCCCACCGGCGTTCCCCGTCGCCGCGTGGCTTCCGGCGCACCAGCCGGATCAGCCGGTAGCCGCCGGTGCTCAGGAATGCCGCCAGGGCGGTGCCGATCAACCCGGACGACCCGGTTATCGCCACGGTGGCCGGCCGCACACCGTGGTCGCGCGACCACCGATGGCTGGCCAGGTCCTCGGCGAGCTGACGATGCCGATAGCGGAACGTCTGCCGAAGAAGCCTGCCCGGAACAGGGGTGTCGACGTGATCGGTGACGCGCGTGTGTCCGCCGTCGACGATGTCGAAGCGGTGCTCGTGTCGCCACGATCCGATCAGCCCCGCCGGGAGCGAACGCAACCCGTCACGGCCGAGCGAATCTTCGAAACGGGCCGGTGGATCGTAGGCGTCTCGCCTGTGGTCGGCCACCCATCGCAGGCCGCCGGGAAGGCCGAGCACGGCGCGCCCGTCGGCCAGCGACGCCGCCTCCGAGACGACATCGAGCGGCTGCCATGGCGGCAACAGCCGATGTATCGCGCCGGGGCGCTGGTGCCAGGCGAACACTTCGTCGCGTGAGGCGTCGACGACGCTGCTGTACTCGATTCCCACCTCACCACCTCGCAATTGGACGTCTATGCCACTGATTCGAAGCCCATCCGCTCGGCGGATGGCTCATGAATTCGAGGAGATTGCGGCGTATCTCGCCAATGCATCCTCGCGTTCGTGGGCGTGGTCGACGATCGGCTCCGGGTAACCGGGCGGAGGTCCGCCGGGGAGGCGATGGACCTGCTTACCCATGATGTCACGCAGCTCGGGTACCCAGCGCCGCACGTAGTCACCCTCAGGATCGAACTTCTCACCTTGCGTGGTGGGGTTGAACACCCGAAAGTACGGTGCCGCGTCGGTGCCGCACCCTGCGGTCCACTGCCACCCGTGTTGGTTGGAGGCGAGATCGCCGTCGACGAGATGCGTCATGAAATGCTGCGCCCCCCACCACCACGGCAGGTGCAAATCTTTGGTCAGGAAGGACGCGACGATCATCCGCACCCGGTTGTGCATCCAGCCTTCGGCCAACAGTTGCCGCATACCGGCGTCGACGATCGGGAACCCGGTCCGTCCCTGTTTCCACGCTTCGAACGCACGCTCGGCGTCGCGGCCGGTGTCGTAGCTGATCGCGTCGAAGCGGTGGTTGTAGTTGGTACGCACGGTGTCGGGGCGATGGTGCAGGACGTCGGCGTAGAAATCCCGCCAGCACAATTCGCTGCGCAGCATCGACGCCCCATCGTCGTATCGACCGCGGAGATCGTGCAGGAGCGTGCGTGGATGCAAGCACCCGAACTTCAGATACGGAGACAGCCGGCTGGTTCTGTCGAGGTCGGGTCGGTCACGGTCTGTGTGGTACCGGTCGAGGCTGTCGTCACGGAAGCGTCGCCACCCCGCCCGCGCGGCAGCCTCACCTGCCCGAGGCAGCGCCACATCCCCGCCGTCGTCGTCCGGCGGGATCCCGACTCGTAGATCCAGCCCAGCCGGATCGAGCCAGGACACGGTGTGCGGGCCGGTGCGGGCCGGCAAACGCCATCCATGCCCCAGCCACGCCCGCCGGAACGGGGAGAAGACCTTGTACGCAGTGCCGTCCGACTTGACGATACGTCCGGGCGAGATCGCATACGGCGAACCCGTTCGTACCAGCGGGATGTCGCCGAGCACATTCTCGACCGCGGCGTCGCGGCGCTTCCCGTAGGGTGCGAAGTCGGCCGTGATGTGCACCGCCCCCGCGTCGAGTTCCCGGACCAACGCCGGGATCACCTCGACCGGATCGCCCCGGGTGACGATCAATCGACCGCCGAGGTCGTCGTCGAGGCTGCTCAGGCAGCTGAGCAGGAAGCTGCGACGCGGGCCGGGCCGCAGTAGGGCGTCGTCGAGCACGAACACTGCCGCGGCGGTATCCGCGGAATCAGCGGCAGCGAGGAGCGTGGGCAGGTCGCCCAGTCGCAGATCCCGGCGGAACCAGACAATTTCGGTGCTCATCGGTCCAGTGTGCGCGACCCCGTATCGGGGTGGGCGCGGTCATCGCCTTCAGGTCGCGACCGCCCCCCATTCCGCGGGCGCCACGTCGCGGATCGTCTGCCCGAATGTCCACGCGTGGCCTTCGGGGTCGCGTGCGGAGAAACTGCGGTCACCGTAGGTATGGTCTTCGGGTTCGGCGGTGATGATCGCGCCTGCCTCCCGGGCGCGGCGGCAGAGCGAATCGACATCGTCGACCTGGACATAAATCTGCACCGTCGCGCCACCGCGACGGCCGGGCCCGCGGTAGTCCGGGCCGGGATCACCCATCATGATCACCGCCCCGCCCAGTCTCATCTCGGCGTGACTGACATATCCGGCGGGATCGTTGTAGCGCAACGTCTCCTCGAACCCGAACGCTCGAGTCAGGAACGACAACGCGGTCTCGACGTCCTCGTACAGCAGGTACGGCGTCGCGGTGTTCATTGGGAACTCCCTTCCGGTGCAGTGCCGACGGCGGCGTAATTCGGAGTGAGGGCGGACATGGCACACCGCCACCCACCGGGGCGCCGCACGAAGACATCGGTCACCCATTCGTCGGAGGCGAACGGCTCGCCGCGCCACTCGCCCCGGTTGGTGCCATGAGCCAGGACCACCGCGACGTCGCCGTACACCCGCGCATCCAGCAGCTCGAAATCCATCTGCGAATGTGTCAGGTCTCCCGACGCGACGAACGCGAGGAATTGTTTCCCTCCGATCGGGCCGCCCTCGGGCCCGACGAGCGTCCAGTCGGGCTCGGCGAAGGCGCCGATCCGCTCGGCGTCGTCGGCGACGATCGCTTCCGCCCACCTCCGCAGCAGCGTTCGGAACAAGCCCTCTGTCGATGTGTTCATACCTCGAGCATCATGCTTCGGTGGTGCCATCGTCTTGAACGATTGGAAGATCCTCTCCGATCAGTTCCCGCGGTGTGCAGCCGGCAAGATCGACGAACTCCCGGGTCAGGTGCGCCTGGTCGGAGTAGCCGTACGACGCGGCAACGCCCGCGACGGATCCCCGCCATCGTGGCGACCGCAGCGCCTGTTGTGCCCGCTCGAACCTGACCACCCGGCTCGCCAGCTTCGGGCCGAGCCCGAACTCCTTGTGGAACAAGCGAGTCAGATGCTGGCGCGAGTACCCGGTGCGAGCCGCGAGCCGATCGACGGGTAGTGACCCGCCCCCCTCGACGATCCCGCGCCACGCGGCCGCCAGCTCCCTGGCGACGGCCCTCTCGCGCATCAGTCCGAGCAGGATTCGGTCGCACATCTCGAACCGCCCGGACCAGCCGAGGGGGCACTGCAGGCGCTCCCACAGCTCGTCGCCCACCGGCCCCAGCACGTCCGCGGATTCGAACGACCCGTCCCACAACTCCGCGGCCGGCATTCCGAACAACGTCCGACAACCCAGCGGCGACAGTTCGATTTCCACACCCTCCTGGCTGCCCTCGTGGGCGATCAGCGCGGTCGACGCCTGCAGCCCGCTGAGGACGCAGCGGTAGCTGTCGGGATGTTGCGCCGGATTGGTCTGCGCACACACGACGATCGGCGCCCCGATGCTGACGATGAAGGTCATGTGCCGCGACGGCAGCCCGCGGTGGATCCCCGCCCGGAATCCCGTCACGCGATAGCCGACGTAGCCGTCGACCAGTCCGCGCAGCGGTCCCGCCGGCGCGCGGGTGGCCCAATCGACGACCCGTTCCACGCCTGCCAGTCTATTGCGCCGACCGGCCGGGACGGCCCGCTACCCTAGGGCCGATGAGAGCCGTCGTCCAGGACCGCTACGGGTCGCCGGAAGTGCTGCGCGTCGAGGACGTGCCGGTCCCGGCTCCCGCGGCCGGGCAGGTGCGGGTCAGGGTGGCGGCGACGTCGGTCAACCTCAGCGATTGGGAGTGCCTGCTCGGCCGCCCGGCTTACGCCCGAATCTATGGGCTGCGCAGGCCGGCGCGGCGGACGCTCGGCTCGGACATCGCTGGTTGGGTCGACGACGTGGGCGCCGGCGTCACCCGGTTCCGGCCCGGCGACGAGATCTACGGCGACAACCTGGACCTGAAGGGCGGATTCGCGGAGTACGCCGTCGCCACCGAGAAGTCTTTCACGCACAAGCCCGCAGGGCTGACCTTCGTAGAGGCGTCGACGATCCCCCAGGCGGGCGCGATCGCGTTACAGGGCACTCGCGACGCCGGCACCGGGCGGCGGGTGCTGGTCAACGGCGGCGGAGGCGGCTCCGGCGCGTTCGCGATCCAGCTCGCCAAGCGGGCCGGTTCCCACGTGACCGGCGTGGACAACGCCGGCAAGCTCGACTTCATGCGGTCGGTCGGCGCGGACGAGGTGGTCGACTACCGTCGCGAGGACTTCACCCGCGAACGCTACGACCTCATCCTCGACCTGGCCGCCCACCGGTCGGTCTTCGCCTACCGCCGGGCCCTGCTTCCCGGCGGTAGATACCACTGCGTCGGCGGATCGGTGCCTGCCCTGCTGCGAGTGCTGACGGCCGGCTTCCTCATCGGCCGGATCACCGGCCGCCGGCTGAGCGTGCTCGCGGTCAGGCCGGGCCCACCCCACTTCGAGCCGCTCGCCGATCTGTGCGTCGCCGGGGAAGTCGCCGTACACGTCGAGCGCACCTACGGGCTCGACCAGGTGGCCGACGCCCTCGCACACGTGGGCGCTGGGCGCGCCCTCGGGAAGGTTGTGGTCACGCCCTGAGCAGCACGAATCGACTGCACGCGGGAGGGGTACGGCAGTGGGTCAAGCGGTCCGCCGAATCCAGATGACGGGGTCCTCGAGAACCGACGTCGTCGCAACCGGTTCGTCGAGGCCGCTCGGTACCCGTCTCGGCCTGGCTACCATGCGACTTGCCGGTCGACGCATCGCGAACTCGTCTTCTCGGTCACCCTCGCTCCGACGTGCCGACGTCGACGGCACATGGCGGTGGAGCTCTTCGGTTCGTTGTAGGGAAAACTGTTCCACGAGAGTCGAAATAGCGTAGCGATCGGTCGTCGGGGCACGACGTACCAAGCCATGGTCGACCAGCCGTTCCAACACGAGTTCGGCCGCGTCGACCGTGATCCTCAACGACCGGGCGACATCACCGGCGCTCGACTCCTTGCCCCCTCCGCGTCCGAGCCGATGCAGCACCTCCAGGGACAGCGCCGACAGCGACCGAAACGCTGAGGCAAACGCATCGGCAAGACTTGTGTCGCCGACCTGAAGCCAGCGCAAGCTGTTACGGCCGCCGACCAGCGGTGCGACGATGCACGACAACGGGCGGGCCGGCTGGGCGGCGATCTTGCGTCCCGCGAGACTGATCGCCAACGGGAGATCCTCGCACACTGCGGCAAGCTTGAATCCGGCCTCGGGATCGGCATGGAGCCGATCGGCACCGATCATGGCCCCGATCAGATCCATCGAGGCATTGCGTGCGAAGACATCCATCGTGATCCGCCGAACGCCGTCGAGGCCGAGCAGGCGCGCACGGCTTGTCACCAGAATCTGGCTGCGCGTCGATCGCGCCAGCAACGGCCGAACCTGGCTCTCGCCGCCCACGTTGTCCAGCACCACGATCACCCGCCGTTGAGCGAGCACCGACCGGTACAGGCCGGTGCGATGGTTGCGATCGGGCGGGATCCGGTCCGCGGCGACGCCGAGCGCTGCCAGAAAGCCCGTCATCACTTCGTAGGACCGATCCACACCCGTTCCGGCACCGCCCAAGTCTGCGAAGAGTTGACCGTCGGGAAAATCATCGGCGAGTTCGTGTGCGAAACGCGACGCGAACGCCGTCTTCCCGACACCGACCGCTCCGGCGATGACCAGCGGGACCCGGGCGCCGGGCACGGTCACAGCTTTGCGAGCATCCGAGAACTCGATCCGCCGGCCCACGAATTCGTTCGGCCCGATCGGAAGTTGAGAGGGTCGCACATGGAGCGGCCCCGGTGACCGGCCTTTCGCCGCTGCGTCTGGCGACGGACCCGGCGGGTCCGGCACCAGTTGACGTCGCACGCTGCGCCAACGACGCTCCCACTCGGTGCGGTCTCCGCCACACGCCGCCACGAACCCCAGCGCCGCCGGCAGGGTCGGCAGCCGATGACCGCTCGCCGCGCCGGACAGAACCGACGGCGAGAACAGCGCGATCCTCGCCATGGTCCGATACGGCGGACTACCGGCGGACGCGCGCAGCGCCCTCAGATCGGCCGCGAACTCCACAACCGGATCGATCCGATCATCGAGCGGCTTCTCTCGTCTACCCACCGAGGCCCCCCCGCGGTGAAATGCTCTACAGGTCTGGTACACGCTGCTCGACGCCAGCCCTGCGGACTACCCACCCAAGGGGTGAAATCCGTCAACCCAGGGTGGTCGGGCGGCGGTGCGATTCCCGGCTCCGAGTCATGGGTCGCGTTGATTGTTCTTTCACCCCGACCCTCGCGATCAACACTCTATTCCGCTGGACTCTATCCGGCGGTGGTCTCCGACAGGGTGTCCCACCGTTTCCTCGACCACCGTCGATCGGCGAAGGAATCACCTGTGAATACCGAACTGCTCGTGTCGGATACCCGCCACTACCGCGTCGACTACGAGATCAACCCGTACATGTGTACCGCGGTGCAACCCGACCCCGCACGCGCGGCCGCCGAACACGCCGCGATCGTGGCCGCCCATCGCGCGGCCGGGCGTACCATCCGTCACATCTCCCCTGCCCCGGAATGCCCGGACATGGTCTACACCGCCAACGCCGCGCTGGTGCGTGGCGATCGGGCAGTGCTCGGCGCTCCACCGCCGCAGCGGGCGTTCGAAATCCCCTACTTCCGAGTCTGGCTGCAGGCGAACGGTTATGAGGTTCTCGACGCGCCGTATGCGTTCAGCGGACAGGGTGATGCGTTGCCCTGCGGAGATCTGCTGCTCGCCGGCCACGGACAACGCACGGACCGACGAATGCACGCCGTGCTCGCCGACCATCTCGGCTACGACATCGTTGCGCTGCGCACCAGCGGTCCGCAGTGGTACGACCTCGATCTCGCCGTCGCCGTCATCCACAATCCGCACACGATCGCCTACTGCCCCGACGCGCTCGACCGGGCCAGCCGCGGCGCATTGCACGACCTAGGCCTCGAATTGATCGAGGTTTCGATCGACGAGGCCGCCGGACTCGCGCTCAACCTCGTCAGCGACGGGAACACGGTGACGATGACCAACGGGGCGCCGCGCCTGGCTGCGCAACTGCGTGAACACGGCCTGCAGGTTGTCGAACTCGACACGACCGAACTCCGCAAGGGCGGCGGAGGTGTGCGTTGCACCGCGCTGACCCTCGACAACCGTCCCACCTCTCGCGAGGTCGGTGCGCGGTTGTCCGCAGATTGATCGGATCGGCGTCTCGACACTGCCGATCAATCGTCGAGTCTGCTGAAGTTGAGATGCGGGTTCGATCGACATGAGGCGTGAAATCGACACTCCGGTATTCCATTCGACGGTAGTAAGGACATTTGTAGTGAATGCGATGAAAACCGATGCCCCGGTTGGCGTCTTCGCCACCGTACGGGCGACCCCTCCCGCGGTGCGATATCTGCTCGGCGGAGTGCTCATCAATCAGATGGGCGCCTTCGTGCAGACCTTTCTGGTGCTGTATCTCGCCTTTCGTGGATTCTCCGTCGGACAAGCCGGCATCGCGTTGACCGTCTACAGCATCGGCGCCGTCTCCGGCACGCTGCTCGGCGCCGAGCTGACGCATCGATTCGGACCGCGGAGCACGATCGTCGGCGCCATGACGACCTCGGCCGTCATCCTCGGATTCGTTCCCTGGCTTGCCGATTCCGAAAGGTTCGCGGGCCTGTTGGTGGCGATCGGGTTGGCCGGCCTGGCGACCCAGTCCTACCGACCCGCTGCCGCGGTGCTGCTGAGCGATCTCATGCCGGAGGAGCACCGGGTGATGGCGTTCTCGATGATGCGAATCGCGCTCAACCTGGGCGCCGTGACTGCGCCGCTCATCGCAGCCGCGCTCATTCTCGTCGACTGGGATCTGCTGTTCTGGTTCGACGCGGCCACCGCGCTGACCTACGCGCTACTGGCGTTCGCACTGCTGCCGAACCTTCCGTCCCAGCAACAGGTGGCAAGCCCACACGAGAACAAGCGATCCGCCTACGTCGTCCTCCTTCGTGACTGGCGTTACCTGCTGTTTCTCGCATCGGTGTTGCTGGGCACCGTGATCTACGTGCAGTACATCGTGGCGCTGCCGCTGAAGATCACCGCCGAAGGGCACCCGACCGCGCTGTACAGCGCCGTGCTGGTGACGACGTCGCTGGTGCTGGTCTGTTGTGAGCTGAAGATCACCACCTACGTCAAGGACCGGCGGCCGTACGCGGTCGCGGCGCTCGGTACGGCGGTGATGGGACTCGGGGTCACCGGCTACGCATTCACCGGGCATTCCGCCGCGGCGATCATCGTCTGCACGGTGGTGTTCGTCCTCGGAATCATGATCAACGGGCCGACGATGTTCGCGCATCCCGCGACGTTTCCCGCGGCCGTGAAGGCCCGCTACATCGGTGTGCATCAGGCGACGTTCGGGCTCGGCATGGCGCTGGGGCCCACGCTCGGGGTCATCGCGTGGGCGACGCTCGCCAACGGCGTGTGGATTGCGTGCGGTGTTCTCGGCCTCATTGCCACGTGGTGCGCGTGGGTGGGTGTGCGGGAACGCTCGACGAGCTCGGAGGTGAACGACCTTTCGTGAATTGACTTCTCTCGACTCGACCGTGGTCGCGACCGGCGACGACGCCGAGGGTGCACCGAACACACGCTGAACCGACAACCAATGGGTGGAAGAATGATTGACCAAGACGTCGAGATACTGGCGATCGGAGCGGGGCCGGCGAACCTGGCGCTCGCGGTCGCGATCGAGGAATCCGGATCCCGCGGGCTCGCCGACGGTACTCTGCTGCTCGAGCAGTATTCGGATGTGAAATGGCAGCGGAATATGCTGCTGCCGTGGGCACGCAGCCAGGTGTCCTTCCTCAAGGACCTGGTGACGCTGCGCAACCCGCAAAGCAGGTTCTCGTTCCTCAGCTTCCTGCACGAACGCGGCCGGCTCGACGAATTCGTGAACCTGAGCACGTTCAACCCGTACCGCTGGGAACTCTCGGATTACCAACAGTGGGTGGCGCACTCGCTCGACCGGGTGCGGGTGCGCTACGACGCTCGGGTCGAGGGGATCGAGCCACGCCGGGCGGGCCCCAGTATCGTCGGCTGGACAGTCACGCTGGCCGGCGGCGACCGGGTGCACTGTCGCGACCTCGTCATCGGCACCGGCCGCGACCCGCACGTGCCGGCGGTGTTCGGGGATCTCCCCGCGGACAGGGTGATCCACAGCACGCAGTACTGCAGTCGGATCGCCGAGGTGGCGACCGATCGACCGATCCGGCCCGTGGTCGTGGGCGGAGCGCAGAGCGCGGCCGAGATGTTCATGGCCCTGCACAACGACCTGCCGCAGAGCCTGCCGACGATCGTGCTGCGTTCCATCGGCTTGCAGAATTATCAGACCAGCAAATTCGTCAACGAGGTGTTCTTCCCGTCCTTCGTCGACGAGTTCTACAACAGCGGTGCCGAGGTACGCGAACAGATTCTCGACGAGGTGGCGCTGACGAACTACGCGGGACTCGCGCCGCCGTTCCTGGACGAGATCTACTCGATGCTGTACCAGCAGAAGATGCTGGGGCACAGTCGGTCCGATGTCCGCCCGATGACCGAGGTGATCGCCGCACGGATGTCCGGCAGCGACGTGGTGCTCGACCTGCGTGACCGGATGAGCGGCAAGGTCGAGTCCGTGGATTGCGATCTGGTGCTGCTGGGCACCGGGTACGAACCGGGTATGCCGAGGCTGGTCCGCAGCCTCGCCGAACGAGTGGGCATCGCCGACCTGCAGGTCAGCCGGCGTTATCGACTCGATCTCGGTCGATCGGCCAATGGCGCGGTCTATCTGCAGGGAGTCAACGAGCAGACGCACGGTATCGCCGACTCGCTGATCAGCGTTCTCGCGCATCGCTCCCAGGACATCGTCGACGACCTGCTCGATCGGCGCGACACCGTGCGGGCAAGGACGGCGTGATGGAGATCCGCAGTCTGGAGCGGGCGCACCTGACCCGGGAATACGGTGTCGACGCCGAGCGGCTGCTGCCGTGGTCGGCGCTCAACGCTCCGTTCGAGGGGGCCTGGTGCGTGCTGCGCGCGGGTGACGCGTCGACCGCGCACGCGCATCACGAGTACGAGATGTTCATCGCCATGACCGGGTGCGCCATGCTGGAGGTGGACGGTGCGCGGTGTGAGTTCGTCGCGGGCGACATCGTGTATCTGGTCCCCGGATCGACCCATCGGCTCATCAACGAGAACACCGCCGACTTCGAGTATTACGGCATCTGGTGGGACACCGACATGTCGGCCACGTTTCTGGCGCGCCATCGGGAAGGACCCCGACCGTGACCGGCCGCACGATCGTGATCTCGCCGGCACCCACCGCGAACGGGGACCTGCACCTCGGCCACCTGGCTGGACCGTTTCTCGCCGCAGACGTCTACACCCGATACGCCCGCGCGGCCGGGCGCGAGGTCGCGTTCGGTTCAGGGGTGCAGGACACGCCGACCTATGTGGTGACGACCGCCGATCGGCTCGGCACGACGCCCGAGGCGCTGGTGCGGCGATCCGCGAAACAGGTCGAGGAGACCCTGACAGCGGTGGGAATCGAGGTCGACGGGTTCACCGGCACCGAGGAGCGGTTCACCTCGTTCGCCCGGCGACTCGTCGACGATCTGCGCGTCGCGGGCAAGCTTCGGCTGCGGTCGATGACGTTCCCGTACTCCCCGCGCACCGGGCGCTACCTCGTGGACGGTCACGTGCGCGGCGGCTGCCCGGTGTGCCTCGCCGACGGCTGCGCCGGACTGTGCGAGAGCTGCGGGCATCCGATCGCCGCGGGCGAGCTGATCGATCCCCGATCGACCGCGCATCCCGACGACCCGATCGAGCTGCGCGCGGCCAGGGTGCTCGTGTTGCCGATGGAGCAGTACCGGGAGCGGCTGCGCACTCACTTCGCCACGGTCGCCGCGGCCCTGCGCCCGCACACGGCCCAGGCGATCGACGAAATACTCTCGCGACCCCTGCCCGACTTTCCGGTGACCTATCCGATCTCGTGGGGCATCCCGGCGCCGGGCCCGGAGGCCGCCGGACAGGTGATCAACCCGAACGCCGAGCCGGTGGCGTGGAGCATGTACTGCTCCATGCTGGCCGCGGAGCGACGAGGGGCGGAGCCGGGTACCGAGGATGCGCTGTGGCGCCGCGACGCGGATGCACAGATCGTCTACTTTCTCGGCTTCGACAACATCCATCCGTTCGCGGTGTCCGGACTGGCGATGCTGCTGGCACTGGGCGAGGAGTACGTGTTGCCGAAGCTGTTTCTCACCAACGAGTTCTACGAACTCGACCACGAAAAGTTCTCGACCAGCCGCGGACACCTCGTGTGGGGCCGTGAACTCGCCGCACAAGTGCCACGCGACCTGATCCGGTTCCACCTCGCCGCGACCAGCCCGGAGTTTCAACGCACGAACTTCGACCCGGACGCGCTGACCAGGACCACGCGCTCCCGCCTGGTGGATCCCTGGAACCGGATCGCGGGCAAGGTCGACGACTGGGTCGGCCAGGGCCGGCTCGCGGTGTCGGACCGGTCGCGGGCCACCGCCGCGCGGATCGTGGAACGCTTCACCGCGGCCTACGAACTGCCCCGGTTCAGCCTGAACCGGGTCACCGAGACCCTGACCTCGCAGCTGGCCAGGCTGGATCGGCTACCGGTGAGGGCGGGCGGCGACTTCTGCCACGAGGTCGACGTCGTGCTGCGCTGTGCCGCACCGATCCTGATCGACCTGGCGGCCACCGGGCTGCACGACCGAGCGATCCACGCGGCGACCGACCGGACCGACATCACCCCAACGCGGTTGCCGCGGATGACCGCGGCGCAGGACGCGTCGTGACCGGCGCACGGCGGGTGCTCATCGCGGGTGCAGGGGTGACCGGCCTGCTCACGGCCGTCTCCTGCGCGCTCGCCGGCCACCGGGTCACGGTGCTCGACCGGGGCGCGATCCCGAATCCGCATTCGGGCTCGTTCGACCAGCATCGGGCGATCCGCGCGCTGCGCCCGGGCGACGGGACCGGCACGCGAGCGGCCGTCGGCCTGCACCAGCGCTGGTCGGCGTTCGAGACGCTGCTTGGGGCCAGGTTCTATCGTCGCGTCGGAGCGGTCACCACCTGCCCCGCCGGCGACCTCGACGCGGTGCTCGAACTCGCCGACATCACCGACGTTGCGGTCACGATCGTGGATCCTCGGACGCTGCCACACCTGGTGTTTCCCGACGGTCACGTCGGTGTCCGTGAGTCCGACGCCGGTGTCCTGCTCGCAGACCGGGTACTCCACGCCGCCACCCGATGGCTGCGCAGCCATCCCGCCGTGACGCTCCGACCCGGGCGGGAGGTGGTGGCGGTGGACACCGACCGCGCACGGGTCGCGTTGCGCGACGGCACCGTCCTGCACGGCGATCTGCTGCTGGTCGCCACCGGAGCGGGGTCCCGTGAGCTGGTCGACTTGCCGATCGTGCTGCATCGGCAGACGATGCTGTACCTGCGTCCACCCGCAGACCTCGCGCCGTGGTGGGAACACGCCCCCTGCCTCGGCGGCATCGGCCGCGACGGGCGGGCCTGGCTGATCCCACCCGGCGCGGGCACGCTGCTCAAGATCAGCTCGGCGCAGGTGTGCCGTGAGGTCGGCACGACCGCCGAGTCCGACGACGAACAACGGTGGACGGCCGAGCTGACGACCATGCCGATCCTCGCCGACCCGGACCGCTACACCGTCGCTTCGGTACGGCGGTGCCACTACACGGTCGACGCCCGCACCGGCGGCGCGCACCTGGAACAGATCGGACCCGCGGTCTGGGCCCGCGCCGCGGTCGGCGGCGACGGATTCCACACCGCTCCGCTGGTGGCCGACCGCCTCGTCGAGGCTGCGGCGCAACGACCCGCCGCCTGAACTCCGTTTCGAAAGGACAACTCCCATGACCACCACGAACGACACCCTGCTCGTCATCGGCAGCGGGCTGAAGATCTACCGCGAATACCTCGTCCGTTCCGTTTCCGCACACGCCCGATCCCTCGGCCTGGATCTGGTGTTGATCAACAACCTGGAACCGACCTGGCAACGCGAGTTCTTCGACGAGATCACCGTCACCAACGTGTTCGACCACGCCTTGTTGCGGGCGCGGGCCCGCGAGATCGCCACGCACCGCCGCGTCGTCGGCCTGATGTGCTGGGACGAGCCCCTGGTTGCGCCCGCCGCCGACATCGCCGAGGAACTCGGCGTGCCCGGGCTCGGCGGTACCGGCGTGCGAGGCTGCCGGGACAAGAACCAAACCCGCTCGGTGCTCACCCGCGTGGGCCTGGTCCAACCCGCTTTCGAGCTCACCGCATCGCGGGAGGAGGCCCGCGCGGCGGCCGAGCGGATCGGGTATCCGGTGGTGGTCAAACCGCAGGCACTCGGCGCGAGCATGGGTGTCGTGCTCGCGACGGACCGGCACGAACTCGACGCCGCCTTCGACGTCGCCGCGGGCGCAAGCCGGATCGGGGACGCACCTTATCGCGGCACCGCGATCGTCGAGGAGTACGCCGTCGGCCCCGAGATCAGCGTCGACGCGGCCGTGTTCAAGGGCGAGTATCTGCCGATGTTCTTGGCTCGCAAGCGAACCGGAATGGAGCCGTATTTCGAGGAGGTCGGTCACGTCGTCGACGCCGCAGATCCGTTGCTCCAGGATGAGGTGCTGCTGCAGACACTGAGCCGGGCGCACCGAGAACTCGGCGTCGAGAACGGCATCACCCACACGGAGGTGCGGCTGACTCGGCGCGGTCCGCTGATCATCGAGGTCAACGGGCGGCTCGGCGGTGACCTCATCCCGTTCCTCGGCTCGATCGCCACCGGAATCGACCCGGGCCATGTCCTCGTCGATCTCGCGATCGGAGCGCGACCAGACCTCGATCCGAGTCGAAACACCGTCGCGGGCATCCGATTCGGATATCCTGTCCGCGACTGTGCGGTGCGCTCGATCACGGTGCCCGCCGAGCTGCCCGGGCTGGTGGCCGCGGCGGCGATGGCCGAGCCCGGCGCCGAACTGCGGCTGCCACCGGGCGGGTACATCGCCCGCCATTCGTTCGTCGTGTGCACGGCCGAGGACGCGGCGAGCTGCGACGAACTGCTCGATGCGGCGAGCGCACGGGTGGACGTCGAAGGTGACCCCTTGCCGCCACTCGCAGCCGGTGCCGCCTTCGGGCTGCCGGCCGGACTTCTGGACGTGGACCTGTGATCGACTACAACGGGCGCAGATTCCGCAGCGCGGGCGAGGATTCCGTCATCGCGCGCTATCACCAGCACGGAAACTTGGTATGGGCTCACTTCGCCGGGGGTGACGTCCGTCGAGGCACGGTGAACGGGACCTGCGACACCGAGGGTGTGCTGCACCTCGGGTACACGATGGTGCTGCACGACGGCGAGGTGATCTGCGGGTACACCCGCTCGACACCCATACCCGGACCCGACGGGCGGATCTCTTTGTGCGAGCAGTGGCGACGCTACGGCCCGAATGCCGCGACCGGAACCTCCTACCTGGAGGAGTTGCCGTGAAAGGTCTTCGATCACTCGTAGAGGGGACGCTGCGGCTCCCCGGAGACGCCGGATTCGACTCGGCCAGTGCCGCGTTCAACAAGCGCTACGCCGACGTCCAGCCCCGCGCCGTGTTGTCGGTCCGCGGTCGCGACGACGTCGCGCGCGCGATCGTGTGGGCCCGCGATGCCGGTGTGCCGATCGTCGCCCGCGGTGGGGGGCACAGTTACGCCGGCAACTCGGTACACGCCGGCCTGGTACTGGACCTGCGCGGGCTGGACGATGTCCGAGTCGACCCGTCGACCGGTCTGGTCACCGTCGGTGGCGGCACTCGCATGGGCACGCTGTACCGCGCACTACAGGCCCACGATCTCGCAATCCCCCTCGGCAACTCCGACGATGTGGGAATCGGTGGGCTGGTGCTCGGCGGCGGCGTCGCCGCGGTCTCGCGCGCGTTCGGGCTCACCTGTGACGCGCTGGTGCAGACCGACGTCGTCCTCGCCGACGGCACGACGCTCACCTGCAACGCGGCCGAGCACGCCGACCTGTTCTGGGCTTGCCGCGGTGGCGGCGGCGGAAACTTCGGGGTGAACACCTCTTTCACCTTCCAGGCGCGGGCGACCCGATCCGGTTCCACCTGCGTGCTGCTGTGGTCGTGGACTGCCGCCCGCGAGGTGTTGGCGCGGATGCAGGAGATCATGGACCAGGCGCCGGACGAGTTCGCGGCGCGGATCGGCGTGAACCGCGCCGGCGGGTCGGCGGGCGTCGTCTCGGTCGTCGGTCAACACCTCGGGCCCGCGACGGAACTGCGCGAGCTGCTCGCACCGGTGTTGCGGGCCGCGCGGCCCGAACATGCCGACATCGCCGACCGGACCTATTGGGAGGCGAAGGACTTCCTGCACCACGAGACCAGCGGCGACCCGTTCGCGGTGCGGACCCGATGCGTTCCCAAACCCCTGCCGGAGGCGGCGGTGGACGCGATCGTGAGTGCGGTCGACAACCGGCCGGACAGCGCCAATCCCGACGGCGGTGGCGTCGCGCTGTTCACCTGGGGTGGGCAGATCAATCGTGTTCCCGCCGGGGACACCGCGTTCCCGCATCGCGACACCCTGTTCCTGGTGTCGATGGACACGTCGTGGAGTGCCGGCGACGATCCACGCACGGTCGCGGCCAACCTGGACTGGCTCAACGGATTGCACGACCGGATAGGAGAATTCGCCACCGACGGCGCGTACGTGAACTTCACCGACCCCGCGCTGACCGACTGGCGCCACGCCTACTACGGCCCCAACTACCCGCGCCTGGCGCAGGTGAAACGGCGATACGACCCCGATCGCGTCTTCGACTTCCCCCAGGCGATCTGACCATGGCCAGCCCCTGCGTCACCCGCCTGATCTGTCTGTACAGCAACTACCAGGTGCACGAGCACCCGACCCGAGGAGACTCCACATGACCGTGTTGGACGAACAGCCGACCGCCGCTGGGACCGCCGCGGCCACCGACATCCTGGCCCGCGCGGCGGCGATCGCACCGCGCCTGCGTGCCCGATCCGAGGACATCGAACGCGCACGGCGCCTGCCCGACGACGTCGTGGCGATGCTGCGCGAAACCGGCGTGTTCCGGATGGGATTCACCCGCGAGTGGGGCGGCCCGGGGCTGACCTCGATCGAACAGACCAGGGTCATCGAGACGCTCGCCTACGGCGACACCTCGGCCGGATGGTGCGCGATGATCGGCTCCGACACCGGGCTGTACGCGTCGTTCCTCGACCCGGACGTCGCACGAAGGATGTTCCCGAATCTGGACATGGTGACGGCCGGCCTGTTGTTTCCGGTGGGCCGCGCCGAACGGGTTCGCGGCGGGTATCGACTTACCGGTCGCTGGCAATTCGGCAGTGGGATAACCCATTCCGATTGGGTCATCTCGGGAGCATTCGTCTACCGCGACGGAGTTCCCGAGCCGAGTCCGCAGGGAGACCCGCACGATTCGCGGCTGCTGATGGTGCCACGCTCGCAGGTGGAGATCATCGACACCTGGCACACGACCGGGCTCGCCGGAAGCGGCAGCTGTGACTACCAGATCGCCGACGTGTTCGTCCCGGAGGCACACACGCTCGAATTCGCCACGGTGCATGGTCGTCCCGGACCGCTGGCCCAGCCGGAGGTGCACATGCGCAACATGCCTGGCGTGGCGCTGGGGACGGCGCGGGCGGCGCTCGACCACGTCCGCGACGTGTGCGGTGCCCGCGCCGACGACTACCGCACCCAGGTGACGCTCGCCGAGTGCGAGGCGGACTTCCTCGCGGCCCGGCACGCGGTGTACGGCTCGCTGCAACGGCAATGGGACGTGCTGTCCGCGGGTGGGACCCTCGACGACCTCACCCCGGACGAGCGAGCCGCGCTACCGCTGTCGCGGCTGCACGCGTTTCGCACCGCCCGCTCGATCGTGTCGCGGCTCTACGACCTGCGCCAGACGGCCGCGATCTACCGCTCGTCGCCGCTGGACCGCTGGCTGCGCGACACCACGGTCATGTGCCAGCACATCGTCGCGCAGGACCGCATCCTGCAGTCCGTCGGCGCCCATCTGCTCGGTGGCACACCCGGCTTCCCCCTGTGCCTCGGTCTCATCAAGTGAGGAAAGAATGCGAACATCTCGAATCGCCAAGTTCGGTACGTACCTGACCATCGCGCTGACCGCCCTGTTGGCGGTCGTCGGCTGCGATAGAACCAACGCCGCCGCCGTCGAGGAGCAGTCCGTGATCAGCTACAACGGAACCGAGCCGGAGAATCCGCTGATCCCCGGCGACACGGTCGAGGTCGGCGGCGTGAAGGTGCTCAACGCGCTGTTCAAGGGCCTCGTCGAGTACGATCCGCATACCGCGGCACCCAGAAATGCAGTGGCGGAATCGATCTCGACCACCGACTCGAAGGTCTACACCATCACGTTGAAGTCCGGGTGGACCTTCCAGGACGGCACTCCGGTGACGGCGAACAGCTTCGTCGACGCGTGGAACTTCACGGCGTACTCGCCCAACCAGCAGCAGGGCGCGAGCTTCTTCTCCCACGTCGAAGGATTCGACCACGTCAACACGCCGGCGCCGCCCGAGGGCGCCGGGCCGGTGCGGCTACCACCCGCGCGGGAGATGTCGGGCCTGCGGGTGGTCGACGATCGCACGTTCGTCGTCACCCTCAGCGCGCCGTTCTCGACGTTCGCGACCCAACTCGGAGCGGCCCCGTTCTATCCGTTGCCCGCGAGCTTCTACGCCGACCCCGCCGCGTTTGCGGCGCATCCGATCGGCAACGGGCCGTTCGAGTTCGTTTCCTACACTCCCGGCTCGAACATCCTCGTCCACCGCTACGACGGCTACGCCGGTCCGCGCCCGCACATCGGCGGCATCGAGTACCGGTTCTACGCGAATCTCGACGACGCCTACGCCGACGTCGTCGCCAACCGACTCGACTACCTCGATTTCGCACCCTGGACGGCACTGACAAACGACCGATACAAGTCCGAACTCGTCGATCGCAATGTCTCCCAGCCCTATCTCGGTGTTCAGGCAATCTCCTTCCCGCTCTACGATCAGCGCTACGCCGACCCGCGGGTCCGGCAGGCGTTGTCGATGGCTATCGACCGAGTGGGCCTGATAGACAGAGTCTTCCATGGTCGCCGCACGCCGTCCGACGGCATCGTCCCGCCGAACGTTCCCGGCGCCACCAGCGGTCAGTGTGGTGAGCTGTGCACCTACCAACCCGAGCGCGCGAAGCAGCTGTTCGACTCGACGGGATTCGAGGGACCCATCGAACTCACCTCGAACATCGACTCCGGCAACGAGGAGTGGATGCGCGTCACCTGTGAATACATCGCATCGTCATTGGACAGGCCGTGCATCTTCGTGCCCGTGTCGTCTCTCGGCGAGTTCCGCAGGCAGATCGACGACCACACGGTGACGGCGCCGTTCCGCTCGGCCTGGGTGGCGGACTATCCGTCGATCGAGAACTTCCTCAACCCGGTGTATCGGACCGGCGCGAGTTCCAACGCGGGACAGTATTCCAACCCCGCCGTCGACGAATTGCTCGCACGAGCCGACTCGGCGCCCTCCGAGGCGGAAGGCACGCAGCTGTATCAACAGGCCGAACGCGTGGTGCTGCAGGACATGCCGACCATTCCCATCTGGTATCAGAGCGCCCTGTCCGCGTGGTCGACGCGCCTGCACGATGTCGTCCCGACACCGTTTCGCGAACTCGACCTCGCCAGCGTGACGGTCTCCTAGCGGAGAGAGAGCCGAATGTCATGACCGCCGAACTGGACTCCGCTCGACGCACAGCACATCGAGCCGTCGACACGGGCGACAGCGACGCTCCACCGCGGCATCCGCGTGCACTGGCGCGGGTCTTCCCGACCGCGCCGACTCGCCCACTGACGCTGTACAACTCCTGGGCGGTATTCGCCGCCGTCGCAGGTGCAGTCATCGCCGTCGTGGCCCTCGCGGTGTGGATCTCCACGCACCTGCATCCCGACCCGACGCTGCACCGGGTGGGTCTGTTCGTCCATCTCGCCTCGCTCGTGCTCGGACTGGGCTCGGTTCTCGTCGCGGACTATCACGTCATGGTGTGGCTGGTGCGCCGCTGCACATTCGCCGAGGCCGTCCGGGGCGCGGGTCGCCTGCACATCCCGATCTGGGCCGGGCTCGCCGGTCTCGTGCTCAGCGGGATATTGCTCGAGCCCGACGTGGACTCCGCGATGACCCGCGTCAAGTTCGCGCTCGTGATGATTCTGGCCCTCAACGGTCTGCAGGCGATGGTCGTCGGCAGACGAATGCAGGCGTCTGCCGGCCCGCCCGGTACGGTGCTCCTGGCCTGGGGCGCCGTGGCCGCGGTGGTTTCCCAGGGGTGTTGGTGGGGTGCGGTGTGGATCGGCTTCTGGACCACGACGAGCCGCTGACCGCAGCTGTCGGCTCGACCTCACCTGTTGCCCGGGCACCGGCCCCCGGTACAGGTGGGCCGTGTCCGCGGCGTCCGTTTCGGGATCGCTCTGTTTGTTGGACACCGCGGCCGGCAGGATTGAACGGCGAGTTGGTACTGTCGGTCGGCCATGGACTCGATCGCTTCCCCTGAGATGATCGCCGTCCCCGCAGGGCAGGTCGCTCTCTCGGATCGGCGAACACGCCGCAACTGGCGAGTCGATGTGGGTGCCTTCGAGATCGCCGTCAATCCCCTGACGCAGGGCGAGTACGCCGACATCACAGGCCAGCGGCCCAGCGTGACCCGGGGGCCGCGCCTGCCGGTCGAAGGCGTGTCGTGGTGGGACGCGATCCTGTTCTGCAACAACCTGTCCGAGCGTGCCGGCCTTGCCGCCGCCTATCGCGTGGTCGGCGACGACGTCGCGTGGGACACCACGGCCGACGGGTACCGGCTGCCGACCGAGGCCGAGTGGGAACGCGCCTGCCGGGCCGGAACGACCGGTCCGCGATACGGACCACTCGACGCGATCGCCTGGTATCGCGACAACTCCGACGGGCGGCCACATGACGTGGGCGGCAAGCAGCCGAACGCGTGGGGCCTGCACGACACATTGGGCAACGTCTGGGAGTGGTGCTGGGATCTCTACGACCCCGAGGTGTACGGCACCTATCGCGTGCTGCGCGGCGGTGGGTGGTTCGACGAGCCTTGGGGTTGCCGAGCCTCCGTGCGACGTCGAAGCCACCCGACCTTTCGGATCGACGACGTCGGATTCCGTATCGCCCGCCGATACAGCCTGTCACCGCAAACCGCGCTCGCGCCCGAACGCAGTGAGCAGTAGCGGTGCCCAGGGAGCTTGCTATTGACAAGCTCGCTTGTTTTTTGCAAGTATCACGACTGCCGGATCAAACCACCAAGGGAGCAACCGTCATGGCTACAAACATTTTCGTGAGCTACCCGGCCGCCGACCTCGAGCGCAGCAAGGCCTTCTACACCGCACTCGGCGCGACCATCAATCCGCTCTTCACCGACGAGAACGGCGCCTGCCTGGTGTGGGACGAGAACATCTACACCATGGTGCTCAAGCGCGAGTTCTTCGCCACCTTCACCGACAAGCAGGTGGCCGACCCGGCAACCTCCGCACAGGTCCAGATTGCGTTCACCCGCGACTCCAGGCAGGAGGTCGACACGGTGATCGAGGCGGGTCTGGCCGCCGGCGGTTCCGAACCACGACCGGCGCAGGACTACGGTTTCATGTACAGCCGTGACCTGGAGGACCCGGACGGCAACAACCTGTCCTTCCTGTACATGGAGCCGCAGGCAGCAGAACAGGGCCCGGAGGCATATCTGGCCGAGCAGGCTCAGGTCTGAGTGGCCGCCCGCAGCTACGGGCAGTACTGCGGGATCACCACTGCCGTCGAGCTGGTCACCGAACGCTGGGCACTGCTCATCGTCCGTGACCTGCTCGTCGGTCCGCGTCGTTACACCGACCTGAAGCAGGGCCTGCCCAAGATTCCGACGAACATCCTCTCCGCACGCCTGAAGGAGTTACAGCAGGGCGGGGTGATCCGCCGTGTCCCACTGCCACGCTGCGGACTCGTCTACGAGCTCACCGGATACGGGCGTGAACTCGAACCGATCGTGCTGGCACTGGGCCGGTGGGGATTCCGGTCGATGGGCGAACCCAAGGACGACGACATCGTCACCGCCGACTCGCTGACGATGGCTCTGCGAACCGCGTTCAGACCAGAATTCGCTTCGGTATCACTGGATTTCCAGATCCAGGTGGGTGCCGTCGAGTTGCGTGCCCAGGTCGGCGACGGTGAGCTGAAGGTGGTCCAGATCGCTCCCCCGGCACCGCCGGTGGGCGGCTCGCTGCCCAACGGCGAGCCCGAACTGCGGTTCGCCACCGGCCCCGGCATCCGCCACCTGATCGCGGGCACGCTGACCCCCGCCGAGGCCGTGGAGCAAGACGTGGTCACCATCGTGGCGGGCAACCCGAAACTGCTCGAGCGATTCACGCAACTCTTCCGGATCGACGCTTGACCGCGCTCTTGTCGCCGACGTGGGGGCGCAGATCCCGCAGCTGCGAGATCGGGCGGTCATCCTGAAGTCGTACCGCGCGGCCGCCGGTCGCCGGCACCCGCCGAGGCAGCACGCCCAATGGGCGACCCATAGGGTGCGATTGGCGGAAGAAGGGCGCACCGCGAAGATCAACGATCTATGGACAGCAGCAGTGGCTGCGGCCAACGGGAAGGATGTCGTCAGCCAGGACAACGACTTCGATGCAATCGAGGGGTCGGCGGTCCCGCCGTCATACGAGTTCGAAGCAGCCACGGCGAAGACGATCCTGCCCATCACACACGGAGTCCTCATCGACCGAGTGCGCCGCCAAGTGCCTCTCGCTGGTGTCGGCCATCGCGGAACCCATGAACGCAGTCGTCGCAGATGAGGATCCAGCACCAAGTGACGGATGAACAAGAGCACAGCTCTTACCAGGAGATCGCGTGCCAGCGGCGCGGCAGCGCGGACTACCACGCGGGATACGACGAGGCTCACCGCGCGTTCCTGATCGGACAGGCGGTTCGCGAGCGTCGGCTCGCGCTTGGCATGTCCCAGACTGAGGTCGCCGCAAGTGCGAGCATGACCCAGCCTGCCCTCTCTCGGCTCGAGGCCGGCGGCACCGTGCCGACGATCCCCGTGCTGGAGCGGATCGCCGCGGCTCTCGACGCAGAACTCATCGTGACGATCGCTCCGCACGCACCCTGAACGAGGCCCGCAAACCGAGGCCCGCCCCCGTGCGCAAGAGGATCGCTGTCCGGATGATGTACGTCGATGCCAACGTCCATTCCCGGCGGTGTAACACCCGGAGTGGTCAGTTCGTTTCGAGCAGGGCGATCAGTTCTTCGCGGCCGCTGACTCCGGTTTTCTGGTGGGCGCGGAACAGGTGGCCTTCGACGGTGCGAACGGACATGACGAGGCGATCGGCGATCTGGCGGTTGGACAGTCCGGTGGCGGCGAGGGCGAGGATCTCCCGCTGCCGGGGAGTCAGCGGGATCGGTGTCGCGTTCGCGCGCAGCGCCGGGGTGTCGGCACCGGTCTCGTCGGCCAACCGGCGCGCCACCGCGGTGGCGGTCATGGCGGCGCCCCGACGGCCCTGATCGCGGAACACCATCGCCGCTTGTGCGGCAGCGTCGGCCGCGGCGACGCGGTCACCGAACGCCTCGTACAGCGACGCCGCCTCCCGCAGGCCGGTGCCGTCGCGGTCGCGCAGCGCCACGGCATGCCTTGCCGCCGTGCTTGCCCGTGGGCCCTGCCCGATCGACGCCAGTTCCGTCAGCCGCTCCGCGCCGGTCGGGTCGCCGAACTGCGCCGCGGTCTGCAGACAGACGACCTCGCCGGCCGACATGCCTCGCTCCCGGGCGTGCGTCGCGAACCGTCGTAGGCAGGCGATTGCCTCGCTCGTGGCGCCGGCTGCGGCGTGAACCCAGGAGTGCGCCAGCGCTTCGAGGTGTACGAAGCCGCCGGGCGCGTCTGCGGGGTACGGGTCGGCATGCAACAGTGCCGACGCGTTCGAAGGGTCCCCGGCCATCGCCAGGCAGATCGCCGATACTCGGCACCGGTATCGGGAAAACCACACGGATTCGAGTGTGGCCGCGGTGGCACCGGCTTCGCCGAACCACCTGCGGGCGAGGGCGAGGTCCCCTCGGTCCAGCGCCGTCGAACCCAGCAGCAGCGCCCGATATGCGAGGGCGACAGGGTGATCCATCGGCTCCAGGGCCAGTCGCTGTGCCACGGCGTCGCCGTCGGTGAGCTGCCCGGCGAGCCCACAGGCATGGACGTGGACCAGTCCGACGACGAAGCGCAGCATCCGGTAGTCGACCGTGGCGCGGCTGAGCGCGTAGCCCTTCTCCACCCAGTCCCCGACGGCGTCGAAACGCCCCGACTCGGCGAGTCCGATGACGAGACTCGTCAACCCGACGAGTTCGAACACGTCGTGTGTCCATCCGGGTCCGGTCAGCCCGGCGGTGGCGATATCGACGGCATCGCGCGGGCGGCCCCGCGTCGCCGACAGCACGGCGCGTGTGCAGTTGTACGGGCGCTCGAGGCCGTTGGCGATCACGCTCTCGCGCACGGCGTCCAGTTCCCGCGCGGCATCGTCGGGGTTCCACGTTTGAATCAACATCATCACCCGTCCGAGCGTGGCGATGGTGCGATGGCTGTCGGTCGACGCGCTCGCCCGCAACTCGGCGCTGAGGCGCAGCGCGTCGCCGAGGCGGTCGCAGTTGACCAGCGCACGCAGGTGGACGACCTGCGCGCGACGACCGCCGCCGGCCCTCACGGCCGCAGCGGCGAGACGTTCCGCCGGGGCGGGGTCCATCAACTCCAACGCGGCACTCGCGGCGTCGATCAGCTGCGCGGGATCCGGAGCGAGGTCGGAGTCCACGGCCAGGGTGGCGCGCCGGACTCGCTGCACGAGATCCGGCCGATCACCGAGGGCGCAGAGCCCGGTCGCGACCCGTCCCCGCAGGTGCCGCAGCCGCATCGTCCCGGCGCGGGCGCGGCGCACGTCACCGAACAGTGGGTGCACCATGCGCACGACCGCTGGGTCTCGGTCGGTGTCGATCGAGACAAGACCGGCAGCCTCGGCGGCGTCGATCGCGTCGGGCCCGCTGATCGCGGCGAGCACGGTCACCTCGACGGGGTCGGCGACGGCCAGGATGTCGAGCACCTCGATCACCGCCGCGGGTTGCCGGCCGATCGCCGCGGCCACCAACTCGGTCAGCGTCGGCGACAGCTCCTCGCTCCGCTGCCACATCCACACCCCGGACTCCTCGCCGAGCCGTCCGGCGGCGAGTTCGTCGGCGATCAACTGCCGCAGATACAGCACGTTGCCGCGGGTGTGGTGCCAGATCCGTCGCGCACTCGAGGACTCGAGCCGACCGCGGAGAACGTGCTCGACCAGCACCGTGGTCTCCGACTCGGCCAACGGCTGCACCTCCAGCCGAGGCAGCACCTCGTCCTTCCACAGCGCCGTGATCGCCTCGGGCACATCCTCACCCGTACGCAACGCCACGACCACGCTCGCGAGCCGCCGCCGCACCAGCTGATGAACCACCACCGCGGACATCTCGTCGAGCAGATGCGCATCATCGACCCCCACGACGACACGACGGTGACCCCCGCCGCCGGCCACCGCGTCGACGACCTCCTGCACCCGCCGCAGCGGGTCGGAACCGAAATCGGTGGCGTAGTCGGAGAACGCGCCGAGCGGGATCGACCGAGCCGATTCGGTCGCCGTCACGTAGCAGCACTGCCAGCCCCGATCGCGCGCCCGGTCCAGGGCCTCAAGGGCGAGCCGGGTCTTGCCCACACCCGCCGCACCGGCCAGCACGACCCCCGACCCGGCCGGTGCCTCGGCGATCCGGGCGATCACCGCCAGCTCCTCGGCACGTCCGGTCAACGGCCAGCCGGCGCCCACCACCGCAGCGGATTCCGCATCCGATACGCCTGCAGCGACGTCGACGATGCTCATTCGCCGTCGCGGATCGATGCGGCCGCGAGCTTGGCCTCGGCGACCTCCATCAAGGTGGCCAGGGCCACGGGATCGACGCCGACGATGTCGGCGATCGCTCGGTCCTCGACACCCGCATCGCGCAACGCGCAACCGCAACGCCTCCGAATACGGCGACGGCAGTCGATCCAGGGCCCTGCGCCGATCATGGTGCGTACTCACCCCACGATCGTGCGGCCCGCCGAGACCGAGGCCACGAGTAGAGCACTACTCCATTCGACAGTGCGAACGGATTCCAACCCGCCCTGACCGGACACCCGCGCGTCAACACAACGCCGATCATGCGACCTCGTCGTCGTCCGTTTGCGGATCCCCATGCGTTCGTCACGTCAGCCGCCTTCGCGGCGTCGCGTTGGTCGGTTGTCGTCGCTGGACCGCCACATCCAGACGGTGCTGGTGCTGGCGTCGCCGGTGGCCGTGGCCGGACCCGATGGCGGCCACCCGGATCCCGCGCATTCGGCCTCGACGATCCCCGCGAGGCATACTCCGCCGCCTGCCTGGACGACCTCAACCGCGCCTACGAACCCTCGGATACGGTTCTCGTTCCGGCCCGATCTCGACGGCCGCTGCGCAGCTCAGAATTCCTCTGTGTCGTGCGGACCGAGGCAGGCAACCGACGGATTGTCCGGATCGATGGCACTCGCGATGTCTCGTACCTCACCGATGCTGACCGCGTCCAGGTCGGCGATGAGGGCGTCCGGATCAAGATCGCCGTGATGGACGATCGCCTGGTGTGCCGCGAAGTGCGCCACTCTGTTGGTGTTCTCGAACGCCAGCACGCCATGCCCGGCAGCGACCGCGCGTGCTCGCGCGACTTCCTCGTCGGTTGGCCCCAGCGCCCGCAGTTCGCCGACGATCTCGCGCATGCGTGTGTACGCCTCGACACAATTCGCGGACGCGAGGCCGGCGGCGAGGTCCAGCGTCGCGACGTCGGCACTCGCGTGGACGCCCGCAGAAATGGAATAGCACAGCCCCCGCTGTTCGCGGATCTCGTCGTTGAACCTGGAACTCGGCGTGCCGCCGAGAATGATCGCGAAGATCCGTGCCGCGGCCCGCGCCTTGGCATCGGCGACGTCGTAGGTCAGGCGGTAACTCATTCGCAAATGTGACTGATTGGTGTCGCGCCGCTCGACCAGCGTCCGCGGCAGAAACTCGGGTGCCGATTCGTATGGCTCCGGCTCTTCGAGCTTTGGGAACCGCTCGAACAGGTCGGATGTTTCGCCATCGTCGGAAACGTGGTCGGTGTTGCCGACGATGAATGCGCCGCCGCGACAGCCAGCCCAGCGGCGTTGCCGAAATGCCAGCAGCGCCGCGCGCGTGAACGTGGGCAGGTGTTCCACTGGGCCGAGGACGGGACGGCCGAGAGGGTGGTCGCCGAAGGTTGCAAGAGCGCTCATTCGACTCGCAATGTAGGCAGGCTGGTCGAGGTAGCGTGCGATCTCCTGGGCGACCACACCGCGCTCCTTGTCGAGATCGTTTTCGTCGAGCCGAGGCCGAGCGACGAAGTCGGTCACCAGGTCGATGGCATGCGGTGCCGCCTCCGCGCGAACTGTGATGTGAAACGTGACCAGGTCGTGGGAAGTCGCTGCGTTCTGCGCAGCGCCCAACTGCTCCGCGGTGCGGCTTATGGTGCGGTGATCTCCGTATTTCTCGCCGCCCTTGAACACCACGTGCTCGAGGAAATGTGCCATTCCATTCTCGTCCCGCCGCTCGGCGCGTGCGCCCGCGTCGAAGGCGATCAGGATGGTGGTTGCCCGCGTGCCATCGACGCGAATCCGATGCAGGGGCAGGCCGTTGTCGAGAATCTCGGAGACAATTCGAGCCATCCGTAGCAGTCTAGGCACCAAGCATGCTGGATGCGGCCTCGACATGCACCAACCGGCGAACGGTGGTGAATTACCGCCCCACTTCCCCCCGGTCGTACGGTGTTGGCGTCGTCTCCGGCGTCGATGGCTGGCCGGTCGTCGACACGCCCTCACACACACCAGATCACCGGGTTCACTGCGGCGGTCTTTCAGCGCCGTAGACGATTTGCGAGAGCCCCGCGCCTGTGGCCAAAGTTACGCATGGTGCGCCTGCTGTCATGGATACTGCACCGGTGATGCTGACCCGACGAACCTGCTTTTCCGCAATATCGACGGTGATGCTCGCCGTCGCGGGCTTGCTGGTCGCGGCGCCGGGAAGCAGCGGCGCCGCACCGCCCGCTTGGCGATACACGATGGTGGCGTTCAGCAACGCAAGCGACCGCGACATGGATGTATACGAGTCGGCGGACGCCACTCAATTCCAACCCGTCCGACTGTCGGCGTTTCGGCCCCCGTCAGGGCTTGTGCGTGACCCGAGCATCTTCCGGAACACAGACGGGTTGTATTACCTCACCTACACGACAGGCGGCGGAGCGAATATCGGCTTCGCGCGCAGCAGTGACCGCATCAACTGGACGTTCCTGGAGTCCTATCCGGTCCCGTTTTGCTGCGCCTTCATGCCAGGCACGGGGGACGGTACAGGTTCTGCGAGCCCGCCGGGCTCCTCTGGGTCGGCCGGGTTCAAGGACGGACCGTCGCTGTCGCCCTTCGTCACCAAAGCCTGGGCGCCCGAATGGTTCGTGGACGGCGACCGCGTCAACGTCATCCTGTCGCTGTCGACCGGTGGAGGATTCGTGCCGTATCTGATGACGGCGCTGGAACCATCGCTCAGGTTGTGGAGCCCGCCTGTTCCGCTCGCCGGGATCGGTGCGGACCACATCGACACCACCGTGGTCAAGGTGGGATCGACCTATCATGCGTTCACCAAGAACGAGACGAAGAAGGTCGTCGAGCATGCGGTCGCGTCGTCGGCGACGGGACCCTATTCATTCGTCCCGCCCGGAAATTGGGGCTCGCTGCGGGAGGGCCCAGCCCTGGTTCAGTTGCCGAACGACACCTGGCGGATATATCTCGACGCCTATACCGAAGGAAAGTATCTCTATTCCGACAGCACGGATGGGCTACGCACCTGGTCGCCCGTGCAAGAGCTTCCAGGCCTTTCCGGGACGGTGCGCCATTTCGGCGTCATGAGAGAGCCGGCATAACTACGACTCGCTGACGGTCACGTCGCGAGCGAACGCAGGTCGAGCCCTCGACGCAACAGCAGGCCGGGGCTGAAATGACACCCCGCTCATGGTGCCATAATGGCACCATGAAGAGGATGAATCTGCGCGCCGTACCGGACGACGTATACGCCGCATTGAGCGCGGCCGCCGAGGCGAAGCGGCAGTCCTTGAACGCGTTCGTCGTCGACCGGTTGACCGAGGCTGCCGCCGTGACGCGGCTGGGCGACTACCTCGCGTCCTACCTACCACCGCAAGGTAGCGGGGTCAGTCTCGACGATGCGGCGGCGGCGGTGCGGCAGGTGCGGGAAGCGTCGTGAGCCTGGCGGTCGTCGATGCCTCCGCCCTGACCGCCTTCTACGCCGCCGACGACCCACGCCGAGATGCGGTCGCGGCCCGGCTTGCCGCCGGCGATGCCTTGTTCGCTCCCGCCCACGTCGATGTCGAGGTCGTCTCCGCGCTGCGGCGTCTGGCGCAGCACACTCCGGTGCTGCAGGCGGCGGTGCCCGCCGCGTTGCGCCACCTCACCGGCTTCCCGATCCGGCGCATGCCCCTGGCGCCGCTGCTGACCCGGATGTGGGAACTACGTGAGAACCTCACCCCCTACGACGGCGCCTACGTCGCCCTCGCCGAACGCCTCGATGGCCCGATCATCACCTGCGACCGCAAACTGACGGCCGCCAGCGGTCCCCGGTGCGCCTTCGAGCTGATCACCTGACGACCGTGTACGAACAGGAACCCCTCCGATCCCTCCCTCGCTCACTCACACGCGCGCGAAGCGGCGCGACGAGTCGGCGAGTTCTGCATAGCTGTTCGACTGGCGGACTGGTCCTCGTGCACGATCGTCAGGGCCAACGCGTCGTGCGGGTGCCTGAGAGGCCGCGATGGTCATCGGCCGACGCATGGAGGCGTCTGCGTGACGACCACGCCCCTACTCAGCACCTGCAGCTCCTCAGCCGACTCGACGGTAGCTCATCGACAACCGAAGACATTACAAGTACTTTACAAGTATGACTGCGTCCGAAGTGCCATTCTCCGACATCCAGAACCGCGGCAAGGCCACCCTCGAAGCATGGCGTCGTTCCGGTCGCCGGGCCCTGCGTCTAACGCGTCGCGACGACGAGGATCTTGTACTTCTCACCGCCACGCGGTCCGAGCAGGAGCACACGGTCGTCTCTGCCGCTACCAAGATGTTCCTCGCCCTGATGCAGCGCGACAACGACGCGCGCGCACTCGTCACCGACGTTATGCCGGAAGCGTTCCCCTGGGTGAGGTTCCTGCCGCGCGAGGACGTCCAAGAGTTCGTCGTCGAGCTGGTCCAGACGCTGCGCGCCGCGGAGTCCATCGACAACCCGGCCCCGGTCATCCAGGTGATCGACAGCTGGCGGCACACCGCCGAGATCCACGCGGACCCCGAGTTGGCCGCGCAGCTCGCCTCGCCCACCGATGTCGACCTCGGTCCGGTTCCCGCGCCGGTGGACCAGGCATGAGTCCCAAACGCGGAGATCGAGTCGCACCGCCCGCAGCCGGCGACGAATGGGAGCTGCGTTTCGCCACGACCGATGCGGCCAAAGGCTGGGACGAGCTGTGTCGCCAAGCCGCGGCCAACACCAATGCCGCGTGGAAGGAACTGCGCAACCGCCCCACCGTCTGCTCACCGACATCCCGGCATCACCAGCTCAAGGGGTCCCTCGCGACCGCCGAACACAGGGGTCACGTCCTTGAGCTGTGGCAGTACGAAGTCACCGGCGCCGGTCGAATCTGGTATCTCGTCGACCACGACGAGCGCACCCTGTGGATCAAGCACGCCGGAACCGGGCACCCGAAGGTCACCGACTAGTAGTGCACTCGGGCAGCCCGCACTTGCACCCCACGGCTGGCCTCCGGCACAGCCAATGCCCGAACCGGAGGCGGCATCCACGACCTCCTGCATCTCCGTCCACCGCTGTTCGCACCAACCCGGGGACGACCCATAGGTACTGACAGTCGGTCCCTTCGCTCAACGGACATTGCTCGCGACTCGCCGCTCCGGTTTCATCGACGGTGATGTGATGCACGCCACGCCGACGGCGGAGGCCACATCCGACAAACCTGACAACTTTCGTCCGACTCCGAGAAGGGCGCCTGTGAGCACCGGAACCGAATCCCCCGCCCAACCGACACGAACGCCCGACACCCTGGCACCCGGCGCCGAATCCCGGCGCCGGGCGTGGGGGTTGACCGCCCTGCTGGTCACGCTGTACGTCGTCAACTACGCAGACAAGGCTGTCCTCGGCATCATCGCGCAGCCGCTGCGCGAGGAGCTGGGCCTGACGTCCTCGCAGATCGGGCTCGTCGGCAGCCTGTTTTTCCTCGCGTTCACGATCGGCGGGTTCGGCGCCGGCCTGATCAACCGCTGGATGTCGCTGCGCTGGGCGCTGGTGCTGCTGGCTCTGTGCTGGGCGGTCGCGGTGCTGCCGCTCGTGGTCTCGGCGACCTTCGCGGTGCTGGTGATCAGCCGGATGTTCCTCGGTTTCGCGGAGGGGCCGAGTGCCGCGCTGGTGCACACCGCGGCGTACTCCTGGCACCCGGTCGCGAAGCGGGGCTTGCCCGGCGCGATGCTGGCCGGTGCCGCCTCGATCGCCAAGATCGCGATCGCGCCGGCGCTGGCTCTCGTCACGGTGAGCCTGGGCTGGCGCGCCGCGCTGGTGTGTCTCACGATCGCCGGCGCGCTGTGGTGCGTGATCTGGCTGGCGGCGTGGAAGGACGGCCCGTACATCGGCGGCAAGAACGCGAAGGTCACCGCCGAGGCCGCCGAGGACGCCGTCCCCTACGCACGCATCTTCACCACACGCACCTTCATCTCCGCCGTGTTCCTCGTGATGAGCGTGTACGCGCTGGTCACCGTCGTGCTCACCTGGCTGCCGTCCTACTTCGAGGTGGGTCTGGGCTATAGCCGCCTGCAGGCGGGGTCGATGTTCGCGTTCCCGTCCATCGCGGGTCTGATCTGATCCTGATGGTGGCGAGCACCTTCGTCGGCGACCGGCTGATCGCCCGCGGCGCGACCTCGCGCACGATCCGGGTCGTGGTGCCCTCGGTCGGCGTGCTGATCTGCGGCGCGGTCCTGTTCCTGCTGCCATCGTTTCGACGCCCGCGCTCGCGGTGCTCGCCGTCTCGGTCGGCTACGGCTTCGCCACCTCGGTCTTCCCGATGTTCAACGCCGCGATCTCCGAGATCTGCCCGCCCCGCCAGACGGCCGGCACGCTGGGCGTGTTCCTCGCGCTGATGGCGATCGGCGGCCTGATCGCGCCGTACGCCACGGGCGTGATCGTCGACGCCGCCGCCACCCCGGCCGCCGGCTACGCCACCGCGTTCCAGATCCTCGGCATCGTCGCCGCGGTGGCCGCCGTCGGTGCGTTGATCTTCGCGAACCCCGAGCGCGACAAGGCCCGCGTCCGAGGATAGGAACTGCCTAACCGACCGTGAGCGTGAAACTAATTGTTCCGACGCGCTCTTCGTGATGGATTGGAACCAACTCCGATCCCCCAGCCCAGAAGAGGAAATCCCATGCGCGATGCAGTGATCGTCGACGCGGTTCGCAGCCCGATCGGACGCCGCCGCGGCGCCCTGTCCGAGATCCACCCCGCCGACCTGTCCGCCCACGTGCTCGAGGCGCTCGCGACCCGCACCGGGATCGCCCCCGAGATCGTCGACGACGTCATGTGGGGCTGCGTGAGCCAGGCCGGCGAGCAGGCCGGCAACGTCGCCCGCACGGCTGTGCTCGCAGCGGGCTGGCCCGAATCGGTGCCCGGCACCACCGTCACCCGCGCCTGCGGCTCCAGCCAGCAGGCGGTGAGCATGGCTGCGGCGGCCGTGATCTCGGGCCAGCTCGACGTCGTCGTCGCAGGCGGTGTGGAGTCGATGACGCGGGTGCCGATGGGCAGCGCATCGTCGAACGGCGAGCAGTTCCCGGCGTCGGTCCTCGACCGGTACGGGATCGCCGGCTTCAGCCAGGGCGTCGGCGCCGAGATGATGGCGCAGAAGTGGGCCCTGAGCCGCACCCGTCTCGACGAATACTCGCTGCACTCGCACGAGCTCGCCGCGGCCGCGAGCGCCGCCGGCGCCTTCGACGGCCAGCTCGCTCCGATCCCGGGCGTGCTCGAGGGCGACGAGGGCATCCGCCGCGGCGGCACAGTCGAGTCGCTGGGCAAGCTGAAGACGGTGTTCAAGGAGGACGGCGTGATCCACGCCGGCAACTCCTCGCAGATCTCCGACGGCGCCGGCGCCACGCTGGTGATGTCGAGCGAGACGGCGGCGCGCCACGGACTGACCCCGCTGGTGCGGATCCACACCGCCGTCGTCGCCGCCGACGACCCCGTCATCATGCTCACCGGCCCGATCGCGGCCACCGCCAAGGCACTCGACCGGTCCGGGCTGTCCATCTCCGACATCGGCGCGTTCGAGGTGAACGAGGCGTTCGCACCGGTGCCGATCGCCTGGCAGATCGAGACCGGCGCCGACGAGAAGCGGCTCAACCCGGTCGGCGGGGCGATCGCAGTGGGCCACCCGCTCGGCGGATCCGGCGCGATCCTGCTGACCCGCCTCGCTCACCACATGCGCGACAACGGCATTCGCTACGGTCTGCAGACGATGTGCGAGGCCGGCGGGATGGCCAACGCCACCATCCTCGAGCTGCTCTGATCCAGCTGCTCCGAAACGACAAGGGAATTCGATGGAACTCAAGGGACTCTCCACCGCCGTCACCGGCGGCGCATCGGGCCTGGGCCTGGCCACCGCGCGCCGGATCGTCGACGCGGGCGGCCACGTCACGCTGATCGACCTGCCGAACTCCGACGGCGAGGCCGCGGCCAAGGAACTCGGCGCGACCGCACGGTTCGCGCCCGCCGACGTCACCGACGCGGACCAGTTCGCGGCGGCCCTCGACGTCGCCGACGCCCAGGGCGGCCTGCGCGCGCTCGTGCACTGCGCCGGCGCCGGGCGGCGGATGCGGATCCTGGACAAGGACGGCAACGCCGGGTCGGCCGAGGACTTCGAGTTCGTCGTCAGGCTCAACCTGGTCGGTTCGTTCCACGCACTCTCGCTGGGTGCCGAGCGGATGGCGCGCCTCGACGAGATCGACGGCGAGCGTGGCGCGATCATCATGACGGCCTCGGTCGCGGCGTTCGAGGGCCAGATCGGTCAGATCAACTACAGCGCCTCCAAGGCGGGCATCGTCGGCATGACGGTCGTCGCGGCCCGCGACTTGGCCAGCAAGCTGATCCGGGTCAACACCATCGCGCCGGGCACCATGGACACCCCGCTGCTGGCGCGGCTGCGCGACGACGTGCGGGCCTCGCTCGCGGCGACCATCCCGAATCCGTCGCGGCTGGGCCGGCCGTCGGAGTTCGGCCAGCTGGCGGTCTCGATCCTGGAGAACGCCTACCTCAACGGCGAGACCATCCGCCTCGACGGCGCGATCCGGATGGCGCCGCGGTGACGACGCTGAACTACCCCGCGGTGACGGTGGGGGCGCTGCCGCCGAGTATGGCCCGCCTGTACGGCGAGCGCGCGGCGGTCATCGACGGCGACCGGGTGCTCAGTTACACCGAGTTGGATCGCCGCTCCGCCGCGGTGGCGGCGGCACTGCGAGCCGACGGTGTCGACGACCGCGACGTGGTGTTGATCCACCTCGCGAACGCGATCGAGTTCGTCGTCGCCTACTACGGTTCGCTGCGCGCCGGGGCCACCGTCACGCTGGTGAACCCGCTGCAGCCGGTGCCGGGTCTTCGCAACCAGATCGTGGAAACCGGAGCGGTGGCGGCGTTCACGCAGACGGCGCAGCTCGACAAGCTGCGTGCCGCGGCGGTGGGCACACGGTTGAACACAGTGGTCGTGGTGGACGATGCCGTGTCCTTCGACGACTTCGTCGCCGGGCACCGGGCGGCCCCGGAGTTCGAAGTGGGCACAGTGGGCGTCAGCGACGTCGCGCACCTCGCCTACACGGGCGGGACCACCGGGGTGTCCAAAGGCGTTCGAGTGTTGCACCGCAACGTGATCGCGAACGTGACGCAGATGATCGCCTGGCGCGCTGGGCACGCCGTCGTCGCCGACGGGGATCTGGTCCGGCTGGAGCCACGCGACGGCGGAGGCACCCGCGGCGTGGAACCGGGCGCAGCAGCCACCGTCGTCGTGTCCCCGCTGTTCCACGCGCACGCGTTGCTCAACATGTCGTTCCTGCTGCTCTGCGGTGCGACCCAGGTGCTCGCCGGATGGTTCGATCCGGCGGCGATGCTCGAGCTGATCGAGCGGCACCGGGTCACCTACATCACCGGCAGTCCCGCGATGTGGCATGCGCTCGCAACGCATCCCGACGTCGCCACCCGTGACCTGTCGTCGGTGCGCGTGGTGTCCTCGGGTGCTGCGCCGATCGACCGGGTGACGCTGGACGCGCTCGCGGCGGCGTTCCCGTCGGGTGCGGTGGTCGAGGGCTACGGGCTGACCGAGGCCACGTGCCTGGTGTCGTCGGCGCCTCTGACAGGCGGCGGCGAATACCGGTTGGGCAGCGTCGGGCTCCCCACCTTCGACACGGAGGTCGAGATCCGCTCCGGCGACGGCACCGTGCTGGGTCCGGACGAGCGCGGCGAACTGTGGGTGCGCGGACCGCAGGTGACCGACGGCTACCTCGGCCATCCCGAGATCACGGCGGCCCAGTACGTCGACGGCTGGCTCGATACCGGCGATGTCGCCTATCGCGACGCCGACGGGTACCTGTTCATCTGCGACCGCGCCAAGGACATGCTGATCTACAAGGGCTACAACGTGTACCCGCGTGAACTCGAGGAGATCCTGGTGACGCACGCGAGCGTGTCCGCCGCGGCCGTGGTGGGTCGCGAGGCCGGCGCGGTGGGCCAGGAGCCGGTCGCGTTCGTCGTCGTCGAGCCCGGCGCGGAGTTCGATCCGGCCGCGGTGATGGCCTACGTCGCCGAACGGGTGTTGCCGTACAAGAAGATCCGCGAGGTCGTGGTCGTGGACGAGCTGCCGACCTCGGCCGCCGGCAAGATCCAAAAGGTGCAGTTGCGGCAGTTGCTGGCGGGGGCGGGCGTCTGAGCGTCTGCCTCGCTGATCACGCTCGTGTGGCCGGGTTCGTCGGCGGCGTGTCGGCGGCCACACGAGCGTGATCAGCGCACCCGCGGGGCGGCCCGACCCGCACCCGTCGCCGAGCGCATACTTCTTCCGGCTCCAAGCAGCGTTTGAGCCGGAGGAACTATGGGCTCGGCGAGCGCGTAGTGAAATGGCGGCTTCAGCGACCGGTAGAGCAGCCATATCCATGCACGGTCGGCCGGTGGCCCTCCCTCACCTCGGTGATCACGCCCGTATGGCCTCGTGCTCGCCGCGGCGCCGGGCGGCGCGACAGCTATGCAACGGTGGTGCGGACGAGGTCGACGAAGGCGCGACCCACCGGCGACAGCGCCTCGGGGTCGAAGGCGATCCCGAAGGGGCGCACGAAGCGTGGCTCGACGGCACGTACGACGGCGCGGTCGGCGACGGCCTCGGCGGACGAGCGCTCCAGCATGGTGCCGCCGATCCCGGCGAGGACCATCGCCAGGCGCGCCTCGCGGTGGTCGGAGATCGCGGCGATCGGCGGTGGGTTGCCGCCGCTGTGGATCGCGGCCTCGAGTTCGTCCGCGTGGGAGTGCCCGGCCGGGACGAAGACCATCGGGATCCGCGGCAGGCTCGCCAGCGGCACCGGTCCCTCGGGTATCTCGCTGCCCGGCGGATACACCAGCCAATACTCCTGCTCGCCGATCACAACCACCTCGAGTTCGTCGCCGCCGATCGGTAGATGCGCGACGACGAACTCGCAGTGCCCGTCCGCGATCACCGACTCCGCCTGGCTCTCTTCGCGTAACTCCCCCAGCCGCACCCGCACCGAGCGGTGGCGCCGCCGGAATGCCGCGACCAGGTCGGTGACGGGTCCGACCGCCGTGGCGGAGAACGCGAGAATGTCCAGCCGCCCGGCCAATTCGCCCTCCGACGCGGCGAGTAGGTCCTCGACCGCGCCGACGTCGCGCAGGATCTGCCGCGACGGACCGACCATGGTCCGCCCCGCCGCGCTGAGCACCATGCCCCGGCCGATCCGGTGGAACAGTTGCACCCCGAGTTCGCGTTCGAGTGCCCGCAGCGCCTGTGACACCGTCGGCTGCGCGACCCCGAGGGCGGTCGCCGCGCCTCCGATCCCGTGGTGCTCGACGACGGCGAGAAAGTACTCGACCTGACGGAGTTCCATTGTCGCTCAGTCCATCAGCTCGGGGATGTCGGTGTCGACACCGGCGTCGGGTCGTGCCGCAGCGACGAAGGCGAGCGCCGCCGGGGACGGCCGCCCCGGTCGCAGAACAATCCCGTACTCCCGCGACAGCGGCGGGTCGAGCGCACGCAGCGGAACTTGCGGCAGTTCCTGTTCGGCGACCGCGCGGGGCAGTACCGTCGCACCGGCCCCGCGGCGCACCAGATCCCACGCCGCCGCCGGCAGGGCGGTGTCGACCGCGACATTGGCCGCGTCCACGTCGACGAGGTCGCTCAACAGCGCGGCGGTGCTCTGGTCGCCCATGTCGACGACGAGGGGCACACCGGTGACCGCGACGCGGGGCATCGGGTCCGCGACGTCGGCTGCGAGGTCCGCCGGAAGCGCCAGGACGAGTTCCTGCGTCCCCAACGGGATCGTCGTGAACGTCGCATGATCGGCCGACATGTCCATCACCGCCACCTCCGCCTCCCCGCGGCGCAGCGCGGACAGCACCCCCGCCGGCCCGTCGGTCGCGGTGATCCGCACCGTCAGGCGCGGGAAGCGCTCACGGAAGGCGCGCACGATCGACACCATCGGCGCGATGCTGAACGCCGGGTAGGTCACCACGTCGACCCGGCCCGCCCGCAGATCGCGCACGGCGCGCACCTTCGCCTTGGCGCGCTCGACGTCGGCGAGGATCAACCGCGCGGCGACGTCGAGTTTGCGTCCGGCGTCGGTGAGTTCGAGCCCGCGCCCGGTGCGATCGAACAACGTGACCCCGACGCGACGTTCCAGCGTCCGGATCGCCTGCGAGAGCGACGGCTGCGAGATGTAGAGGGACTGCGCCGCCTATGTGATCCCGCCGTGGTCGACGACCGCGACGAAGTAGGTCACGAGGTGCAGGTCCACCCGGGTCATCGTAGGTGAGCGGCCCGCCGTGCCGCTGCAGGCAACGACCACCTCCGGAGGCATACTCGTAGTATGCAACTTTGGTAGCATCCAAGTATGCCCGAGGTCACCACGATCAAGGTCAGCAAGGCGCTGCGAGAGCGCATCGCCGCCGATGCGGCCGCCGTCCACATGACCGCGCAGGGGTTCCTCGAGCACGTCCTGGACGGCTACGAGCGGTCGCAGCGGCTCGCGGCCGTCGCGGCGGCCTACCGCGACACCAACGCCGACGAACGACAGGCATGGCTAGCCGAAACCAGCGAGTGGGACGCCACCGACAGCGATGGGCTCACTACGTGAGCCTGCAGTTGCAGCCCGGCACGGTCGCGTGGGTACAACTGGTCCCGACCGTCGGCCGCGAACAGTCCGCCACCCGACCGGCAGTCGTCGTGTCCTCACGCGGGTATCTCGCATCGGTCCCCGAGCTGGTGATCGTCGTGCCAGCGACCACTACCGATCGGGGGTGGCCGCATCACGTCGAACTGACCGGCAGCGACCTCCCGAGGCCGACGTTCGCGATGACCGAACAACCGCGCACGATCAGCCGAGCACGGATCACGGGCCAAGCCGGCACCGTCGATCCGCACTGCCTGAGCGACATCCGGCAGTGGCTCGCGGACTTCCTGTACGAATGAAGGGATCCCTGCATCGACACCGATCGTGAGTGGCCACGGGTGCGGTTCTAGTCGGCCCAGGGTCGCTCGGAGGATCCGAGTTCGACTGCCGGATCGACGAAGTAGTGCTCGCCGTCGAACTGCGCGGGCAGGCCCGCCGCGAGGTAGCGACCGATCCCGGGCTGATCGAGTTCGGCGAACAACGGATTCTCCGCGAGCACACCGCTCTCGGTGACCTCGGCGAAGCTGCGGTACCGCTCGTGCAGTACCGACGTCGACGCCAGCGCCTCGGCAACCTCGTCCGCGGTGTGCGCCGAGAACCACGGCCGGAACAGCGCGGTGAGCACCGCGCGGTGGGTGTAGCGGTCGGCCTCGCGCGTGAAGTCGGCGCCCAGCGCCTTCTCGACGGCGTCGATCGCGGCCTGGGTGTCGGTGAGCGCGACCAAGTCGCGGAAGTGCCGCGGCGTGAGCGCGACGATCATGAACCGCGCGCCGTCGCTGGTCCCGTAGTCCACGCCGTAGGTGCCGTAGACGTCGTTGCCGCTGCCCTCGCGCCCGCGGCCGTTGACCTGCGTCTCGGTGAGGTAGCCCAGCGTGCTCGCGATGGAGTACGCGACGTCGTCGAGGGGCAGCGTGATCTTGGCCCCGGCACCGGTGCGGTCGCGGCGCCGCACGGCGGCGGTGACCACCAGCGCGGCATACAGGCCGCACGCCACGTCCCACGCCGGGAGCACGTGGTTCACCACACCGTCGTGCTCGCTGGGCCCGGTGATCATGGGGAAGCCGAGTCCGGCGTTGACGGTGTAGTCGACTCCCGGCCGACCGTCGCGGTTGCCGAGGACCTCGACGGTGATGACGTCGGGGCGCAGCGCGGCCAGCGTCTCGTGCGCGAGCCACTCGCGCCCACCGGCGTTCGTCACCAGAATTCCTCCACCGGGACCCGATTCGGTCACGAGTTCCTGGACGAACCGCTGCCCCTCGGTGCTGCGCAGGTCCGCGGTGACGGACTTCTTGCCCTTGTTGAGACCGGTCCAGTAGATCGAATGGCCGTCGGCGGTGACCGGCCAGCGGTTGACGTCGGCTGCACCCCCGATCGGGTCGACACGCACCACGTCGGCCCCCAGCTGAGCCAGCGTGAGCCCGGACAGCGGCGAGGCGACGAAGCTGGACACCTCGACGATGCGCAGCCCGTCGAGCGGCTTGCCTGGCGTGGTGGTCACGGCACTTCCTTCCCGGCCGCAGACAGTGTCCGCAAAAACAATGTTCGGCCAAATCAAGTCTTTGTATTGATAGCACATGCGTTGTGCACTCAGGAAGGGCTTGACAACTCGGGATATCTCGACAAATATGGCCGTACAAATCAGGAGGTGTGAGTGGCACGTGCCGACGCGGCCGAACCGGCCTACCGCTCGCTCGCCGCCACCCTGCGCTCCGAGATCGCCGCCGGCCGCTACCGCGGCGGGGTTCGCCTGCCCACCGAGGCGGAACTCGCCGCCTTGTACGGCCTGTCCCGGCAGACCGTGCGCCGTGCGTTCGTCGACCTCGTCGCGGAGGGGGTCGTGCACCGGGTGCCGGGCCGCGGCACGTTCGCGACCGAGCGCACCGGGCGCTACCTGCGCCAACTCGGTTCGATCGAGGACCTGATGAACCTGTCGACCGACACGAGCATGGAGATCGTCGAACCGCCGCGGCGCCTCGTCGACCTCGACGCCGCCGGACGGCTCCGCCTCGACACCGACCTCGTGTACCGCATGGTGTTTCGTCGCCGCCACGACGGGACGCCGTTCGTCGTCACCACGGTGTGGCTGCCCGAGGGCATCGCGCGGCCTGTGCTCGACCACCCCGACCTCGCGGCCGGTGCAGTCAGCGACCACACGATCATCGGCCTGCTCGAACCGCACCTGCGCAGCCCGATCACCGAGGCCGCGCAGTCGATCACGGTGGCCCGAGCGGACGCGTCGACGGCCGCCCATCTCGACTGCGAAGCGGGGCATGCGATGCTTCGTGTCGACCGCCTCTACCGGGACACGGAGGGAGCCGCCGTCGAACTCGCGGTGAGTTACTTTCTGCCCGAGCACTACACCTACCGGGTCACGCTGCGCCGCAGCGGGGACTGACCTTCGACGAAAGGAATTCAGATGGCCGTCTACCAGGGACTGGACGAGGTCGAGGCTGCGGTCGGGAGCGACCTCGGTGCCGGTGAGTGGCTCGAAATCACCCAGGACCGGATCGACGCCTTCGCCGACGCGACCGGCGACCACCAGTGGATCCACGTCGATCCGGAGCGCGCCAAGGACGGGCCGTTCGGTGCGACGATCGCGCACGGCTACCTCACCCTGTCGCTGCTGCCACTGCTCGGCGCGGACCTGTTGAAGGTCGAGGGCACCAAGATGGCGATCAACTACGGCCTCAACAAGCTGCGGTTCCCGAGCCCGGTGCGCGTCGGGTCGCGGGTGCGGGCCGCCGGCAAACTCACCTCGTTCGAGCGCACCGCCAACGGCGCCCGCATCGTCGTCACCGTCACGATCGAGACCGAGGGCGAGCCGAAGCCCGCGGCGATCGCGGAGACGATCCGACAGGTCGTCGTGTGAGGTCGGGGCGCGGCTGAGCGGCGATCGACGAACCAGCGACTACACCCTCGCGGCGTGTCGAGCACGAGCGCGCGAGCGGAAGGACATGCGGAGATGCTTTGAGCGAGTGGCGGGATTCGAACCCCGCGTTGACGGCTTTGCAGGCCGGTGCCTCGCCTCTCGGCCACACCCGCAGTGTCTTCAGATTGCTCGATCAATTGCGCTCGCGCGAGGGTTCGAATCACCGTGATCGAAACAGCCACTCCGCGAGCCGCTGCGCCACCCGGTCCTCGCACAGGCGCGCACCGAGTTCGCGGGCGCGCTGCTGCGCGGCGAGGACCTGTTTTCGCGGGCACCCGAAAGCCCGGGCATCGCGCGGGCGGTGCCGCGGTACACGCCCGCCGGTCCGAGACACACCAGCCCCGGCCACTGCACCACCAGCTGATCGGCCCAGCCTCGGTGTACGGGCTCGACCGCCGCCGTCGGCCGCGCGACGTCGTGCCGGTGCTCGGGTGCCGACTGCCCGACCGCGAGCAGCGCCTTGATCAGCAGCGGCACCCGCACCGCGACCTTCGGCCCGGACAGCCTTCGCGGCAACGCGATCAGCGACTCGATGGTGCGCAGCGCCCGATCGTAGTCGCCCAGTTCGGCGGCGGCCATCGCGACGACGAGCGCGAAGTCCAGGTCGAAGCCCTCAGCCGTGCGGTCGGCCTCGGCCAAAGCCTCCCCCAACCGGCCGCGGTGCCACATCTCGATCGATGAACTCGTCAACAACGACGCCTCCGCCAGCAACCGCGACGCTCGGTTCGTCGCCCCGGATCGCGCGTGAAATCGGCCATCAGCGCGTGCGAGCGCTCGTAGTCGCCGCGCAGCACCGCCAGCATCACGTCCCACCACCACAGTTGCATGGTCGCCAGGTCCGCGCCGCCCTCGGCGGCGACCCGGGTGAACTCCGCCGACAGCCGGCGCACCAGGCGCATGTCCCCCGCCTCCAACGCACACACCCGGCGCAGGTGAAGGCCGGTCGCGCGGGGTCCGGGTCGCTGCCCGCCGACTCGGAGAGTTCGTCGGCGATCTTGGCACGGTCGTCGATGGTCGTCGGATCCCATGCGCAGACGAACTCGGCCAGCCGCACCTGCCACCAGGACTCGCCGCCCGGCCCGGAGCGTGCCCGGGCGTCGGCAGCAGGTCCGGCGCCCGGGTAGGCCGTGGATCGCACGGCGCCGCCGCCTCGACCGCGGCGAGTTCGGCGCCCACGTCCGCGGGGAGGTCGGCGCGGTGGGCAAGCGCCTGCGTCCGCAGCCCCGTCCTCTTCCGGATCGATTCGTCCTGCCCGCGTGAAGGATTCGTCGGCCGCATCGTAGTCGCCGAGCCGGTGCAGCGCCCGGCCGGCGAGCCGACCGAGATCGTCGTCCCCCCGCACCCGTCAACGCCAACCCCGCGGTGGCCAGATCACCTGCGCCAGCGACCGCGCACCCGGTGACTACCGACTCGAGCTTCGTCCGCACAACCTCGGACGCGGCGTTCGACTCGGTGAGCGGTCGGCCGGCGCGCACCAGGTCGCCCAACTGGTGCGCAAGGAACGGATGACCGAGGCTGAGCTCGACGACGTCGTCCCACGATCCTCGCCACCGGTCACCGAGTTCGGCGCGGACCAGGTCGGCGAGCGTCGACGGGCAAGGGCCGCAGGTCGATTCACACGTGTGCGCCGGCCGCGACCAGCGCGGCGAGGGCCACCTCCACCTCGGGATCGAGCGGTCCGAGTCGCAAAACTCATGAACAGGAGAATCGGATACCTGCGCAGCGCCCGCAGGGCCGCGCCCACGATCCGCAACGAGTCGACGTCGGCCCGGTGCGCGTCGTCGACGACCGCGACGAAGTGTCCGCTCTCCCGCGCGACGTCGGCGAGCATCCGGGCCAGCGCACGCGCCGTCGGCGGTTGGGTGTCATCCGCGCGACCATCGAGGGCGGCCTGGTCGAGCCAGGTGCTCGGGCGTCTGCAGCGGGGCACCGCCGCCGACCCCGCTCAAGTCGGCGCTGCGGTGGCGGCGCAGGGCGTCGTCGATCAGCGCGGCCTTGCCGATCCCGCCGGGTCCCCGGACGTCGACGACGGTGAGGCCGCGGGTGCTGGCGCGCCAGGCGCGGTCGAGGGCGGCATCGGCGCGGCCGAATATCGCCGACTCGTCGGCGGTCGGGGGCGGGCGCGTCGGACTGCCGGATCTCGCGCTCCACCGGCAGCGTCTCGGGGCCGGGTCGAGGCCGACCTGTTCGGCGAGGTCGCGACGTGGCCGCAGCAACGCGTCGAGCGCCTCGGGTGTCCGTCCGCTGCCCGCAGCGCGAGCGCGAGACGTCGAACGGTACTTTCCTGCAACGGGTTACGCTCGTGCGTGGCCGTGAGCGGCGGAACAGCGGCGCCCGGGCGGCCGAGCGCGACCTGCGCCTGCGCGTACATGTCGGTAAGTTCGATCCGCAGCTCGTCCAGCCGGGCGCGCTCGGGTGCGAGTCCCGTGGTCGGCGACGTCGACGAGTGCATCGCCGCGCCACAGATTCAGGGCGTTGTCGACTACCCGTGCAACCTGTTCGAGTCGCCGTCGGCCTGCGCGATCCCAGCCTCCCGCGACCACACGTCGAGCAGGTCGCGAGGGCCCGCCGCAGCCGTGAGACATAGCCCTGCAGGGTGACGAGCGCGCTGTCGGGCGGGCGGCCGCGCCACAGCAGTTCGCACAGATAGCCCGCGCTGCGGGAGGTGCGTTCGGCGGCGAGGACGACGAGGAGGTCGGCGTGTTTGCGGGCCGGGATCGCGACGACGTCGCCGCCGGGCGTGCAGACCCGCAGCGGGCCCAGCACCGCCACAGCCGGCGTCGCTGGTTCGTCGGACCAGGCGCGCACCAGCGTCACACCAGCGCTGTCGTCGACAGTCGTGCCATGACCAACCCGAACACCACCACCCTCGAGCCCCCGGCCGTCGCCGGGGCACTGTCTCGCGAGACTGTAACGCGACTGTGCGGCGGCGCACTCGTCAGCGGCGGCGCATTGTGCATCGCGGGCGGCACGCTGCACCCGATCGTCGCCGGACACGGCCACTCCGTCGAGGCGCTCACCAGTCCCGGGACGCCGATCGCGCAGTCGCTGCTCGGCGTCGGCACCGTAGCGCTGATCCTCGGGCTACCCGGGATGTACGCGTGGCTGCGCCCGCGGATCGGGCTCGTCGGATTCCTCGGCGCGGTGGCGTACCTGGTGGGCAACATCGTTACCGCTGCGGGACACCTGACCGTCGAGTTGTTCGTCGCCTACCCCTACGCGCACGACGCGGAGCCAGCGCTCCTCATCGCCGCCGACGACACCATGCTCGGCACCACTGCGTTCGCCCTGTTCAATAACCTCGGCGGGCTGGTGATGCTGGCAGGGATGGGCATGCTCGGAGCGAGCCTGCTGCGCAACCGGGCGGTGCCACGGTGGATCGCGTGGCTCACGCTGGCCGGGATGGTCGGGTTCTTCCTGCCGCTGCCCGCGGTGTGGGGGTTCTCTGGGTTCCTGTACGAGGCGCCGCGCGGCATCGCGGTCGCGGCCCTCGGCGCGCTGATGATCCGTCGGCCGCAGGGCCTGCGGCGCTGGTTTCGCCGGGCGTGAAGGTTTGCCGGGTGCGCGGTCGGGTATTCCGCCGCGAAGCTGGATCCGGGCACCCGGACCCCGCCGGGACCGACACCCGCGCGGGAACGGAGAACGTCGCCACGCAGCGGGTGGAGCGCGGACAGCATCCGACGCAGTAAGACCGCGAAACTCGGCGGCGCGCATGCGATGATCGAGGTATGCCGCCGCCGCAACGCCTCCGGCTCGACCCGATCGAGGAGGCACACCGACAGTGGACCGAACACGGCTGGGGTGAGGTAGCCGACGGGATGGCCGCTGTCACGTCGGTGATGCGCGCGCACCAGATCATGATGGCCAAAGTCGACGAGGTGCTGAAGCCGACCGGACTGACGTTCGCGCGATACGAACTGCTCACACTCCTCAGTTTCTCGCGCACCGGGTCACTGCCGATGGCGAAGGCCAGCGCCCGCTTGCAGGTGCATCCGACGAGCGTCACGAATGCCGTCGACCGGCTCGAGGCCGCGAAACTGGTGAAGCGGGTGCCGCATCCGAGCGACCGCCGCGCGACCCTCATCGAAATCACCGACGCAGGACGCGAACTCGCGCTGCACGCCACGGAGCAATTGAACGAGAAGGTGTTCGCCGACCCGGGCCTGTCCGGCGACCGGCTGCACACCCTGGTACAGGCGCTCGCCGAGCTGCGGCACGCGGCAGGTGATTTCGATACCGGTGGCGAGGCGACGAAGTGGACGTGACGCCGGGTGGCCGGTGCACCCGTGAGTGGTTGACGAGTCCATAGACTCATCAAGTACTCACGGGTGCGGGGGCGGGCGGAGCGGCTATCTGTGCGTAAACGCGGGCTTGCGCTTGTCGACGAAGGCGGCCATGCCTTCCTTCTGGTCGTCGAGGGCGAACAGGGAGTGGAAGACGCGGCGTTCGAACCGGACGCCCTCGGCGAGGGTGGTCTCGAATGCGCGGTCGACGGCTTCCTTGGCGATCATCGCGACCGGCAGCGACATCGACGCGATCTTCGCCGCGGCCTCGAGCGCCTCGTCGAGCAGTTTGTCGGCGGGCACGATCCGCGACACCAGGCCCGAACGTTCCGCCTCCTCTGCGCCCATTGTGCGCCCGGTGAGGACCAGGTCCATCGCCTTCGCCTTGCCGACCGCGCGGGTGAGGCGTTGCGAACCACCGATTCCCGGGATCACCCCCAGCGTGATCTCGGGCTGGCCGAACTTCGCGGTGTCGGCGGCGATGAGGATGTCGCACAGCATCGCCAGCTCGCACCCGCCCCCGAGGGCGTAGCCGGCGACCGCCGCGATGGTCGGCTTGCGGGCCGACGCGAGACGGTCCCACTTGGCGAACCAGTCGGCCAGGAACATGTCCATGTAGGACTGCGGCGCCATCTCCTTGATGTCCGCACCCGCCGCGAACGCGCGCTCGGATCCGGTGATCAGGATCGCACCGATCTCCGGGTCGCGCTCGAGTTCCTCGACGGCGGCGATGACATCATCGATGAGCTGGGCGTTCAGCGCGTTGAGCGCCTGCGGTCGGTTCAGCGTGATGACGCCGACGCGGTCCTTGCGGTCGAGCAGAATCGTTTCGAACTCGCTCACTGGGCGGAGCCTCCCGATCGTTGACGGATGTCGGTGACGATAGCGGAGAAGTCCTTGCCGGCGTGTTCCTGGCGGAACCGGCTGTAGATCTCCGCGGCGTGCAGCCCGAGCTGGCCGTCGACGTCGTTGGCCCGCAGCGCGTTCGCGGCCAGACCGAGGTCCTTGTCCATCAGCGCGGTCGCGAAGCCGGGCTCGTAGTCGTTGTTCGCGGGGCTGGTGGGCACCGGGCCGGGCACCGGGCAGTAGCTCGTCAGCGACCAGCACTGGGCCGACGCGTTCGAGGCGACGTCGAAGAACGCCTGGTGGCTCAGCCCCAGCTTCTCACCGAGGACGAACGCCTCGCTGACCGCGATCATCGAGATGCCGAGCACCATGTTGTTGCAGATCTTCGCGGCCTGCCCGACGCCGTTGTCACCGCAGTGCACGACCTTGGCGCCCATCACGTCGAGCAGCGGGTGGGCGGCGTCGAAGTCCTCCGTCGATCCGCCGACCATGAACGCCAGCGTGCCCGCCGCGGCACCCGCGACCCCACCGGAGACCGGCGCGTCGACGGCGCGGTGTCCGGCCTGCTGCGCCAGCTCCGCCGCCGTCTTCGCGTCGGCGACGTCGATGGTGGAGCAGTCGACGAACAGCGTGCCCGGCTTGGCCGCGGCCAGCAGCCCGCCCTGGTACAGGTCGATGACGTGCTTGCCCGAGGGCAGCATCGTGATCACGACGTCGGCCGCGGCCGCCGCGTCGGCGGAGTCGACCACGGTGAGGCCGTCGGCGGTGGCCTGTTCGAGCGCGGCCGGCATCAGGTCGAAGCCGAGCACCCGGTAGCCGGCCTTCACGAGGTTGGCTGCCATCGGGCCGCCCATGTGGCCGAGCCCGACAAATCCGACTGTGCTGCTCATGATTGTCCTTTCTCGCCGGGCGCACTCAGCCCGAGTTCGAGATCGCCGAGGTCGGCGAAGAATTCGTCCACCCTAGCGTCGGACACCTCGGTGAGCGTCGCGGGTGACCACTTCGGGTTTCGGTCCTTGTCGACCACTTGGGCGCGGATGCCCTCGACGAGGTCGGCGGACTCCAGGCAGCGCAGCGACACGCGGTACTCGTCGTCGAGCACCTCCTCGAGTGAGGACGCCGCGGCGGCGCGGCGCAGCGAACGCAGCGCGACCTTCAGCGACGTCGGCGAGCGCCGCAGCACCTGCTCGGCGGCCTTGTTGGCCTCCGGCTCGGGCCGTGCCTGCAGGCGCGCGACGATCTCCTCGACCGTGTCGGCGCCGTAGCAGGCGTCGATCCACTCCTGTTGCGCCAGCAACGACGGCGCGGGCGCCGGTTCGGCGATCCGCGCAACCGCGTCGGCGACCGACTCGGTGCGCAACGCGTCGAGCAGCGCGGGGACCTTCTCGCTCGGTACGTAGTGGTCGGCGAAGCCGATCGCGATGGCGTCACCGGCGTCGAAGGTGTTGGTGGTCAGCGCGATATGCGTGCCGATCTCGCCCGGCGTGCGGGCGAGCAGGTAGGTGCCGCCGACGTCGGGCACGAACCCGATGCCGACCTCCGGCATGCCGATCTTCGACCGTTCCGTGACGATGCGGGTGTTGCCGTGCGCTGAGATGCCGACCCCGCCACCCATGACGATGCCGTCCATCACCACGACGTACGGCTTGGGGTAGCGCCCGATGTAGGCATTGAGGATGTACTCCTCGCGCCAGAAGTCGCGGGTGCCGGTGCCGCCGTCCTGCGCGTCGTGGTAGATCGAGACGATGTCGCCGCCGGCGCACAGGCCGCGCTCCCCCGCCCCGGTGACGACGACCGCACGAACCTCGTCGTCGTCGGCCCACGACTCGAGCACCGGCGCGATCACCTGCACCATGGCGTGGGACAGGGCGTTGATCGCCTTGGGGCGGTTGAGCGTGATCAGGCCGAGTCCGTCGCGCTTGTCGATCAGGACGTCTTCCGGTGCACTCACGCCGCGCCCACCACCGCTCGCGCGATCACCACGCGCATGATCTCGTTGGTTCCCTCCAGTATCTGGTGTACTCGCAGGTCACGCACGATCTTCTCGATTCCGTACTCGCTGAGGTAGCCGTACCCGCCGTGCAGCTGCAGCGCCTCGTTCGCGACCTCGAACCCGGCGTCGGTGGCGAACCGCTTTGCCATCGCACACAACTCGACCATATCGGGGGCGCCCTCGTCCAGCGCCGCGGCCGCGCGCCACAGCAGAGTCCGACCGGCCTCGAGTTCCGTGCGCATGTCCGCGAGGCGGAACTGCAACGCCTGCGAGTCGAGCAGGCGGTTGCCGAACGCCTTGCGCTCGGCCAGGTAGGCGACGGTCTTGTCGAGTGCGGCTTGCGCACCACCGACCGAGCAGGCGGCGATGTTGAGCCGACCGCCGTTCAGTCCGGACATGGCGATCCGGAAGCCGTTGCCCTCCTCGCCGACCATGTTGGTCGCCGGCACCCGCACGTCCTCGAACACGACCTGGCGGGTGGGCTGCGCGTTCCAGCCCATCTTCTTCTCGTTCGCACCGAACGACAGTCCCGGCGTGTCCTTTTCGACGACGAACGCCGAGATGCCGCGCGGGCCGGTGTCACCGGTGCGCGCCATGACGACGTAGACGTCGGAGACACCGGCGCCGGAGATGAACTGCTTCACGCCGTTGAGCACGTACTCGTCGCCGTCACGAACGGCCTTGGTGCTCAATGCCGCCGCATCGGATCCGGCACCGGGCTCGGTGAGGCAGTAGCTCGCCAGCAACTCCATCGTGCACAGCCGCGGCAACCAGCGCTGCCGCAGTTCGTCGGAGCCGTACTTGTCGATCATCCACGCGGACATGTTGTGGATGGAGATGTAGGCCGAGATCGCCGGACAGCCGGTGGCCAGCTGCTCGAAGATCCGCACCGCGTCGAGGCGGCACAGCCCCGAGCCACCCACGTCCTCGCGAATGTAGATGCCGCCCATGCCGAGTGCGGCCGCCTTGCGCAGGACGTCGACCGGGAAGTGCTTCTCCTGGTCCCACTCCACGGCCTGCGGGGCGAGGTACTCGTCGGCGAAGTCGCGGGCGGTCTCGGTGATCGCCTTCTCGTCTTCAGTCAAGGTGAACATGCTTGTGCGTCAGTCCATCGTCGGGATCACGAAGTGATCGGCGTTTTCCTTGAGACCGGAGGGCCAGCGCTGCGTGACGGTCTTGGTCTTGGTGTAGAACTTGATCGAATCGGGGCCGTGCTGGTTGAGGTCGCCGAAACCGGACGCCTTCCAGCCACCGAAGGTGTGGTAGGCGATCGGAACCGGGATCGGCACGTTGACGCCGACCATGCCGACCTGCACGCGGCTGGTGAAGTCGCGGGCGGTGTCGCCGTCGCGCGTGAAGATCGAGACGCCGTTACCGAACTCGTGCTCCGACGGCAGCCGCAACGCCTCCTCGTAGTCGTGGGCACGCACCACCGTGAGCACCGGGCCGAAGATCTCCTCCTTGTAGATCCGCATGTCCGGCGTCACCTTGTCGAACAGGGTTGCGCCGGTGAAGAACCCGTCCTCGGCACCCTCGACCTTGAAGCCGCGGCCGTCGACGACCAGCTCCGCGCCCTCGTCGACGCCGATCTGCACGTAGTCGGTGACCCGGTCCAGCGCGGCCTTGGTGACCAGCGGGCCGAAGTCGACGCCCTTCTCGTCGGAGCGCCCGACGTTGAGCTTGTGCACCCGCTCGGTGAGCTTCTCCACCAGGCGGTCGGCAGTCTCCTCGCCGACCGGCACGGCCACCGAGATCGCCATGCAGCGCTCGCCGGCCGCACCGTAGCCGGCGCCGATCAACTGGTCGGCGGCGTCGTCGAGGTCGGCGTCGGGCATGATGATCGCGTGGTTCTTCGCGCC
>DATDBL010000108.1:0-31782 GCA_036524855.1 Aldersonia sp. | reverse complement strand
GTCCCGTCGGCGAAGAACGCCGGCGTCGTCGACCGCTCGACCACCGGCAGCGGCGTCGGCACGAGCGGGCCGAGTGCGACGACGAGACCGACGCACCACGGCACCAGTGTCGACCACGACCGCAGCGCTCGCTCCGTGCCCAGCGTCAGCAGCACCGCGATCAGCGGCACGCATGCCATCGCGAAGCGGGTCTCGAGCACGGACTGGATGAGCGGGAAGCGCTCGAACCACTGCCACGGCAGGTCGATGCCGGTGTCGGTCCTGCCGATACGCAGCGTCGACCCCAACGACAGCACGCTCAGCACCGCGATCGTCACGGCGGCGGCGCGGGCGACCCGGTTGCGCCACAACCACGCCACCGCGGCGGCGAGCAACACCAGCAGTGGCCAGCCGAAGTAGGCGTTCTCCTCGGTCGGGTTGATCGCGACGTTCTGGCCCGCCGCGAAAACCCCGCCCAGGGATTCCGACGGGAACTGTGCGAACGACTTGAGGTCGTTGCCCATCGGGCCGTGGTCGATCAGCCGGTAGCTCTGCGGACCGAAGAACTGCCACCACAACGCGGGCCCGGTCAACACCAGCGCGAGCACTGCGCCGACCGCGACCGGCGCCGCGACCCGGCGCAGCGCGGCGATCCCGTCGAGTGGGCGGTGAACGTAGTAGACCAGGGCGAACAGCGACAACCCGATCGCGAACAGCAGCAGCGGTTCCTCGCCCAACGCGATCTGCCCCGCGACCAGTAGTCCGAGCACGACGCCGTCGCGCACCGGACGGACCGGGCGGCGCAGCATCCCCAGCAGGCGCAGCACGATCACCGGCAGTAGGAACAGCACGACGAAGTTCGGGTGCGCGCTGGCGTGCGAGATCATCGCCGGCGCGAACCCGCAGAACAGCCCGCCCAGGATCGCTGCCGTCCGCGACCGAACGAGTTCGCGGGAGAACAGCCGGTACCAGGCGAACGCGGTGCCGAACAGGCCGAGCGTCAGCACCAGCACGAACGTCACCGTCGGGCCGAACAGCAGCGTCACCGGCGCCAGCGGGATGCTCACCCCGAACATCGCCGTGTTCGCCATCATGTTCACGCCGAGTGGGTGATTCTGCAGGACCGTCCCGAGCGGGTTCTCCAGGTGCGCCACCGAGTGCGCGGTGACCGCGAAGAACCACTCCCACATCGTCTGGTCCTGGCCGCTCTTCACCAGGTAGCCGTCGCGCAGATGCAGCCACTGCCGGCTCAGCACGACCACCGCGAGCACCAGGAACGCCGCACCGACGGCGAGGTCGGGGGAGAGCAGCAGTGCGCGGCGGTAATGGCGGCGGGGCTCGAGAGGCGACGCGACGCGTGTCGACGACGTCGCGACCGCCGCTGCGGGCCCAGCCATGCACCCTCCAATGTCTCGATTCGGTAACAGAGGCTACCGCACCCGCGAGTACTCAAAGAGGCTCCGCCCCAATCGCCGTCGCTCCGCTCGCCCCGGCGGACTCGTCAACCACTCACGGTTGCGGCGGCGACCAGCACGAACGGTCCGATCTCGGTCACGGTGAAGCGGGGGTCGTCGAACAGTTTCGTGGGAAATGTCACGGTATAGCGACGGACGTTGGGATCGTTGGGGTACACGTCCTCGGCGAGGCGCAACGTATAGCCGTCGTCGCCGCGGCGGAACAGGAATGCATCCGGCGGACGCCACGGGCTGGCCTCGAGCGCCGCGACGAGTTCGTCGGGTGTCGACAGTTCGCTCCACCGCGCGATCTCCGCGGCGCGACCGTCGAAGTCGGCGAGCGGGTTGGCGTAGTGCGAGGTCAGCGCCTGGAAGCCGGAGTAGGGGTAGTAGGACAGGAACGACGTGTCCGCGGTCAGCACCACGGTGTCGTGCCGTGCGCCCGGCCGCTGCTCGGTGAGCGCGCGGTCGATGTCGGCGTAGTAGGCGACCGCGGATGGCGGGCGCTGGTCGGCGCGCATCCCGTCGCCGTCGGTGTCGGTGTAGGCGGTGGTGATCTCCGGCGCCAGCGTGTGCGGGATGTCCTGCGCGAACGCGACCGCCCCCGCCGCGCCGACCACCGCGACCGCGGCCTTGAACCGCGGCGGTTCGCCGAACACCTGGTACAGCGCCCGCGATCCCTCCAGGAACCCGAACACGCCCGCCGCCGACAGCAGCGCCAGCAGGATGGGCTCGAGCCGGAACGACAGCAGCGTGTTCCCAGCCGCCGTGACCGTCATCGACGCCAACGTCCACAGGTAGACACACACGACACCGATGCTCAGGGACTGCGCCCGCCGCGACGCCGTCCACCTGATCACCAGCCAGACCGTGCCGACGAAGCACAGCGCCCCGAGCAGCGACGCGTCCAGCATCGGCAGCGGGAACTGCGCGCCCGCCTCGGGCAGGTAGTGCGTGGCGGTACCGCTGGCCGCGGGTGCGCCGTGCCGCAGGTCGAGCAGGTAGGGCAGCCAGACCAGCAGCGCGACGACGCCCGCGATGGCCGCTATCGCGAGCAACCGCAACGCCGGGTCGACCAGCGCCCGCCACTTCCGCGGCCCGCGCACCCCCATTCCGGCGACCAGCAGGGCCATCACCGTCACGGTGAACGCGGCGAAGCCCGCGTAGAGGGTATAGAACGTCGCAGCGAAACCGAGGAACAGCCCGGTCCCGACCACCGCGCTCCAGCCCCCCGAGTCCCGGTACAGCGCTCCCCACGCGAGCAGCAGGGCCGGCCCGAGCAGCAGCGTGATGAGCGCGCCATAGGGCTCGGGCGACCCGTAGGCCAGTACGACCGCGGCCGTTGCCAACGCGACGACGACCGCGGTGTCCTCAGTGTCGGCGCGCACCAACTCCGACCACAGCACGAGCGCCAGCACCGCCGCCACCGCCAGCGACCCGATCGCGTACGGCTTGAACGCCTCCCAGCCGTCGAGGCCGAGCAGGTTCGCGACCCGCCCGCCGATCCAGAACCAGCCGGCGGGGTAGTAGGGCGGCAGTTCCGCGTAGGTCATGTCGCGCAGCGCCGCGGTGTCGGTCAGCCGGGTCAGGTATTCGGTTCGAAACTCCTGATCCACCGAGATGCCGAACAGATACAGTTTGGTCGCCGCGAGCGGCATCCCGAGCGTGACCGTCACGAACCCCGACAGCCCCGCCCACGAAAGCATCCGCGCCAGCCATTGCGACCGCCGCGCTCGGATCAGCCAGACCGCCACCGCGAGCACCGCCATCGTGACCACCTGTCCGGCCGTGGTCAGCGCCTTGGTGACGTTGGAGGAGTTGAACGCCGGCCACTGCACGACCGAGAACGCAGCCAGCCCGACCGCCGCGACGATGGCGGCGACGACCGCCGCGACACCCAGCTGCACCGCCGCCGAGGCGGCGCGACGCAGGGGAGCGACGGTGGTATCGGGACCTGCCAGCACGGTGTCCGATCCTAGGGGCGACGTACGATCCTAGGGGCGACCGGACGCGCCGCCGCGCAACGCAGCGCGGCAGGTCAGATCGGCAGCCTGCGGAAGATCGGCCGCGGGATGTGCCGCAGCACCATCATCACGTAGCGGAACGCGCCCGGCGCCCACACCAGGTCCTTGCCCTTGTCCGACGCGGACACCGCCAGCGCGCCGACGTACTCCTTGTCGACGGTCAGCGGCGCTTCCTTGACCCCCGCCGACATCCGGGTGCGCACCTGGCCGGGGCGGATCACCAGCACCCGCACCCCGAACGGCTTCAACGCCTCGCCGAGGCCGAGGTAGAAGCCGTCGAGACCGGCCTTGGTGGAGCCGTAGACGAAGTTGGAGCGGCGCACCCGCTCACCCGCGGCCGACGACATCGCGATGATCCGCCCGTAGCCCTGGGCCTTCATCTGCTCGCCGACCAGCACCCCCACCGACACCGCTGCGGTGTAGTTCACCTCGGCGATCTGCACGGCCTTGCGCTGGTTCTGCCACAGCTCCTCGGCGTCGCCGAGCAGCCCGAACGCGACGATCGCGACGTCGACGTCCCCGTCGGCCCACGCCTGCTCCGCGACCTTCGGGTGACTATCGGTGTCGACCGCGTCGAAGTCGATGACCTCGACCTTGCTCGCCCCGGCGACCATCATCTGCGCGACCGCGTCGTCGCGGCCCGGGTCGTCGGGCAGCGCGGCCAGGATGATCCGCGCCGGTCCCTTCTTCAGGTACTCCGCGCAGATCGCGAGGCCGATCTCGGAGGTGCCGCCGAACAGCAGCACGGTCTGCGGATTGCCCACCGCATTGATCACGACAGCTCCAGCCTTCTCGCCATGTCGGACATGAACACCCCGGTCGGGTCCACGGACCGCCGGGTCTTGATCCAGTCGTCGATCTTCGGGTACATCCGGTGGAACGTCTCCGCGCGCACCCGCGAGTCCTTCGCCGTGTAGAGCCGGCCGCCGAACTCGAGCACCCGCTCGTCGAGGCTGGTCAGGAACGCGTCGAGTCCCGGCGCGATCGGGAAGTCGACGCAGATGTTCCAGCCGGGGATCGGGAAGCTGAGCGAAGCCTGGTTGCCCGGCCCGAACAGCTTGAACACGTTGAGGAACGAGTAGAACCCGGAGCGCTGGATGTCGAGGATGATGTTCTTGAACTCGCCAACCGACTCCGGCGGCACGACGAACTGGTACTGCAGGAACCCGTTCGAGCCGTACGCACGGTTCCACTCACCGAACATGTCGAGCGGGTGATAGAACTGCGTCAGGTTCTGCACCTTGTTGCGGTACGTCCCCGACTTGCGGTACCAGAGTTCGCCGATCGGCGTGAACGTGTACTTGTTGGCCAGCCCGTTCGGGAACACGTCGGGCAGGGTCAGGAACGTCTTGCCGCTGAAGCCGAGTGGGTTGGCGCGCAACTTCTTCGGCAGCTGGTCCAACGTCGCCAGCGAGCCGCGCGAGATCGCCGCCCGGCCCAGCTTCGGCGGTGGGCTGATCGCGTCGAACCAGGCGCTCGAGTAGGTGTAGTTGGCCTCCGAGCCGTCGCTGTGGAACGCGATCGTCTCGTCCAGACCCGAGGTCACATCGCCGTCGGCGATGAAGTACGCCGTCTCGGTCGGGGTCATCTCGATGGTCGCGCGCAGGACGATGCCGGTGAGTCCGCAGCCCCCGACCGTCGCCCAGAACAGCTTCGAGCCGCGCCCCTTCGGGGTCAGGGTCTTGATCTCCCCGTCGGCGGTGAGCAGATCCATCGAGCGGACGTGGTTGCCGAAACTGCCCGCGGAGTGGTGGTTCTTGCCGTGGATGTCGGACCCGATCGCGCCGCCGACCGTGACCTGCCGGGTGCCGGGCAGTACCGGGACCCACAGCCCGAACGGCAGCGCCGCGCGCATGAGGGTGTCCAGGTCGACGCCGGCGTCGACGTCGACCAGGTGGCTGTCTGCGTCGATCGAGTGGATGCGGCGCAGTGCGGTCATGTCGACGACGAGGCCGCCCGCGTTCTGGGCGTTGTCGCCGTAGGAGCGGCCCAGCCCGCGGGCGACGATGCCGCGTCGCAGGTGACTGGGCTTGCTGTCGTTCTGCTCGGCCACCTGCGCCACCGCTCGCGCGATCACCTCGACGTCGGCGGTGGCGAGCACTTCCGCGGTGGTGGCGGCGGTGCGCCCCCAGCCGCTGAGGGCCTGCGTCCGCGTCGGCAGGGACCTCGCCGGCATTGCAGTTGCTCGCACCGTGGTAGCTGACATCGCCGTAGAGGCTACCCTCGACAGTCGTGTCCGACGCAGAGGCCCACGAACCCGGGATTCCGCTCCCGGTGGAGTTGCCGCTCGAGGACTATCCGGCCGAGCAACCCGTGGCGCTGCCGACACAGATCGCCCGCTTCGTACTGACCGGTGGACTGTCCGCGGTGGTGGATTTCGGGCTCTACGTCCTGCTGTTGGCGGCGGGCCTGCCGCTCAGCGTGGCGAAGTCGATCAGCTTCGTCGCCGGCACCTCCACGGCGTACGCGATCAACCGGCGCTGGACGTTCCAGGCGCCGCCGAGCCGTGCCCGCTTCGTCGCGGTGATCGTCCTGTACGCGGTCACGTTCGCGGTGCAGGTCGGTCTCAACGCGATCCTCTACCACAACCTGCCGCTCGAATGGTGGCGCGTTCCGTTGGCGTTCGTGATCGCGCAGGGCACCGCGACGGTGATCAACTTCGTCGTGCAGCGCACGGTGATTTTCCGCCTCCGCTGACCCCTTCTCAGCAATTTCGCAGCGCATTCTCAGCCGGCGGGTATGGCAATCCGGACGATCCAGGCGTGTACTCGAAGGGTGGGCACCGACCAGAGAAGGGATCCCTTCGACCGCCATGCCAGCCAGCTGGCGCGCACCTTGATCGGCTATGGGGTGGCGCCGGGCACCCCGGTGGTCGTCGCGGTGGACTTCGCGCAGTCTGCGCTGCTGGCCCGCAGCGCGGTGGCGCAGACCGGTGCCGAGGTTGTCGTCGTCGACCCGACCCTGCCGCCGTGGCGGGCCGCGGCGCTGATCGCCGAGGCGGGTGCCGAGGTGGGCATCACCCTCGCGCGGCACACGCGGTCGCTGCCCGACACCCTGCTGTGGGTGGAACTCGACAGCTCCGACGTGTGGCGGGAATCGGCGCGGCAACGGCCCGGCCCGCTCGACGAGCAGGACCTGATACCGCACCATTGGCTGCCGGCGCGGGCTGTCCCGATCCCGCCCGACGCGGATCTGCGCGGCGCGTGAGAGCCTAGACCGGGGACAGCGTCACCGGCACCCCGTTGAACACCGCGTTGCCCGACGGCACGTCGACCAGCGAGTCGTCGGTCAGCGTGTTCGCGTTCACCCCGGCGTGCGCCGACGACACCGACTGCCCGTTGCCGGCGTGCCCCCAGCCGTGCGGCAGGCTCACCACCCCCGGCATGATCGCGTCGGTCGGTTCCACCGGCACCGTCAACTCGCCGGCCGCCGACTTCACCACCGCTTCGTCCCCCAGCCCGAGCCGGTCGATGTCGACGGGGTTCACGTGCAACGTGCACCGGTTCGAACCACCGACCAGCGTCGCAACGTTGTGCATCCAGCTGTTGTTGGATCGCAACTGGCGGCGGCCGATGAGCACGAGGTCCGAGGTCGGCGTGACCAGCGCCGCGCGCAACCGGGCGACGTCGTCGAGCAGTGCGGGGGGCGTGAGCTCTACGGCACCGGATTCGGTGACCAGCCGATTGCCGAGTTGCGGGGTCAACGCCCCGAGGTCGACGCCGTGCGGGTTGTCGCGCAGTGTCTGCAGCCGCAGGGTGCCGCCGTTCCATGCGCCGAACGGGCCGAGGCGCAGCATCATGTCGAGGCGACGCTCGTCGCCGGTGTCGCCGTCGAGTTCGGCGCGCAACTCCGCCACGTCACGGCCGGCTATCGGTGCACCCTCCTGCGCGACGGCCCGGCCGAGGGTCTGCGCGATGGCGAGTTCGTCCAGCGCCGCGGGATCACCCTGCTGGCCGGCGGCGATCATCGCCAGCCGCGCGAGGATCTCCGACTCGGCAGGACGGTCGTCGCGGGGCAGCGCCGGCGCGGAGTAGCGCGCGTAGTTGCGCACCGCGAAGCCGAGCAGCGCGAAGTCGTAGTGCGGCGACGCCATCGTGCGCGGCGGGGGCAGCACGACGTCGGCATGCCGGGTGGTTTCGTTGAGGTAGCGATCCACGCACACCATGAAGTCGAGGTTCGCGAACGCGGCGTCGAGACGGTCCCCGCTCGGCGCCGACAGCACCGGGTTGCCCGCGACGGTGATCAGCGCGCGGATCTGCCCGTCGCCGGGGGTCTCGATCTCGTCGGCGAGAGTCGCCACCGGCAGTTCGCCGTTGGCCTCGGGCAGCCCGCGCACCCGGCTGCTCCAGCGTCCGGTGCGGTACGGGCGGCTGCGGCGCGGTCCGGGGGCGGCCGGGCTGGGGAACATCGCGCCGCCCGGGGTGTCGAGATTGCCGGTGAGCGTGTTGATCACGTCGACGAGCCACTGCGCGAGCGTGCCGAACTCCGTTGTGCACGTGCCGATCCGGGCGTAGACGGCGGCCGTCGGCGCCGCCGCGAGTTCGCGGGCGAGCCGGATTATCGTCGCGGCCGGAACACCGGTCTTCTCCGCGACCGACTCCGGTGGGAAAAGGGTTGCGACCGTGCGTAGCTCGTCGAGACCCCGCACCGGCACGCGCACATCGACGAGGTCCTCGGCGAAGAGCGTCTGCGCGATCGCGAACAGCAGAAACGCGTCGGTGCCGGGGCGGATGAACAAGTGCTCGTCGGCGCGGTCGGCGGTTCGGGTGCGCCGTGGGTCCACCACCACGACCTTGCCGCCGCGGTCCCGGATCGCGCGCAGCCGACCCGGGAAATCCGGTGCGGTGCACAGTGATCCGTTCGATTCGAGCGGGTTGGCGCCGAGCATCAGCAGGTAGTCGGTGCGGTCGAGGTCGGGTACCGGGATGGCCAGCGGGTCGCCGAACATCAACCCCGCCGACACGTGCTTGGGCATCTGGTCCGCGCTGCTTGCCGAGTAGAAGTTGCGCGAGCCCAGGGCCCGCACGAGCAGCGGCAGATACAGCGCACCTGCGACTGTGTGCGCGCTCGGGTTGCCGGCGTACATTGCTACCGCCGAGCGCCCATGCCGTTCGATCACCTCGCCGAGACCGGTCGCGACCGCGTCGAACGCCTCGTCCCACGTCGCCTCTCGCCACGAGTCGCCGGTGCGGATCATCGGCGCGGTCAGCAGGTCGGGGTCCTCGTCGAGGCGCCCGAGGCTCGCGCCCTTCGGGCAGATGAAGCCCTTGCTGAACGGGTCCTCGCGGTCGCCTCGGACATCCACCACGTGGTCGGACTCGTCGAGGGTGATCTGCAGCCCGCACACTGCCTCGCAGAGCGGGCAGGTGCGCAACACGGTGCGGTTCGTCATGCCTCCATCATCGACCGCGGTACCGACAATGTGAACGGCCGGATGGTCGGATTTCCCGCCCGCCCGCCTACGGCACACCTTCTGCCGCACCCCCTGCCGCCCCTTCCTGGGGTTCCGCGACAGGATATGCGCACCCGGCGGCGTCAGGCGGGGTCGAGGCAGACCACGATCCGGCGCTCGGTGTAGACGACGGCGGAGTCGGGTGATCCGCAGATGCTGCCGTCGACGGTGTCCGGCTGGATCGAGCGGACCCACACGGTCGTGGTAGGCGGGATGGCCGCGCAGTCCACGCGGATCGGCCAGTCGCCCGCGACGGTGAGGCAGTCGCCCGTCACCCAGTCCACATCGAGACAGTAGGCCTGGATCTCGGACCCGTTGAGGGTGTTCGCGTACCACATGTCCGCGTCGGCGATGCACTGGTTGTGGTTGGCGGCGACGTCGATCACCTTGAAGTTCGATTCCATACTGCCGCACTCGGCGCGTGCGATCACCGGTGCGGAGACGACGCCACTGAGCGACACACAGTCGCCGACGGATCCGTCGAACTTGCCCGGCGCGACCGGGGTGGTCGATGCGACCGGTGCGACAGGGGCGGTGATCGTCTGCGCTGTGACTGCCTGCCTGGCGGACGTCGCGTAACCGTCGGTGTCGCAGGCACTCAGGGCGAGGGCGGCGAGGCCGGCCGCGGCCACGGCCGTTCCGGTGCGGCGGGCGGTCTGGCGGGACGGGACACCGTGCATCGATCTCTCCTACAGACGTCGGGTCGGTAGGAATACGGTGCCGGTTGCGCCGCTCGTGAAGTAGACACCCTGAGGGTGAGGTCTCTACCCCTGCCGAGATGAAACACCCGGTCGCGTCGGGCTATTGGAAAGCGCCGACACGTCAAGCGCCCAGCGCGGCATACGCGCTGGGCGCCCAACAGGATTCAGGTCAGGAGGCGGCGGAGTTGCCGATCTTCGTCGACTTGCGCGACCGTACGGCACGGACAGCTGCGGCGAGCGCGACGGCCGGCGGGGTCCACCGGGCCTCGTCGGGCCCGACGGCCCAGCGGGCGGAACCGGCGTTCAACTTGGTCGGCGGCAGCGTGATTCCCGTGCCGTCGAGGTGCACGACCGCGCCGACCTCACGCAGCCACGCCAGCGACATCGCCGCCTTGGCCAGGCCGGTGACGAGGTGGATCTCCTTGCGCTCCTCGCCGGGCAGCTCGATGACCGGGCCGACCAGCTTGTTCGCGACCAGGTATCGACGGACCCCCTCCGCCAGCTCGCCCGCCAGCTCGATGCCGGCGACCTGCGCATCCGTGATCAACGAGACGCCGTTCGCGGTCTCCGCCACGGTCCAGCCATGCTCCCGGTACGCGGCAGCAGCGGTGGTCGCGTCGGTTACCGGAGCAGACCGGTGAGACGTCGTTCGCACTTCGTTCTCCATTCCCCCGCTAGTGGTTGCCCGTTGTTATCGGAGCTATCGCAGCCGTCGGCCAAATAGTTACGCGGCGGTCAGAAATTTCTTCCGGGCGTCGTGTAACGGCGCACACGTCCGAGTACACCCGCAACGGGCTGGATGCGACGCGTGCACTGCTGGCGCAACGTCTCGCTCCGAAGTCTTCTTCCCGCACCGTTTTCTACTCCCCTCCGTCGGCGTATGGCAAAGCGATGTCCATCCGTTCTCCACGCGCGGACCCACTGGGACCGACGCGGACGTCCTGTGCAGTGCGGAGGTCCCGAGTCTCCACCGCTGGGCGTAGCAAACCCCACCCGACTGCGTCGCGCCTGGTCGGCGCCACGGTTGTTCACCCATCCGGAATGCTACGTTGACGTGGCAGTTCGCGGATTCGAATCGGCATGATTCCGAGCGTTCCCACAGGTGGCTCTCGGTGGCTCCGGCGGCGCCAGCAACCCCTTAGCCTCCTGCGGTGTCCCACCCGTCCCTTCAGCATCAATAGTGTGCCGTAGCTCACCAGTGCGTGGTTGGTGAATGTTTGGACTCGTCATCACTCACGGGTCGTGATCACGCCGGGGTGTACTCGGGGCAGTAGGCACCGATCGCGGCCCCGATGACGACGCCGTTGTCGTGGTCGGACAGCGAGGAGTAGTCCTCGAGCGCGACGGCGACGTCGTAGATTGAGGCACCCTGGTCCATCGAGTAGCAGATCTCGTGGCCCATGTCGATCGCGAAGTCCTCGCTGGTGTAGGTGATGGCGTAATCGTCGAGGACGGCCAGGTACGCCAGGTCCGAGGCGGTGTAGGACTGGGCGGAGGCCAGGCCTGCTGCGCCGAGTCCGGCAGCACCGACGATGGCGGTAATTGCGAAGGTGCGGGCTGTGATGTTTCGGACGGAGCGAACGTTCATCGGTGTGGTCCTCGTCTCGAGTCGGTGTCCGGTCGGGGGTTCGCGCTCCGGACAGGACCTAGATTCGCGCCTCACACTTTCGTTTCACTTGTGGCTCGCTTTATGCCGCCGTGACCGGCACTTGTGGCTCACTAGTCGGCTACCGGCGCAGGTCGGCCAAACGCGGCGCGGCGGCGTCCTTGGCAGAGCGCACGTACTCGAGCGCGTTGCCGTCGCGGCCGGTGGTGGGCCAGTCGATGCCGATCTCGGGGTCGAACGCGTCGAGGTCGTGGTCGAGTTCGGGAGAGTATTCGATCGAGCACAGGTACATCACCGTGGAGCGGTCCTCGAGGGAGAGGATCGCGTGCCCGAGGCCGGCCGACAGGTACACCGCGCGGCGGTCGACGTCGTCGATGACGACGCTGTCCCAGGTGCCGTATGTCGGCGAGTCGGGTCGCAAGTCGACGACGACGTCGAGGAATCCGCCGCGTACACAGGTGACATACTTCGCCTGGCCGGGCGGGTCCTCGGTGAAGTGGATGCCGCGCAACACCCCCGCCGCCGACACCGAGCAGTTCGCCTGCGCCAACTCCAACGGCCGGCCCACGACCTTCTCGAACTGCGACGACTTGAACCACTCCAGGAACAGGCCGCGGTCGTCGCCGAATTGGCGCGGCGTGAACTCCCATGCGCCGGGCACCTTCAGTTCACGGATCTGCATCTCACCAGTCCTTGCCGTGGTCGAGCAGGTCGAGCAGGTAGCCGCCGTAGCCGGACTTGAGCAGCCTCTCGGCGCAGGTCCGCAGTTCGTCGTCGGTGATGAACCCACGTCGCCACGCGACCTCCTCCGGCACAGAGATCTTGAGGCCCTGCCGTTCCTCGACGGTGCGCACGTAGTTGGCGGCGTCGAGCAGTGAACCGAACGTGCCGGTGTCCAGCCACGCGGTGCCGCGCGGCAGCACCTCGACCTGCAGTCGGCCGGCGTCGAGGTAGGCCCGGTTGACGTCGGTGATCTCGTACTCGCCGCGCGCGGAGGGCTGCAGACCACGCGCGATCTCGACGACGTCGTTGTCGTAGAAGTACAGGCCCGGGATCGCGTAGTTGGAGCGGGGCTTCTTCGGCTTCTCCTCGATCGAGATGGCGCGGCCGGTCTCGTCGAACTCGATCACGCCGTACGCGGCCGGGTCCGACACCCAGTACGCGAACACCGCGCCGCCGTCGAGGTTGCCGAAGCGTTGCAGTCGGGTGCCGAGGCCGGGGCCGTAGAACAGGTTGTCACCGAGCACCAGCGCGACCGAGTCGGTGCCGACGTGGTCGGCACCGAGCACGAATGCCTGGGCGAGGCCGTCCGGTCGCTCCTGCACCGTGTAGCGGATCGAGATCCCGAGCCGCGACCCGTCGCCGAGCAGGCGAGCGAACGCGTCGGCGTCCTCAGGTGTGGTGATGAGCAGGATGTCTCGGATCCCCGCGAGCATGAGTGTCGAGAGCGGGTAGTAGATCATCGGTTTGTCGTAGACGGGCGTCAACTGCTTGCTGACGCCGAGCGTGATGGGGTGCAGTCGCGACCCCGTGCCCCCGGCCAGAATGATTCCGCGCATCCCACGAGTGTCCCAGGTCGGGCTACGCGACGGACACGCGGATGGTTAACATCCAGCAACGGGGGGTTCGGATGTGACTGTTTTGCTCTCGAAACGGTCACGATTCGCCGCAATCGGGAAGATTTTCCCGCAAAAGGTAGCAGGGCAGGGCGATTCGGGTGTTTGCTGGTGTTCCTGTCGTGAACACGTCAACGCCGACGGTTCGCATCGACCTCCGGGCGCGCAGCCCGAAGGCCCGGTTCGCCGTCGGCCACCGGGCGATCGGAGGTCGAGATGGCAGCGATGCAAGCCGTCGTGCGGCAATCCGCCGCCCGGCAGCCCGCCGCGAGGCAACCCACAGTGTGCGACACGCCGCAGCGGACCCGCCGCGCGGTCGAGCGGCCCGCGGTGGTGAACCCGAAGGGTCCGAGCCCGCAGGCCCGAGCATTGCACGCGTTCTGCCGAAACCTGGTGCGACCCGCGGTGGTGGTCATGCCGTTGACCAAGGCGGGTGTGCGCGGGGCGTTCATGATCGACTTTTTCGCCAGTATGTGGCCGCAACCGCCCGGGATCACCGTCGAGCACCTGCGGATGCCCGGCTACCAGGTCGAGATCGTGCGCGACGGGCGCTCGGACAAACCGATCGCCGACGGTGCCGTGCTGTACCTGCACGGCGGCGGCTTCGTCTGCTGCGGGCGCAACACCCACCGCCCGATAGTCGCCGAGATCGCGCGGCGCACCGGACTGCCTGTGGTCAGCGTCGAGTACCGGCAGATGCCGAAGGCGAAGATCTCCGGGTCGGTGCGGGACTGCCTCAGCGCCTACGCATGGCTGCTCGAGCAGGGCGTCGACCCGAGTCGGGTCGTATTCGCGGGCGACTCTGCGGGCGGATTCCTCGTGTTCGCGACGGCGCTGCGGGCACTCGACGTCGGCCTGCCCGTCCCGGCGGGCATCGTGGGCATCTCGGCCTTGCTGGACCTCGACGTCACGGCCAAGCTCGCCCACCCCAATGTCAGCCGCGACAGCTACGTCGTTGCGGGCGGGCTCGCCACGATCTGCCGCATGGGCGGCGAGGTCGATGGTCGCATCGACCCACTGCTGTCGCCGGTCAACGGCGCCTTGGCCAAGTTGCCGCCGTCGTTCCTGCTCGCCGCGGAGGACGAGGTGCTGCGCTGCGATTCCGAACTGATGGCGCAGCGACTGCGGGCCGCGGGTGTCGACGCGACGCTGCAGATCTGGCGCGGCCAGGTGCACGCGTTCCCCGCGCTGGCGCCGGGGCTGCCGGAGAGTCGCATCGCGCTCGCCCACATCTCCCGGTTCATTCGGGCGCGCATCGCGGCGGGCGGGACGCGGCCGGTCAAGATCGCCTAGCGTCTGCCGGTATTGTCGCGCTGTGCGACTTCTGGTCACCGGCGGCGCCGGATTCATCGGAGCCAATTTCGTGCTGCACACGGTGGCCGAGCGTCCGGATGTGATCGTGACGGTGCTGGACGCGCTGACCTACGCGGGCAATCGTGCGTCGCTGGACTCGGTGTCGGACCGGATCGATTTCGTGCACGGCGACATCGCGGATCTGGATCTGGTCGACGAGTTGGTCAGCGGCGTCGACGCGGTGGTGCATTTCGCGGCGGAGTCGCACAACGACAACTCGCTCGCGGATCCGTGGCCGTTCGTGCAGACCAACGTGGTGGGGACCTTTTCGCTGCTGCAGGCGGTGCGCCGCCACAAGGTGCGCTATCACCACATCTCCACCGACGAGGTGTACGGGGATCTGGAACTCGACGACCCGAACCGGTTCACCGAGTCGACGCCGTACAACCCGTCGAGTCCGTACTCGTCGACGAAGGCGTCCAGCGACATGCTGGTGCGGGCGTGGACGCGCTCGTTCGGGGTGCAGGCGACGATCTCGAACTGTTCGAACAACTACGGGCCGTATCAGCACGTGGAGAAGTTCATCCCGCGCCAGATCACCAACCTGATCGACGGGGTGCGCCCGCGCTTGTACGGGGCGGGGCGCAACGTGCGCGACTGGATCCACGTGGAGGATCACAACCGGGCGGTGTGGGACATCCTCGAGCGCGGCCGGGTCGGGCAGACGTATTTGATCGGCGCCGACGGTGAGGTGGACAACAAGACCGTCGTGCAGCTTCTGCTCACCGAGTTCGGCCGCGACCCCGACGACTTCGAGTACGTCACCGACCGCCTCGGCCACGACCTGCGCTACGCCATCGACTCCACGCTGCTGCGCACCGAGCTCGGCTGGACCCCGCGCTACCCGCAGTTCCGCGACGGCCTCGCCGCCACCGTCGCGTGGTACCGCGACAACGAAGCCTGGTGGCGGCCGCACAAGGACGCCGTCGAGCGGGCGTACGTGGCGCAGGGCGAGGCGACGATTACCACGCCTTGATCCGTGTGCAGACTTTCGTGATCACGCTCGTGTGGCCCCCGTCACGCCGGCGAACAGGGCCATAGCGTCGTGATCAGCGGGCACCGCCGGGCGCGGGAGTGGCGGGCCCCACAATTAACTTGAAGCTTCAACATCAGTGTGCGACAGTTGGCACCATGAGCACCGAAACCCCCCGCAGTCTTGCCCTGTTGATCGCCCGCGTCGGACTCGGCGTCATCTTCGTCGCGCACGGCTGGCAGAAGTTCGACACCAACGGCCTCGACGCCACCAAGGCCGGCTTCGCCGGCATGGGCGTGCCCGCGCCCGAACTCGCGGCCTACTTCTCGACGTTCGTCGAACTCGTCGGCGGCGCCGCGCTGATCCTCGGCCTGCTCACGCCCGTCGTCGCGTTCCTGCTGTTCCTCGACATGCTCGGCGCGTTCTTCATCGTCCACGTCGACAAGGGCGTGTTCGCCGCCGACGGCGGCTACGAACTCGTCGTCGCACTCGGTGTCGGTGCGTTGCTGCTCGCCGTGTTCGGTGCCGGCAGGTTCTCCGCGGACGCGATCCTGAAGCTGCCCGGCGCGCGCGCCACGGCAGCGGCGCGCTGAACCGAGCTAACCCCAGACGAACGCGTAGTACTTCACCGCGGCGGCGATCAACCCGATCACCGTCGCGGTGACGATCGTGACGGCGGGCGCCCGCGGCGGCAGGGTGCCGTCCGCCCGGGTGAACCGTAGCGGCATCCAGCGCAGCAGCACCGCGAACGCCAGGACCGCGAGCGGAACGAAGTAGCGCCCCTGCACGCCGTCGATGATGAAGTACCCGACCGGTGTGAACGAGAGGTACAGCGCGACGTAGATCAACGCCACGCTCGCCGCGACGGCGACCGCCACGAGGGCGGTGCGCAGGTGCGAGGACACCAGCCGCTCCGCGATGCCGACCGACACCACCAGCGCCAGCAGCGACGCGATGATCGATAGTGCGGGGACGGTGACGTAGGAGAACCCCAGTTCGCCGAAGAACTCGGTGAACCACTCCTGGTCGCGGCGCGCGATGCTCTGCCCGAACGTGGACACGAACCCGATCGGGTCGCGCACCATCCCGGCGAGCTGATCCGCCGGGATCACCGAGTGCCACTGCTCCTGCCGGCGCATCAGGCCCATGCCCTCGGTGGTGGGCGCGGCGATCCGGGTCCACGCCAGGAACGCGAGCGCACCGATCGCGGCGAACGCCCACGGCAACCAGCGGCGCAGCGCCCCACCGAAGCCGAGGGCCGCGGGCGGAACTAGCACGACGAGCATCGCGACGAGCACGTAACTCGGCTTGCACAGCGGTAGTGCCACCGCACTCGTCAGCAGCGCCGCGGTCTCGATCCTGTTCAGCGGCGACCCGAGGAACAGCGCCTTGACCAGCAGCGCCGACACCACGATCGCGAGCGCGTTCGTCAGCGTGTCCGCGGTAACCGTGCCGGCCTGGAACACGGCGATCGGCAGCACCGCGACCGTGAACGCGAGCCATTGGATCCGCCACGCCCGCAGCGCCTGCAACCCGAACCCGACGATCGCGAGGTAGACCGCCAGGCCCGCCAGCCGCGCGGCCAGCGACACTGCGCCGACGTCGAGGCCCACCGACTCGGCGATACGGATCCCGAGCGCCGCCGGCAGGTACGGCAGCGGCGAGTACGAGGCGGTGTTGGTGAACCACATCGTGCGCTGCGCGTCGGAGACCGGAGCGCTCTCCAGTCGGTCGTAGCCGCCCGGATCCTGCACCATCGGGTCCGGCTCCGGCGGGTTGTTGTTGTAGTCACGCAGCGCGTAGCCCATCAACTCGTCGATGCTCGCTGGGATGCGGCCGCCATAGGAGACGCCGCGGTCGTCGTCGATCTCCTGCGGCAGCAACCCGCCGTGCGCGACCTGATAGGCGCGGCCGAACTGGGTGATCTCGTCGTGCGCCCAGAACGGCGGGGTGATCCACGCGAAGACGAACCCGAAGATAAGCGCGACCGCGGTGAACGCGGCCGAGGCGGCGCCCCAGCGCTGGATCAGCCTGGGCTCCGCCGTCTGCTGCTCGTCCTCGCGGGTTACCACCTCAGTGCTCATCGGGTCGCCCGACGGGCCCGTACCGCAGGTAGACGAGTCTGGCCGACTCGTGGCGCGACCGCCGGATGCCGTCGAGAATCAACCCGGCGGTCCAGCACAGGCAGCCCACCAGGACGAGGGTGAAGGCGAGAAACAGCGTCGGGAACCGCGGGACCAGGCCCGTCTCCCAGAACTCGAACACGATCGGCACCGTGAGCGCGAACGCGACGACCCAGCTCAGAATGCCGAACAGGCCGTAGAACGCGACCGGGCGTTCGTGGCGGGCGAGGCCGAGGATCAGCGACAGGATCCGAAACCCGTCGTGATAGGTGCGCAGCTTGGATTCGCTGCCGGCGGGACGGTCGCGGAAGCCGACCTCCACCGACGTCTGCGGCACCCGCAGGCTCAGCGAGTGCACGGTCAGTTCGGTCTCGATCTCGAACTCGCGCGACACCGCCGGGAAGCTCTTCACGAACCGGCGGGAGAAGACGCGGTATCCGGACAGCATGTCGGTGACGTTCTCGCCGAACACGTACTCGACGACGCGGTTGAGGACCCTGTTCCCGATCTCGTGTCCCGCGCGGTAGGCGTCGGTGCCGGCCTCCTGCTTGCGGACACCGAGGATGTGGTCGTACGGGCCGACGAGCAGCGTCTTGATCATCAGCGGGGCCGCCGCGGCGTCGTAGGTGTCGTCGCCGTCGATCATCACGTAGACGTCGGCGTCGATGTCGGCGAACGCGCGCCGCACGACGTTGCCCTTGCCCTTGACGCTCTCCCGACGCACGATCGCCCCCGCGGACAGCGCCCGCTCGACGGTGCGATCGGTCGAGAGGTTGTCGTAGACGTAGACGACGATATCGGGCACGGCGGCCTTCAGATCACCCACGACCTTCGCGACCGCGGCCTCCTCGTTGTGGCACGGGACCACCGCAGCGATCCGGAGTTCGGCGGTGTCCACCCCTGACTGTCCCGTCCATCGATTACATTCGTGCACCCGGAGGCTACCGGGCGAGTCGGATTAGTCGAAACCGACACACTGCGGTTGATATTCTCGCGCCCGATGGACCATCCGCATACCGCCCAGGTCGACGCACCCGCCGCGCTGCTCGACGACCACCGCCCACCGGCCCGCCTGGTGGTGCAGCGCGGGCTGTTCAAGGCCCCGTCGGCGACGATCAGCGAGGACCTGTACGCGCTCGTCAAGGGTGCCTCGTCGAGCCGCGAGCGGCTGTCGATGCACGTCGAGTCCGGTGGCCGGGTCGACACCAACACCTACTTCGGCCGCTTCGCGGCCAGCTACTGGCAGCGCTGGACGACGGTCGGAGAGGTGACCGCCGCCGCCGTGCTCGACGTCGGTCGTCGGGCCCGGGTGCGGCTGGTCGCCTCCGACATCGCGGGGCACCGGCGGGTGGTCGCGGTCGCCGAGCCGCGCGAATCCGGTCGCGTCGAACTCTCGTCGCGGCTCGACATGTTCGTCGACGGTGGGGCGCTGTGGCTGGAGTTCGAGGCGCTGTCGGGGGCGTTGGCGATCGAGCAGGTGGAGTGGACGGTGGCGGCACGGGGCCGGATCCGACCGGTCGCGATCGCGATCTGCACCTTCAACCGGGCCCGCGACTGCGCCCACACCGTCGCCGCGCTCGCCTCCGACCCGCGGGTGCTCGACGGCATCGACGGGGTCTACGTGGTCGATCAGGGCACCGACCTGGTCGCCGACCAGGGATCGTTCGCGGAGACCGCGGCCACCCTCGGCGACAAGCTGCGGTACCTGCGCCAGCCCAACCTCGGCGGCGCGGGCGGGTTCTCGCGCGGCATGCACGAGGTCGCGCAGGCGAACGAGCACTGCGACGTCATCCTGATGGACGACGACATCCTCTGCGAACCCGAGACCGTGCTGCGGCTGAGCGCGTTCGCGAACCTCACCGTGTCACCGACCCTGGTGGGCGCGCAGATGCTGTTCCTGCTCAACCCCGACTACCTCAACGTCGGGGCGGAGGAGGTCTGGCTCGACAAGCTGATGCACGGGCAGAAGGTGCCCAAGGCGCTGCGCAACACGTCGATGCTGAAGAAACGTCAGGAACGCCGGGTCGACGCCGGCTACAACGCGTGGTGGACCTGCCTGATCCCCGCCGAGGTGATCGCGAAGATCGGGTTGCCGCTGCCGATCTTCTTCCAGTGGGACGACGTCGAGTTCGGGTTGCGGGCCCGGGAGCAGGGCTTCGTCACGGTCACGCTGCCCAACGCAGCGGTGTGGCACGCCGACTTCTACTGGAAGGACTTCGACGACTGGGCGCGCTACTTCAGCACCCGCAACTCGCTGATCGTGGGCTCGCTGCACGCCGACCTCGACCCGACGAAGCTGTCGCGGCAGTTCTTCCGGCAGATCTCCGAGCACCTGGTGGCGATGCAGTACGGCTTGGTCGAGACCACGCTGCGCGGCATAGAGGACTTTCTCGCCGGGCCGGACGTGTTGCGCGACGGCGGAGTTGCCGCGATGAGCGCGATCCGCGCCGCGCGCGCCGACTATCCCGAGACCGTGAAGCACTCGGCCGCGGCGCCCCCGGTGCCGACCTCCGACATCGTGGTACGCCGCGCGTCGGGTGAGCCGAGTCGGATGCAGCTGATCTTGATCAAGCGGGCCATCTACCAGTGGTTCGGCCGCACCCAGCACGGGCTTATCGGGGTGCCACGCGAGGACGCGCACTGGTGGCACGTCTCGCTCTTCGACCATGTGGTGGTCACCGACGCGTCGCAGTCGGGGGTGCGAATCCGCCAGCGCGACAAGGCGAAGGCGAAGGCGCTGCTGCTGCGCAGCTATCGGTTGCTGCGTCGGCTGCGTCGCGAGCTGCCCTCGGTCACGCAGCGTTACCGGGCCTCCGCGCCGGAACTGACGAGCGCGCAGAACTGGGAGCGGCTGTACCGGCGGTGACGCTCGCGCGCACCGCGGGTGCGCTCGGGCTGTTCGGCTTCCTGCTCGGCGCCGCGGCGTCGTGGCGTCCGTCGTTCTGGTACGACGAGGTCGCGACCGTGTCCGTGGCGGGTCGGCCCCTGCCCGCGCTGCTGCGGCTGCTCGCGGTTCAGGACGCGGTGCACGGGCTCTACTACCTCGGAATGCACCTCTGGCTGCGAGCATTCGGAAACAGCGAGTTCAGCGCGCGGCTGCCCAGCGCGCTGGCCGTGGGCGTCGCGACGGCGGGTGTCGTTGTGCTCGCGGCATGGCTCGCCGACCTGCGCACCGGGTTCTACGCCGGGTTGCTGTTCGCGATGTTGCCGCGCTCGACGTGGGCGGCAGTCGAGGCGCGCGGCTTCGCAGCGAGCACCGCGTGTGCGGTCTGGCTGACGGTGGTTCTGGTCGTCGCGATGCGGCGCAAGGGGTTTCGGTGGTGGCTCGGGTACGGGTTGGCTGCGGTGGTCTCGATCGCGGTGTTCCTGCCGACCGCGCTGCTCGTCGTCGCGCACGGCGTTACGCTGCTGTGGTGGCGCGCAAGCCGCTCGGTGTTGGTCGCGTTCGCCGGAGCATCGCTGGGCGCGGCGCTGGTGTCGGTACCGCTGGTGCTGTTCCTGCGCGGCCAGTCGGGCCAGGTCGAATGGATCCCGCCGCTGGACCGGTACGCGTGGCGCGCGGTCGGCGAGTACCAATGGTTCGTCGGCGCACCGGTATTCGCCGTGCTGTTCGCGGTGGTGCTGCTGGCGGGCGCCGTGGTGGGTCGGCGCCGCGGCGACCTCGTCGCGTTCGCGCTGCCGTGGGCACTGCTGCCGACGGTCGCGTTGGTCGCCTATTCGCTGTTGCGCGAACCGTACTACCTGGACCGCTACCTGACGTTCACCACACCCGCGATCGCCCTGCTCGGCGGCGGCGCGGTGGCGGCGCTGGGTCGGCTGCGCCGCTGGCTTCCGGCGGCGGTGCTGGTCGTGCTCGCCCTCGCCGCGACGCCGAACTACCTGGCACAGCGGGGCAATTGGGCAAAGCCGAGCGAGATGGATTTCAGCGATGTCGCCGACTTCGTCGGCGGCCACGCCCGCCCGGGCGACTGCGTGGCGTTCGCCGGCGAGGTGTCGTGGAACCCGACGTCGGCGCGGGTCGCGCTCAATGCCGATCCGGCGGCGTTCGCGGGGCCGCGTGACGTCGGGCTCGGCCGTTCCGCGGTCGTCGAGGGCTGGTTGTGGGACGAGAACGTGCCGCCGGACGCGATCGCCGACCGGCTCGGCGGCTGCGACGTGCTGTGGTTCGTGGCCGACGCCGAACGCGACCTGCCGCGCACCATCCGGCACACCTCCAACGAAGTATGGGATCTGCCGCCATATCATTTCGTCGACTCGACGGACTATGCGCAGCTGCGGGCGCAGGGGTTCGCCATCGACGAGAGCTGGCCGCTGCATATGTCCCAGGTGGTCCGCCTGCGTCGGTAGTGCAGAGTTCAGCGCAGCGGTCGCACCGCAGACATGCCGTAGCGTAGCGAAGTCGAGCGAAAGGAGGGCCGGTGGAGACGAAGACCGCACGCATGCGGGACGCCGTGCGGACGCACGGTCGCCGTGGGGCCGCCTTCCTCGCCGTGGGCGTCGGCGGCGCGGTCGTGGACCTCGCGATGTTCAACGTGCTCGTGTACTGGGGTGGGCACGGGGCGATGTTCGATCAGCCGGTGGCCGCCAAGGTCTTGGCCACCTTGCTGGCAACGGTGGCCACCTACTTCGGCAACGCCTGGCTCACCTACCGCGACCGGCCGACGAAGCTCACGACCGGGCGCATGGCCGTCTACCTGCTGATCAACCTTGCGGCGATCGGGCTCCAGGCTGCGTGCCTGGCGACGTCGCGGTACGTGTTCGGCCTGCACGGCCCGGCGGCCGACAACATCTCGGGCCCGCTGATCGGTCAGGTGCTGGCCACGGCGTTCCGGTATGTCGCGTACCCACGTTTGGTCTTCGTCAGTAACGTGCGGAACTGACCGGCTCGGGCATCATGATCGCTCGGACAGGCACCACACATCGGATCGACATCGGGGATGAACCGTGACCAGCAGCAAGTTCGCGTACACCGGGTGCGACAACCTGGAGGTGATGGCCGAGGCGGTCAACTACAACAAGTTCCTCGTCGACTGCGTCGACAAGCACGTCACGTCGCCCAACCTGCGCGTGCTCGACTTCGGTGCCGGGTCGGGCACCTATGCCGACATGCTGGCCGAGCGGCAGATCACCCCTGATTGCCTCGAGCCGGATGGCGATCTGCAGCAGGTGCTGGAGTCGAAGGGCTATCGGGTCGTCGATCTCCACGGGCCGACGTCCGAGACCGAGCAGTACGACGTGATCTATACACTCAATGTCCTCGAGCACATCAAAAACGACCAGGAGGCCTCGGAACAGCTTGCATCGCTGTTGCGGCCCGGCGGCAAGTTGATCGTGTACGTGCCGGCTCTGGAGGTGCTCTTCACGGCGATGGACGTCAAGGTCGAGCACTACCGTCGATACCGCCGCACCCAGCTCAACCGGATACTCCGAAACGCGGGGCTCGACATCGTGGAGTCGCGTTACTGCGATCCGATCGGCCTGTTCGCGACGTTGGCCTACAAGATCGCGGGACGCAGCGACGGCACGATCAATCCCCGGGCCCTGAAGCTCTACGACCGGGCCGTGTTTCCTGCCAGCAAGGCGCTGCAGGGCGTCACGGGCAAGCTGTTCGGTAAGAACGTTCTGGTCGTCGCCACCAAGTCCTGAGCCGGAGCCGGCTACAGGAAGAGGTCGAGCTGCAACTCGGAGTCACCGGGGACGACGCGGTACTTGTCGAGGTCGGTGATGCCGTGGGCGGCGAGGACGTCGTCGTCGATGAAGAAGTTGCCGGTGGTCTTGCGGGCGTCCGAGGTGAGCACGAGGTAGGCGGCGTCGGCGTAGATCGCCGGGGTGCGCGAGTTGGCGATCATCGCGTCACCGCCGAGCAGGTTCTGCACCGCCGCGGTCGCGATGGTGGTGCGCGGCCACAGCGAGTTCACGCCGATCCCGTCGGGCTCCAGCTCCTTCGCGAGACCAAGTGTCGTGAGGCTCATTCCGTACTTCGCGATGGTGTAGCCCAGCGACATTCCCGCCCATTTCGGGTCGAGGTTGATCGGCGGCGACAGGGTGAGGATGTGCGGGTTGCGCCCTGCTGTCGCCGATTCGCGCAGCGACGGGATGCTCAGCTTCGACAGCAGGAAACTGCCGCGGCAGTTGATGTCCTGCATCAGGTCGTAGCGCTTCATCGAGATCTGGTCGGTGGGGGAGAGGTCGATCGCGCTCGCGTTGTTCACCACGAGGTCGATGCCGCCGAACCGCTCCACCGTCTGCCGGACCGCCTCGGCGACCGACTCGTCGTCGCGCACGTCACCGACGTGCTTGAGCACGGTGCCGCCGGCCTCCTCGAGTTCGGCGGCAGCCGTGTGGATCGTGCCCGGTACCTTGGGATTCGGCGTGTCCGTCTTCGCGATCAGCGTGATGTTGGCGCCGTCGGCAGCGGTGCGCTTCGCGATCTCCAGTCCGATTCCGCGGCTGCCGCCGGACATGATCATGGTCCGGCCGGCCAGCGACGTGGTTGCGGATTCGCTCATCGAGACTCCCTTGTCGGCGACGTCGTGGTTACGCCAGCAGATCCTACGGACCCGCCCTCAACTAGCGGGCACGCTCGCGGTACATCCGGCGCAGCGCCCGCGACTGTACCCGCGCCCGCCCCTTCTGCTCGGCCTGCAGCCGAGCGTCCGAGCGAGCGGAGATCCACTCGTTCTCCCGGATGAGCTTGCGGTAACTGTCGAGCCGACGAGGATCGATGACGCCGTCGTTCACCGCCGCGACCACCGCGCATCCCGGTTCGCCGCCGTGGGCGCAGTCGTCGAACCGGCATCCCGACGCGAGGTCGGCGATATCGGCGAACGCGAGGCCGATGCCCTCGCCGGCGTCCCACAGTCCCACCGCGCGCAGACCGGGTGTGTCGATGATCTGTCCGCCGAAAGGCAGCGGGATCAGTTCGCGCCGCACGGTGGTGTGCCGGCCCTTGTGATCGGATCGCACGCTGTTGGTCGCGAGCACGTCGGTGCCGAGCAGCGCGTTGGCCAGCGTCGACTTGCCCGCACCGGACGGCCCGATCAGCACGACGGTGCCGCGCAACGCGCCGCGCAGTTCGTCGAGCCCCGCGCCCGTTGCCGCGCTCACCGCCAGCACCTCGGCGCCGGGTGCAATCGCCGCCACCCGCGCGACTTTCTCCGCGGAGTCGGCGATCGTGTCGCACTTGGTCAGTACGACCACCGGGTGCGTACCCGACTCCCAGCCGAGGGCGAGTATCCGCTCGATCCGGCCGAGGTCGCGATGGACACAGTCTCCGTCCAACGCCATGGTTATGGCGACGGTGTCGACGTTGGCCGCGAGCACCTGGTCGGCGGAGCGGCCCGACGCCGACGCGCGACGGATCACGCTGCGGCGCCGAAGTATTCGGTCGACGCACGGTCCGCCCCGGTCGTGCATGGTGACCCAGTCACCGGTGCAGGGTGCAAGCCGGTCGGTGCGGGCTCGGAGCTCACCGTCGGCGGTGATCACATCGCATTCGCCGCGGTCCACCCGCAGCACACGGGCGGGAAGTTCGCCGGGGTCGAGCAGTGCGGCTACGGCGTCGGTCCAGCCGTAGCGCAGGAGATGGTCGAAGACCATTCGGGGGTTCCTTCGTGGTGGGAATCGGGATTCGGGCACGCGACGACAACCAACCGGACCATCGGGCAACCCACCCCTCTCACGCTCGGAAACCACCACCGAGCATGACGTGCCCGCCGACGGCGCGCAACGGATTTTCGACGCTCACAAGGTTCGGGATCCGGGTAGCCGCGCTTAGGGGCGCGAGAACCGTTCCTGCCGACCGAGCTTGCGCAGCCGCAGCCACTCCCGCAGGCCGTCGGGGTCGCGGCGGGTCACCAGGAAGTACCAGCCGAACCGCAGCCATTCCTGCGGCAGCAGCCTGCGCATGCCAGGCAGCGACATGAGATAGCCGCGGTTGCGGTAGGTGAAGAAGCGTTTGGTGGGGTCGTCGGGGTACTGGGTGTGCATGCGGCCGCCGAGGATCGGCTTGAACTCGTCGGCGCCGTTGGGGTGCAGGTACGCCGCGCGCAGGCAGGTGCCGAACGGGAGCCCGGAGCGCACGAGTCGCCGGTGCAGGTCCACCTCGTCGCCGCGGACGAACAGCCGCAGGTCCGGCACCCCGACCGCCTCGATCGCCGCCGCCGACAGCAGCGCGCCGTTGAACAGCGACGCGATCCCGGGCAGCAGTGCACCGCCACCGAGTTCCGACCGCCGACGCCGCCACACGACGCCGCGGCGCAGTGGGAACGCGAGCCGGTCCGGGTCGTCGATGTCGCACACCACGGGCGACACCTCCGCGAGCCCGTTGCGCAGCGCGCACCCCAGCAGGGTCGCGAGGACGTCGCGCCCCTCGGGTCGCCCGTCGTCGTCGGCGAGCCACACCCAGTCCGCGCCGATGGACAGCGCGTGCAGGATGCCGAACGCGAACCCGCCGGCGCCGCCGAGGTTGTGCTGCGACCCCAGGTACGTGCTCGGCAACGGCTGCGCGTCGACGAGGGCGCGCACCGACTCCTCGTTGCCGTTGTCGACGACGACGAGGTGGTCCACGGGCCGTGACTGTGAACACACGACCCGTAGCGACTCGGCGAGCAGGTCGCGGCGCCGATGCGTCACGACCACGGCGACGATCCGGGTCACCGATCACCCTCCCCGGAAGCGAGTGCCTCCGCGGCGAGTTCGCGCCGGATCTGCGCGACATGGGCACCCGCCTCGGGCCCCTCGTACGCGGTCACGACCTCCTCGATCCCGCCGCTCATCCGCATACGGCCGTGGTCGATCCAGATCGCGGTTTCGCACAGCTGGGCGAGGAACTCGTTGGAGTGCGAGCAGAACACCAGGATCCCGGATCGCGCCACCAGGTCCTGCAGGCGGCGGCGCGCCTTCTTCATGAACTCTGCGTCGACCGCGCCGATGCCCTCGTCGAGCAGCAGGATCTCCGGGTCGATGCTGGTCACGACGCCCATCGACAGCCGCACCCGCATGCCGGTGGAGTAGGTGCGCAGCGGCATGTCGAGATATTCGCCGAGTTCGGTGAACTCCGCGATCTCGTCGACCTTACTCAGCATCTGCTTGCGGGTCTGCCCGAGAAACAACCCGCGGATGATGATGTTCTCGTACCCGGAGATCTCGGGGTCCATGCCGACGCCGAGGTCGAACACCGGTGCCACCCGGCCGTTGATCTGTGCGGAGCCACGGGTCGGTTCGTAGATGCCGGCGAGCAGTCGCAGCAGCGTCGACTTGCCGGCGCCGTTGTGCCCGACCAGGCCCACTCGGTCGCCCTCCCGCAGTGAGAGCGTGATCTCGCGCAGCGCCTCCACGACGACGACGTCGGCGGTGTTGCGGCCGATCGCGCCGCCCGCCTTACCGAGGAACGCCTTCTTCAGCGACCGCGACTTGGCGTCGAAGATGGGGAACTCCACCCACGCGTCGTGGGTGTCGATGCGGACGTGTTCTGTCATGACCTGCCTAAACCCAGTACGGCACCCGCGCGCGGTAGTTGCGTAGGGCGAAGATCGCGACCACCCAGCCGATCACCGTGATTGCGATGACGATGTACCAGTGGTAGGCCGCGACCGGCGCGCCCAGCAACGGTGCGCGGATGATCTCGAGGTAGTGGTAGGTCGGAATGATCTGGGCGAGCCGCGCCCGTTCGGCGACCTGGCCACCCTGCTCCGTCAACGTCTGCGTGGTCCACATGACGGGCGTGAGCACGAACAGCATGAGCGTGGTGCTGCCGAGGATCGGGGCGATGTCGCGATAGCGGGTGGAGAAGATCCCGAACACCAAAGACACCCACATCGCGTTGAGCAGCAGCAACAGCAGTGCCGGGATCGCGAGCAGCACCGTCCAGCTCAGGTCCTCCCACACCGCGAACGCGACCAGCAGCACCAGGTAGATCAGCATGTTGTGGGCGAAGAACAGCATCTGCCGCCACACCATCCGGTATACGTGCACGCTCAGCGCCGAGGGCAGCTGCTTGATCAGGCCCTCGTTGGCGATGAAGACCTCGGAGCCCTCCAGGATGCTGGCGCTGATCAGGTTCCAGACGATCAGGCCGATCGTGACGTAGGGCAGGAACTCGCGCAGCGGGATGTCGAGTAGCGCCGAGTACAGGATGCCCATCGCGGCGGCCTGCAGCCCGGTGGCGATGGTGATCCAGAACGGGCCCAGCACCGAGCGGCGGTAGCGCTGCTTGATGTCCTGCCAGCCCAGCGACAACCACAGTTCCCGCTGGGTGAAGCCGTGCTGCAGGTCGCGGAACCCGCGCCGGAACGTCTGCGAATCCGACACCGGATGAATCGGCGCGTCGGCGTCGCGGGCAGCTGTGGACACGATGATCGAGCCTACCCGGCACCCGACCCCGCAGTTCGCAGCAGCTCAGGGCCGGTATGCCGGTGTCGGACCGGTCACAGGTACTGGCCGGTGCCGCCACCGCCGTGACCCCGGCCATGGGCCTGTTCGGCCGCGTGCATGCCCGGCGGCAGAGCGCCCTGACGCATCTGCTCGAGCTGGGCGCGGGCCGCCATCTGCTGCGCGAACAGCGCGGTCTGGATGCCGTGGAACAGTCCCTCGAGCCAGCCGACGAGCTGGGCCTGGGCGATCCGCAACTCGGCGTCCGAGGGGATCGTGTCGTCGGTGAACGGCAGCGCGAGCCGCTCGAGTTCCTCACGCAGTTCCGGCGCGAGGCCGTCCTCGAGCTCACGGATCGACGACTTGTGGATCTCCTTCAGCCGGCTGCGGCTGGCGTCGTCGAGGGGAGCGGCACGCACCTCCTCGAGCAACTGCTTGATCATGGTGCCGATCCGCATCACCTTCGCGGGCTGCTCGACCTGGTCCGACACGGGGTCGATGTCGTCGCCGCTGTTGTCGGCAGCCGCGCGGGTCAGCGCCGCCTGGGCGGCGTCGATGGTCACCGGCTGGCCGTCGGGTCCGACGACGAGTACGTGGTCATTGTCGGGTTGGCTCATAACTACCTATTGTTCACGACGCATCGGGTGCCGCACGAATCGCAGGGTCAGTGCACCCGGAGTACGACCTTGCCGACGGTCTCGGCCGAGTCCAACATCCGGTGTGCCTCGGGCGCCTCGGTGATCGGCAGCTCGGCGGCGATCACCGGCTGCACCGTGCCCTCCGCGACCAGCGGCCACAGGTGCTCGACGACCTCGGCGACCACTTCCGCCTTGCTGGATCGCCCGGTGGTCGGACGGCCGCGCAGTGCGGTGGCCCGGATGGTTCCGCGCTTGCGCAGCAGGGTGTTGAGGTTCAGCTCGGCCTTGATCCCGCCCTGCATGCCGATCACGATCAGCTGCCCGTCCGGCGCGAGCGCCTCGACGTTGCGTTCGAGGTAGGCGGCGCCCATGTTGTCGAAGACGACGTCGGCGCCGCGACCGCCGGTCGCCGCGCGGACCTGCTCGACGAAGTCCTCGTGCCGGTAGTTGATGAGCACCGTCGCGCCGAGGTCGCGGCAGCGGTCGAGCTTGTACTGCGACCCCGCCGTCACCGCGACCACCGCGCCACGCGCGCGCGCCACCTGAATCGCGTGCGTGCCGATCCCGCTGCCGCCGCCGTGCATCAGCAGCAGCTGCCCGGAGTGCAGGTTCGCGCCCATCACCAGGTTCGACCACACCGTGCACGCGACCTCCGGTAACGCGGCCGCCGCGTGCAGATCCAGTCCGGCCGGGACCGGCAGCACCTGCGTCGCCGGGACCACCACCTGCTCGGCGTAGCCGCCGCCGGACAACAGCGCGCACACCTCGTCACCCGGCCGCCACCGCGTCACGCCGTCGCCGATCTGCGCGACGACGCCCGAGCATTCGAGGCCGAGGATCTCGCTCGCCCCCGGCGGAGGTGGGTAGCGGCCCTGCCGCTGCAGCAGATCGGCACGGTTCACGGCCGTGGCGGCGACGTCGATCAACACCTCCCCGTGCCCGGGGGCAAGGTCGGGGTGGCCGCTGCGCCACTTCATGACGTCGGGGTCGCCGGGCTCCTCGATCGTGATCGCGTACACACGAGGGAGGTTACCGACCCGGACTGACAAGCAAACCGGCTGTCCGCCGAGTGAGCCACGCGTAGCGTCCCGCCCGTGACGAACTTCGGGAACTTCCAGAACGAGATCTACCTGCAGGGTCTCGGCGGGGTCCGGCCGACACTGCCGATCACGGCGGCCGGGCTCGAATTGGCGGCCCGTGCGGCGCTGAGCCCGGAGGCGTTCGACTACGTGGCCGGGAGTTCGTCGACCGAGCGGACGGCCGACGACAACGTCGCGGCGTTCGGGCGTCGCCGCCTGGTGCCGCGGATGCTGCGCGGCACCACCGGACCCGACCAGCGCGACCTCTCCGTCGAGGTTCTCGGCACTCGCCTCGCCGCACCGATTCTCACCGCGCCGGTCGGGGTACTGGAGTTGATGCACGAGCGCGGCGAGGTCGTCGTCGCGGAGGTGACCAAGGAACTCGGCATCGGTTCGGTGCTGTCCACGGCGGCGTCGTCGACAATCGAGGAGGTCGGCTCGAACGCCGGGCACTGGTGGTATCAGCTGTACTGGCCGTCCGACGACGAGGTGGCGCGCTCGCTCGTGCAGCGGGCAACGCGAGCGGGCGCGAAGGCGATCGTCGTCACCGTCGACACCGCGTCGCTGGGCTGGCGGCCGCGGGACCTGGTGTTGGCGCACCTGCCGTTCCTGCAGGGCAAGGGCATCGCGAACTACCTGTCCGACCCGGCGTTCCGCTCGCGGCTGTCGGCCCCGCCCGAGGAGGGCGAGGACGCGCTGCGGATCGCGATCCTCACGTGGATCTCGATGTTCGGCAACCATTCGCTGCGACCGGCGGACATCGGCAGGCTGCGCGAGTGGACGGATCTGCCGATCGCGGTGAAGGGCATCCTGCATCCCGACGACGCGCGGGCCGTCGTCGACGCCGGCGCGCACGGAGTGATCGTCAGCAACCACGGCGGGCGGCAGGTCGACGGCGCGATCGCGTCGCTGGACGCGCTGGGCCCGGTGGTCGAGGCGGTCGGGGACCGGGCGGAGGTGCTGCTGGATTCGGGGATCCGCAGCGGATCCGACGTCGTCGTCGCGCTGGCGTCGGGGGCGAAGGCGGTGCTTTACGGGCGGCCGTGGGTGTACGGGCTCGGGTTGTCGGGCGCGGATGGGGTGCGGCACGCGTTGCGATCGCTGCTGGCCGATTTCGACATCGCGATGGGGCTGTGCGGGTGCGCGGACGTTGCGGCGGTGAACCGTTTCCTACTCGACGGTCACTAGAATGGCGCCATGACCGCCGATGCCGTGACCGATCCGCGCGTCGACCCACGTTGGCTCGACGCGCAGGAGCAGCGGGCGTGGCGTGCCTTCATCGACGGCAACCAGCGGCTGCTCGAGCAGCTGAATCGCGAGTTGGAGAGCGAGCACGGCCTGTCGATGGCCGAGTACCGGATCCTGGTGCTGCTGTCCGAGGCGCCGGAGCGGGCACTGCGGATGAGCGACCTCGCCGACGGCGTGCTGTCGTCCCGCAGTCGGCTCACCCACACGATCCGCCGGATGGAGAACGAGGGTCTGGTCCGGCGGAGCAGTTGTGTGGAGGACGGGCGCGGCGTGCTCGCCCACCTCACCGATAAGGGCTACGACCGTCTCGTCGCGGCGGCGCCGGGCCACGTCGCGTCGGTGCGGCGCAACTTCATCGATCTGCTCACACCCGAACAGATGCGGGTGGTTGCGGAGGTGTTCGAGCGCGTCGACGACGCCATCGGCGACCGCGAACCCTGACCCGATACCATTCCAACCCTGGAAGCGTGGCAGAGCGGCCGAATGCACTCGCCTTGAAAGCGAGCGTCGTGAGAACGACCGGGGGTTCAAATCCCTCCGCTTCCGCCAGGCTGCGGGAGGAAACCGAGCGGTCACCGGGCTCCCCTTGTCACCGCCTGTAGGCGACCGAGCGGTGTCGGATGTCGAGCACGATGACCGCGTGGTTGGCCTCGTCGATCTCGTACAGCACGCGCCAGCTTTGGCCGAGCCGGGCACTGCAGATGCCTTCCAGTTCCTCGCCGAGGGGCTTACCCACTCGCCGGGGGTTGGCGAGCAGTGGACCGGTGATGAACTCGACCGCCGCGGCGGCGACATCGGGCGGCAAGCGCTCCGCGATCGCCCTACGAGCCGGGGGCGCGGTCCCCAGCTCGCAGGGGTCGGTCACGATGCGCGGCGACCATTCAGCAGAGCGCGCGCGGCCTCGGTGCCGTAGAGGACGTCTCCCTTACGAACATCCTCGCGTGCCTCGGCGAGGGCCCGCAGGGTGTCCGGGTCGGCTTTGATCTCCGCGGTTTCACGCTGGGCGAGGTAGGTTTCGACGGCGTGGACGACTGCCTGGTGCATGCTGCGGTGATCTTCCTCGGCGGCGGCACGCAGCTCTGCGGCGAGATCGGCTGGAAGCCGCAACGTCATAGCCATATCACTATGGTATCAAAAAGCACCATTTCGGTGTTCGCACGTTCCC
>DATDBL010000107.1:0-3275 GCA_036524855.1 Aldersonia sp. | reverse complement strand
TGGGCGACGAGGTCGCGGGGGCCGCCGGCGTCGGGCGCGATCACCGGGACGCCGCTGGCCAGGGCCTCCTGCACCGCCTGGCAGAAGGTCTCGTGCTCGCCGGCGTGGACGAAGACGTCGAGGCTGGCGTAGGCGCGGGCGAGGTCGGCGCCGTGGAGTTCGCCGGTGAAGGTGGCGTTGGGGAGACGTTTCTGCAGGCGGTTGCGCTCGGGGCCGTCGCCGACGATGACGAGTTTCGTCGTCCGGTCGAGGACTTCGAGGCGTTCGACGTGCTTCTCCGGGGCGAGGCGGCCGACGTAGCCGACGATCAGTTCGTTGTTCGGCGCCCAGCTTGCCCGCAGGCTCTTGTCCCTGTGTCCTGGGTCGAACCGGATGGTGTCGACGCCCCGGGCCCAGCGGTGCACGTTGGGGATGCCGTGCTGTTCGAGGGCTTCGACCGAGGAGGTCGACGGGGCGAGCGTGCGGGCGGCGCGGCGGTGGATGCGTCGAGTCCACGCCCAGGCGGCGCGGCTGGCGACGCCGAGACCGTAGGAGGCGGCGAAGCCCGCGACGTCGGTCTGGAACACCGCGACGGCCGGGACGTCGAGGCGCAGCGCGGCGGCGAGTCCACCGGCGCCGAGCAGAAACGGGGAGGCGAGGTGCACAACGTCGGGGTCGAAGTCACGCAGGATCTGCGACATCTTCGGCTGTGGCAGACCGATCGGGAGGGAGTTGACCCTCGGGACGTTCACGGTCGGGAAGGGGTGGACGTCGGCGTGACGGTAGCGGGCCAGTGTGGTGGCGGGAGCGAGGATCGTCGCCTGGTGGCCGGTGCGCTCGAGGTGTTCGACGACCCGGCACACCGAGTTCGTCACTCCGTTGGTGTTGGGCAGAAACGACTCCGCGACGATGGCTATTCGCACCCTTGCGATGGTGACGTTGCTTCGTGGTCGGGGGCTGACGGGTCGGCGAAGTCCGCGCGAACTGTACGTGTCGGGGACTCGAGGCCGTCGTAGGCTCGAAGACGTGGCCACCTTCACCTCCGTCACACGTGAGAACATCCTGCAGGCGATCGCGGAATACGACTCGCGCGGCGCCGACGACTTCCTCGGCGTCTACGGCTACGTCCCGTCGGACGGCTACGACCTCGTGCACGAGGGCCGCTCGTACGACCCGAAGGCGATCCTCGGCGTCGCGCACCGCTACGCCACCGGGTTCCTGGTGCCGTCCGGCGAGTTCAGCAGCGGCGACAAGGGCGCGGCCGTGATCCTGCGCAAACGCGGATTCGAGGTCACCGAGCCGGTGGTGGCGCCGCGGGTCGTGCCGGCTCCGGCGGGGTCGCCTCGGGCGGCGTCACCTCGCGCGCGGGCCGACGGCACGGCGACGAAACGCAAACCCGCCGCCAAGAAGCCCACTCGGCGGGCAGTAGCGGAGCCCGTCGTCAAACTCTGCCCGACCTGTTCGATGGTGCTGCCGAACACGGGGATCTGCGACTATTGCAGTTAGCTGATCGCACGCCGCAGACAAGCGCTTCTGTCGGTGGCCGCCCGTACTCTGTGGGCGTGGCAGCAACACTGGAGGAGCTCGAAGCGCGAGTGGCGGCTCTCGAAGCCGACCAGGCCGATTACCGCGCGGTGCTGGCCGCGATCAACGCGTTGGGTGCGAATCAGCGGGAGTTGTTCGGTCGCATGGGAGGGGTCGAGGATCGCCTCACCGCAGTCGAGGATCGCCTCACCGCAGTGGAGCGATCGGGGGCTGACACGAACGCGCGCGTGCGGTCGTTGGAGGAGAACGTCGCCGAGGTGAAGGACCTTGTCATCCGCGTGCTCGACCGCTAGCCATCCAGCGACCTGATAGCGGCCGAAGGTGATGGTCAGGTGGGCGACCGGACGACCAGTGGGCCTGGGTAGACCTCGTCCGCGTGCTGCTTTGTGTCGGTGGTCGCACGTACGCTGTGCGCGTGGCGGCAACACTGGAGGAACTCGAAGCGCGAGTTGCGGCACTCGAAGCAGGGCAAGCCGATTACCGCGCGGTCCTCGCTGCGATCAACGCGCTCGCGGCAAACCAACGGGAGCACGCGGAGGGCTTGAATGCGCTGCGGGACGAGATGAGGGACGAGATGCGGCGCAGCCGAGAGGACGTGAATGCACGGTTTCGATCGCAGGAAGAAACCAACGCCGAGATGAAGGACCTGCTGATCCGCGCACTCGACCGTTAGGACCTCGTCAGCCTGGCCGGAGTTCGCTGCAGCGGCCGAAGGTGCGCGGCGTAGTTTCGTGCCGTGGAAGCCGAACGAGTTGGTCTCAAAGAGGTGCTCGCGGCACTCGACGAGTTCGCGAAGGATCAACACGAGTACGGCCGTCGGCTGTCGGAACTAGTAGAAGCGACGACGGTGCGTTCCGTCGACGCCGGCCTCACATCGCTCCAGGCACTCAGCAACGACACGTTAGCCCGTCTGGCAGGGTTGGATCGCGAGTATGCCGAGATCAAGGAACTGGTGATTCGTGTCTTCAACCTTTGAGTTTCATCGCTCGTAGGGATTCTCCTTCCACGTCAGGGGTCGCGGTCGCGCTCCGAATCGAACGTCTCGCGGCCGCCGTGGAACCACACCACCGTTGAATGTCGGCGGTCGTCGCATGACAACGCCAACTGCATCTGCGGGAGTCAAAACCGTTCGCGAACCGGCCACTGACCTGGTTAGCGTGCAGCGATGCCCGACGACAACCGCTGCGAGATCTTCACCGACCCCGACCGGCTCGACCGCGACCGCATTCACCGCTGCCTGAGCGAGGACGCGTACTGGGCGCTCGGGCGTACCCGGGACTTGTAGGACACTGCGATCGACGCCTCGCGGAACTACGGGGCGTATGGGTCGTCGGCTATGCCCGCGTCGTCACCGACGGCGTGACGTTCGCATGGTTGTGCGACGTGTTCGTCCCGCGGATTCGGTTCGCGGGGCTGTTGTAGACGGTTCGCGGACGGCACGCCGCGCACGCTTTGCACGGGCCGCGCACGGTGCAATGTGCGCGACGCGTGCACAGCGTGCGCGACGCGAGTGGAACCATCGGCCGACAGCGTGCGTCTGACAGGATGTGCGCGTGAACACACTGGTCGGGGCGGTGCGGCGAACCCGTGTCCGGGCCGGTGTCGCCGCGGCGGCGTGCGCGATGTTCGCGCTGGTCGGGTGCGGTTCGGAAACTGTCGTGGGGACCCCGACCGCAGCGACCGAGGCGGGTCAGCCGGCGTTCGACCCGTGCCTGTTGCCGGATGAGGCGCTGGTGGCGGCGGGGGTGGAT
>DATDBL010000106.1:0-28766 GCA_036524855.1 Aldersonia sp. | reverse complement strand
GCGTCAACTCGTCCTCGCCGATTCCGTAGCTGCGTTCGGCGGCGCGCTGATCCAGGTTGGCCTTCACCACGCCCAAGCCCCAATTGAACGCCCGCCGCTGCGCCCCGCAATGCGAGCGCAGCATCCGCTCCTGCTCCCGGGACGGATCCAGCGCAAACCGGTAGGCCTGCACCACCCATCCCTCCGGCACGCCACCAACCTCCGTTGCCCCACCCACACCGCAAACATCCCACACACCACCGACAAGAATCGCCACCCAAACACACGTATGTACACTCCCGCACACCCAACCGACAGCAGTTCGATACCCTGGTTGAACGCCATCGGCCGCAGAACGTCGGCGTCGGCCTGGCTGGGCACCGCGAACTGCCGCCACACTGCGGACGCACCCACAGCACGCTCTCCATCGCGAAGATCAACACGTGCAGGACGGCGGCGAGGGCCGCGAACACCGCGGCGGCGACGGGCATTTTCTCAGCGTCTCACGAGCGAGAAAGGATCCGCTCGGCCCCGCTGCACCACCCGGCGGGCTTCGTCAACCTCTAGAAGCTCGCCTCCGCGCGGCGCTTTATGCCGAGCATCATCAGGAAATAACCCGGCTCGGCCACAATGTCCAACCGAGGCGTCGGGCTCGGGCCGCTGCGAGCGCGCAGGATCAATCGAGTTGCATTCTCGCCACTGGCCTCGAGCACGAACTGCCAGTTCCCGGCCAGGTCGTAGCGTCGTCCGTGACCTGGTGGTAGAGGTACGAGCCATGGCCACACCCGTTCCGGCGGCGCCGCTACAGTCAAGGCCCACGTCGACTGTGCGCGAGGGGTGGGGACGAACTCGTCGCCGGGCAGGGTGCGTCGTACTTCCTCGTCCGTGGCTCCCCAGCGTGAGCACCAAGGCCGCAGGACGCACCCCAATGCCAAGTGCGTGGTTGCCGCGAGCGCTGCGGTACACGACCTCGACGGCATACCTTACTCTGAAGTAAGATAGCGGTCAGGTACTCCCGACCCCGAAGGATTGGGCGCAGATGACGAAGCAGGACAGCGCGGTCGCACCCGGAACAGCGAAGCGCAAGCCCGGCGCGAATTCCGCCGTGGGACTCGATCACCCCAAGCGCGATCTCAGGGGCTCCGCGATGCGGATTGTCACCGCGATCACCGGTTCCGAGTTCGCGGAGCGCTATCACCTGCGCGAGCCGATCAACCGCGCGACCTACCGGGGCACCAAGGCCGGATTCCGGACGCTCGGCGCCGCCACCCGGGCGTTCGCCCGGGTCACCGGCAACGGCAAACCGACCCGACTGCCGGACGGAAACGCAACGGGTAGGGACTACTTCGACCTCACGCCCGACGACGACCAGCAGCTGATCGTCGACACCGTGCGCGAGTTTGCCGCCGAGATCCTGCGTCCGGCCGCGCACGACGCCGACGTGGCCGCCGCCACGCCGGACGATCTGCTCGCCCGCGCGGCCGAACTCGGCCTCACGTCGATCAACGTCCCCGAGGAGTTCGAGGGCGCCGCCACCGAACGCGGCGCGGTCACCAATTCGCTTGTCGCCGAGGCGCTTGCGCACGGCGACATGGGCCTGGCGCTGCCGATCCTCGCACCGAACGGCGTCGCCGTCGCACTCACCCAGTGGGGCAGCGACACTCAGCAGCGCACCTACCTGCCCGCATTCGTCGGCAGGCGCGCCCCCGCCGCCGCGCTGGTGATCGCCGAACCGCGCCCGCTGTTCGACCCGTTCGCGCTGCAGACCAAGGCGGTCCGCTCCCCCAGCGGTTTCCGGCTCAACGGCGTCAAGTCGATGGTGCCGGCGGCGGGATCGGCCGAACTGTTCGTCGTCGCAGCCGCGCTCGACGGCAGGCCCGGGCTGTTCGTGCTCGAGTCCGACACCACGGGTCTCGTCGTGGAGGCCGACCCGAGCATGGGCCTGCGCGCCGCCGGCCTCGGCCGGATCCACCTCGACGACGTCTCCGTGCCGGTCTCGGCGCTGCTCGGGGGCACCGAAACCGACAGCGACGAGCGTGCCGAGCAGTACGCCGACGCCGTGCGTCTGGCCCGCCTCGGGTGGGCATCGCTCGCCGTGGGCACCGGACAGGCCGTGCTCGACTACGTGATCCCCTACGTCAACGAACGCGAGGCGTTCGGCGAACCGATCAGCCACCGGCAGGCGGTCGCGTTCATGGTCGCAAATATCGCCATCGAACTCGACGGCCTGCGCCTCGTGACGCTGCGCGGCGCCGCCCGCGCCGAGCAGGGCCTGCCGTTCGCCCGTGAGGCGGCGCTGGCGCGAAAGCTCGCCACCGACAAGGGAATGCAGATCGGCCTCGACGGCGTTCAACTGCTCGGTGGGCACGGATTCACCAAGGAGCACCCGGTGGAGCGGTGGTACCGCGACCTGCGCGCTGTCGGCGTCGCCGAAGGTGTCGTTCTCATCTGATCCCGCCCGTCCCCAGGAGCACTGATGATCAATCTCGAACTTCCCCGCCGGCTGCGGCGCAGTTCCGCCCAGGCCCACCAGGTCGCGGCCGAGATCTTCCGCCCCATCTCACGCAAGTACGACCTCGCCGAGCACCACTACCCGGTGGAACTCGACACCATGGCCGCCATGGTCGAGGGCCTGTCCGATTCGGGAACCCGAGAGGTCGGCGGCGCCACCGGTGTCCGCGCCGGCACTGCGCCGTCACCGACCGCGATCTCCGGTGATCGCACGGGGCCACGGAACGCGAACGGCGGCAACATGTCCGCGGTACTCAACGCGCTCGAGACGTCCTGGGGAGACGCCGGATTGATGCTGTCGATCCCCTATCAAGGCCTCGGCAACGCCGCAATCGCCGCCGTCTCCACCGACGAGCAACTGGAACGCTTCGGCAAGGTGTGGGCGTCGATGGCCATCACCGAACCCGGGTTCGGCTCCGACTCGGCGGCCGTCGCCACCACCGCGGTGCTCAACGGCGACGAGTGGGTGCTCAACGGCGAGAAGATCTTCGTCACCGCCGGCCAACGCTCGACCCATATCGTCGTGTGGGCGAGCGTGGATCCCAGCTCGGGCCGCGCCGCGATCAAGTCCTTCGTCGTCCCCCGCGACGCCCCCGGACTGAGCGTGACGCGGCTGGAACACAAGCTCGGGATCAAGGCCTCCGACACCGCGGTGCTGCTGTTGCAGGACTGCCGCATTCCCAAGGAAAACATCCTGGGCAGCCCCGAGGTCAACGTCGAAAAAGGCTTCGCCGGGGTCATGCAGACCTTCGACAACACCCGCCCGATCGTCGCGGCGATGGCGGTCGGTGTCGGCCGCGCCGCGCTCGAGGAACTGCGCCGCATCCTCACCGACGCCGGCGTCGAGATCTCCTACGACACCCCGGCGCAGTGCCAGCACGCGGCGGCCGCCGAGTTCCTTCGACTCGAGGCGGACTGGGAGGCGTCGTACCTGCTCGCGCTGCGGGCGGCGTGGATGGCCGACAACAGGAAGCCGAACTCGCTCGCGGCGTCGATGTCGAAGGCGAAGGCCGCCCGCACGGGCTCGGACGTGACCCTGAAGGCGGTCGAACTCGCGGGCACGCTGGGCTATTCGGAGCACACCCTGCTCGAGAAATGGGCACGCGATTCGAAGATCCTCGACATCTTCGAGGGCACCCAGCAGATCCAGCAGCTGATCGTGGCGCGTCGGCTGCTGAACCTGAGCAGCGCCGAGCTCAGATAGCACCCGTGCCAGAACCAGCGCCAAACCGCCCTGGACCAGTACTGGACCGAACCCCGAGGTTCCGCCGAGGCCCAACCGCACCCGCACTACCCCAACCAACAGGAATCAACACAGCCAAACTGTCTCAGACAGGTTGACAAATTCCGCGTACGCAGTGTGGGGCTCTCGAACAGCCCGTCCAGCGTGAGGTGATGAGCCGACAGGCTCTCGCCGTTTAGTGCCTGGTTTGCGGAGGAGCGGGAGGTCGTGACCGAGTCGTCGGCGTTTCGCATCGAGATAGGGCAGGTTGTGGATGGTCGCAGTGGTGTGTAGGGGCACTCGTTGGGTTTCGATCCCGCAGTCGATGAGGCAGGAGGCCTTGTCGGGGTTGTTCGTCAGTAGCCGAGTGCTCATGATTCCGAGGTCGTCGAGGATGTGCGCACCGGCGGTGTAGTCGCGGGCGTCCACCGGGAGCCCGAGGCGGAGGTTGGCGTCGACGGTGTCCAGGCCACCTTCCTGGAGCGCGTAGGCGCGCAGCTTGTCGACGAGCCCGATTCCGCGGCCTTCGTGGCCGCGGAGATAGACGAGAACACCACGACCTTCCTGGCCGATCATTTGCAGGGTCGTGCCGAGTTGGTCGCCGCAGTCGCAACGGCCGGAGCCCAGCACGTCCCCGGTCAGGCATTCGGAGTGGATCCGGGTCAGGACCGAGTGGCCGTCGCCGAGGTCGCCCTGGACAAGCGCGAGGTGCTCGACTCCGGTGAGAACATCGCGGTAGCCGTGAGCTGTCAAGACGCCGTACTTCGTGGGGATTCGGGCGCTGGCCTGCCGTTGCACGGTCGGTTCGTGTCGCTTTCGGTATGCGACGAGGTCGGCGATCGAGACCAGCGCCAGCCCGTGCGCGTCGGCGAACTCCCGGCAGCGCGGACCTCTCTTCACGGTGCCGTCGTCGTCGACCAGCTCACTGATCACGCCGACCGGTGGCAGCCCGGCGAGCCTGACCAGGTCGACTGCGGCCTCGGTGTGGCCGGGTCGTACGAGTACTCCGCCGTCGCGGGCGAGTAGCGGGAAGATGTGCCCGGGCCGAACGAGCTGCTCGGCCTCGACGTCGGGGTCCGCGAGTGTGCGGACTGTGAGGCTGCGATCGTGTGCCGAGATGCCGGTGCTCACTCCGTCGCGCGCATCGACGGACACGGTGAAGGCGGTCCCCATGTGGTCGTGGTTGTCCGCGGTCATCAGAGGCAGGGCCAGCCGATCGAGCACCGAACCGTCGGCGGGTGCACACACGATGCCGCTGCTGTTCCTGATCGTCAGGGCCATGAGCTCCGGGGTGGCGTGGCAGGCGGCGAAAACGAGGTCGCCCTCGTTCTCCCGGTCGTCGGCGTCCAGGACGACGACGGGCCTGCCCGCGGCGATGTCGTCGATGGCCCGATCGATGGTGTCGAGCTGCAGCGTGGTCATTGTTCGCTCGTGATCGAGGGGTGTTGCGCGCAGGACAGGTCGGAGCCGTCGAAGAACTCGCCGGCGCGGTAGACGAGCGCGGGTCGATCCGAGTGGTCGGCGTTCACGACCCGTGCGATGAATGCGGTGTGGGTGCCGAAGTCCAGACGTTGACAGATCTCCGCTTCCATCCACGCGCAGGTGCCGGTGAGAACGGGCGTCCCGTGCTCGGCCCGTTCCCAACCGATGGTCGCGAACTTGTCGGCTGCTTTGCTTGCGAACACTGCTGCGGTCGAGCGTTGATCCGCGGCGAGGATGTCGATGCCCAAATGTGTGGAGTGCAACAGCGGGTCGTGCGTTGCGGACGACTGTTGGACACAGACCATGACGAGCGGTGGATCCAGCGAGATGCTCGTGAAGGCGTTGACCGCCAGCCCTTTCGGTGTGTCCTGATCTGTGGTTGTGACGACGGTGACGCCGGTGACGAACGAGCGGTGGACGCCGCGCATGGTGGCGTCGGCGAGGGTGAGGACGGGTTGGGTGATCATTTCTGCTCCTGGCGTGCGGGTGTTGGCGAGGGTGTGGGCGGGAAGTTCGACCCACCCACACCCGGGGTCGGGGGTCAGTCCCTCAGTGCGATCCAGACCGACTTCTCTTCGGTGAACTCGTCGAGTCCGGAGCTGCTGAGTTCGCGTCCCCACCCGCTCTGCTTGGCGCCGCCCCACGGCACCGAGGGGTCGCACAGCGGGGACATGTTCACCCACACCATGCCGCTGCGGATCTCGCCGGCGAGTCGGTGCGCCGCAGTGAGGTCGCGGGTCCAGATGCTCGCCCCGAGCCCGTAGGGAGTGTCGTTGGCTCGGCCGACTGCTTCCTCGATGTCGTCGTAGGGCTGCACCACACCGATCAGCAGATCACCTACGCCGTAGGCGGCACTGAAATCTTCCTGACGAGAGGAGCTATCCGCGCAGTGCGGAAGCGAAGATAGCGGGCAGCTTCCAGGCGCTGGGTGAACTCGTGTGCCGCATGACCAGTTGCACTGTGCGGCGTGCTGTCTTGTTCGTGGCGAAGAAGACCGGCTTGGGAGAGAGAGCGACCGATCCGGACAGCAGCCCGCGCGGCGCGGGTGCGAACGGTGCGCGCAGAATTGTCTTCTCCACGCCGACGAGCTGGAATGCATTGTGCACGAAGCCTACTCCGCTGCCGATGCTGTCGAGCGTGTTGCCGGGGAATGCGCCCCACGGCGTGTAGCCGAGCAGGAACCCGAACGCGGACCATACGTTGACGCCGATGGTGCCGTAGCGCAGGTCGGCGAGCGCGTCGTCGACCGCGCCGCGGTGTGTGTTGGCGGTGCCGGGATCGATGATCACGGTCGCGCCCAAGGTGCCGGGCAGGACGGTGTTGGCGAACTCGACCGCCTCGGCGAGGAACTGCGCCGCATCGGAGCCGGGCAGTCGCACCACACCCAGCACGCTGGCGAATACTTCCTCGGTGATCAGCACGTCGTCGTGATCGGCGATGTCGGTGACGAGCAGCCGGCTGTCCAGGCCGCAGCGCTCCGCGTCCGGGTGTGCGGTGCGGACGGCGTCGGCTCGTGCGTCTGCGCCGGGGTAGTAGTCGGGGCGGGCGGGCAGTTCGGCCATCACGCGGCGGATCTCGTCGAGCAGTCGGTCGGAGCCATCCCAGTCCTGCGGCAGGACCAGGACCTGGCTTGCGATGCAGTTGTGCCCGGCGTTGTTGAGTTTGCTGCTGACGATGTGCTCGGCCTGGTAGCGGAAGTCCGCCGCCGACCACCGTCCGGGAACGACGATGCAGGGGCTGACCCCGCCCAGCTCGCTTCCGATCGGCTTGTCCAGCAAAGGGGTTCCCGCTGCTCGACGTTGTTCGGCAGCGTCGTCGGTGCCCCAGACGATCGCATCGTGGGTGCGGGCGCTGCCGGTGATATGGATCTCGTCGACCCCGGCGTGGGAGGCGAGATGCCCGCCCTCGGCAGCACCGCCGTCACAGAAGCGAACCCAGTCGTGGTCGACGAAGTCTCGGAAGACGTCCTCGAAGATCGGGATGAGGTAGGCGTTGACCGGGTTCATCTTCGCGACGACCACGGTGTCTTCGACGATGAGTTTGTGCAGGACGTCCAGGGCGCTGATAGCGGCCACGTTGCCCGCGCCCAGCACGAGCGCGACACGCGGTCGGGTCGTGTTGGTGCGGTAGGCCGGCGCGGCCTGTGCGGCGACGTCGCGAGGAGTCAGGCTCGGATCCATCCACACTTCGGCGTGGAATCCGTTGAGCAGAAGCTTGTCCGAATTGGTGGCGGGGAAGACGTCGACCAGGGTGCGGGCGCGGTGGCGACGCATGGCCGCGGCGGGCACGGGGTCGAGGCCGTCGGCGATTCGGCGGAGCACGTGGGTGTAGGCGCTGATGTTCTGCACCAGCGCCCACGGGCCGGTGACCCAGTCCTCGGCCGCCCATGCGCTGTCGGGGTCGTAGCCCTTGGCGGTGGCGCCGGCCTCGGCCATGGTTGCGCCCTGTTCGAGAACCCGCGCGGACATGCGTTCGAGCAGCGTGATCCGGTCGGTGATCGAGGTGCTCGCCCAGGACTCGGCGCCGCGGCCGACGTCGGCCACTGCCTGGTCGAGCACGGGAAAGCGGTGTTCTGTCGTAGTCATGTCTGGATTCCTCGATGTTGGTCTTTGTGGGTTTCAGGTTTCCGTCGACGACGGCCGGTGCTGAGCTGCTGGGCCGCCGGCGCCGGCGCGGGCGCGGGCGGGGTGAAGGGCTCGTTGTCGGGTGACGGTCAGAGTGCCCGCGTCGGTGGTGATGACGGCGGCCGTGCCGTTGTTGTGCGCGGTGTAGTTGAACCTCGGCACGAGTTCGATGCTCTGACCGGCTTGTGCCGATACCGGGGCCGCGTAGGAGGTTCCGGTTGCGTGCCGATTCCGGCGATGGTCGACGCCCGAGATTGCGGCAAATGTGCGGATTCTGATGTGATTGTTTCGGTTCTCTGGGGGGTTGTCCGGGGCGAACGCGATTCAGACGAACGCGGCGATCGGGAGATCGTGGCCGAGGCGGTCACGTTTGGTGTCGAGGTATCTGCGGTTGTGCACAGTGGCGGTAGTGAGCAGCGGGATTCTGGTCACCTCGATGCCGTTGTCGCGCAGGCATTCGGCCTTGTCGGGGTTGTTGCTCAGCAGCCGCGTGCTCACCACGCCGAGGTCGGCGAGAATGTGGGCGCCGGCGGTGTAGTCGCGGGCGTCCACGGGCAGGCCAAGTGCCACATTGGCGTCGACGGTGTCGAGCCCGTCGTCCTGCAGACCGTACGCCCGCAGTTTGTCGACCAATCCGACACCGCGCCCCTCGTGGCCGCGGAGGTACACGAGCACACCGCGACCCGCGTTGGTGATGGTGCGTAGTGCCTGCTGCAACTGCGGTCCGCAGTCGCACCGATTGGAGCCGAATACGTCACCGCTGATGCATTCGGAGTGCATTCTGGTGAGAACTGCTCGGCCGTCGCCGATCTCGCCGTGCACGAGCGCGAGATGTTCTGCGCCGGTCACCGTGTCGCGATAGCCGTGGGCCACGATCGAACCGTGTGCGGTGGGTATCCGCGCCGTGGCGGATCGCACCACGATCGCTTCGCGGTGCTTGCGGAAGGCGATGAGGTCCGCGATGGACACCAGTGCCAACCCGTGCGCGTCGGCGAAGTCGCGGCATTGTGGGCCGCGCGCGACGGTGCCGTCGTCGTTGACCAGCTCGCTGATGACGCCGATCGGCGGCAAGCTGGCCAGACGCACGAGGTCGACCGCTGCCTCGGTATGCCCGGGGCGGACCAGGACGCCGCCCGTCCGGGCGCGTAACGGGAAGATGTGGCCCGGACGCACGAGGTCGTCGGCGACAGCCGTGGGATCGGCGAGCGCTCGGACCGTGCGGGACCGGTCCTGGGCCGAGATGCCGGTGCTCACCCCGTCGCGCGCATCCACCGACACGGTGAACGCGGTGCCGAGGTGGTCTTCGTTGGCGGCGGTCATCAGGGGGATGCCGAGGCGGTCGAGCACGGCGCCGTCGGCAGGGGCACAGACGATCCCGCTGCTGTTGCGGATCGTCAACGCCATCACTTCGGGCGTGGCAAGGCTGGCGGCGAACACGATGTCGCCTTCGTTCTCCCGGTCGTCGGCGTCGAGCACGACGACGGGTTTGCCAGCGGCAATGTCGGCGATGGCCCGCTCGATGGAGTCGAACCCGATCGCAGTTCGGTCGTCGACGGTCATGTTCTTACTCCTGCTCGGTGGTGGTATGGGCGGGTTGCAGCGCGCCGCCGTCGAAGAAGCCGCCACCGGCATAGAGCAAGGCGGGCCGGTCCGAGTACGCGGCGTCGACGACGCGAGCCACGAAGGCGGTATGGGTGTCGACCTGCAGGCGATCGCAGATCTCGGCCTCCATCCACGCCGACGCTTCGGGGAGGATCGGTGAACCGTAGGCCGCCGGTTGCCAGGAGATGTCGGCGAACTTGTCGGTCCGCTTGCTGGCGAACATGCCGGCGGTCGAGAGCTGATCGGCGGCAAGGATGTTGATGCCGAGGTGGGTGGCGCGGAAGAGTGGGTCGTGAGTGGTGGAGGTGCGCTGCACGCAGACCATGACCAGCGCGGGCGAGAGCGAGATGCTCGAGAACGCGTTGACCGCGAGTCCGCGGGGAACGTCTTCGTCCATCGTGGTGACGATGGTGACCCCGGTGACGAAGGTGCGGTGCACCCCGCGCATCGTGGCGTCGGCGACGATCGGTGAACGGGTGATGGTCATCGGATTTCCTTCGGGGTGGCGGTGCGGCCGAGTGGAATGACGCCCAGGCGCCGGGTGATGTCGTCGTCGTCCCAGACGACCCACTCTTCGGCGATCGCGGTCCGCTCGAAGCGGACGAACGTCGTGCCCGACACGGTCACGGTGCGCCCGGTCGCGGGCACGCCACGGTAGGGCGCCCGGTGGGTGCCGGTGCCGTGCCAGCGGACGGCGATCCGGTCGTCGTCTTCGATCACGTCCTGCATGCGGAGCATCAGATCGGGGAACGCGGTGCGCAGGGCGAGGGCGGCCTCCTTCACCGCCGATTTGTCCTGGTCGCCGGCCTTCCCGTGTCGGACATAGTGCGGGGTCACGTACAGGTCCACTGCTTCGACCCGGCCGATGTTCCAGACCGAATTCCACAGTGCGGCCAGTCGGTTCGCTGGGGTGATGGTGCTGTCCATGAGTATGGTTCTTTTCTCGGGTATTGGTTTCGGGGGGTCAGGCCGACGGCCGTACCGGGTCGGCGCCGCGTAGTCTCAGTCGTTTGGTATCGCGGTCGGGTCGGGTGAGGACAGCGGCAGCGACGCCGCCGACCATCAGCAACACGCTGGCTTCCGCGCAGACACCGATCGTCTCGCCGGTGGCCGGATCCGGGGTCGTGAACTCGGCGCCGGATGCCGAAGGAACCCAAGTGTCCCCGATGAGAAGTTGTGACACGGTCATTGTCGTTCCGATCGTTGTCGACGTTGTTCGGGCTGTGGGTCAGTCGGAGTCGTTGCCGCGGAGTCCGAGTCGGCGGGTGTCGCGATCGGGCCTGATGAAGACGGTCCCGGCGAGTCCTCCGACGATCAGGAGAATCCCGCACCACAGGAACGCGGTGCGGTACCCGTCGGTGGGGGTGGCGGCGGTGTCGACGAGCACGCCGGCGACGAAGGGTGCGATCACGGCGAAGGCGGTGACCACCGAGTTGAAGCTGGACAGCATGGCACTGCGCTGACCGACGGGCGACGACTCGGCGACGAGGAGGAAGCCGATCGTGTGCACCGTGCCGGCGAACCCCAGGCTGACCAGCAGCAACACGGCCGCCCAGGGGCCGGTGCCGATGGCCAGGGCCGCCACGAGCAGTGCACCACACAGGCACACCACCGCTCCCATGTACACCCCGCGTGCCCAGCGGGTGCCGACGCCGCGACGGACCAGAACCCCGCTGAGCCAGGCGAAGAAAACGTGCCCGAACGCCATGACGAGCCCGTATGCCGCGATCAGCCAGCCCGTTGTGCCCGGCGAGTAGCCGAGCCCGGTGACGAAGTAGCTGGGCCCCCACACGCTGAACACTGCGAAGGAGAAGTACCCCGGGGCGAGTACGAGGATCGGCGCCCACCACGACGACGCCGCGAACAGGCGGCGGTAGGGAACCCTGACCTCGGCTGCGGGGGTGTGGTCGCCCGGCAGGTCGGCCGCCGAGTCGTAGGTGTCCAGGGGGCCTTCCCGGCCGACCAGCTTCCATCCCGCGGCCCAGACGAGACTGACGACGGCCATACACCAGATCGCGGACTGCCACCCGAAGGTGATGATGAGGTAGGTGAGCACGGGTGCGGCGATTGCGATACCGAGCCCGGCGCCGAGATTCACTAACGACGCCGGCACCGCGCGGCGGGAGTCGGAGAACCATTTCTGCACGGCATGGGAGGCCAGGGGTGCGGTCGGTCCTTCCGCGGCGCCGAGCAGCAGACGGTTGACCAGCAGGCCCGCCAGTGACGGGAACAGCAGCAGCGGCATCATCGCCACCGACCACGCCAGCGCGATGACCATGAGCAGACGGGTGCTGGTGAAGCGGTTGCCGAGAAACCCGACGACCACGCCCGTCACGCCGAACAGGAGAAAGAAGATGCTGCCGGCCAAGCCGAATTGGCTGGGGGTGAGGCCGAGATCGCGCATCAGGGGTTCGGCAGCGAGTCCGAGGACGCTCTTGTCCGCGAAGTTGATCGTCATCAACACACACAGCATCGCTGCGATGAGCCAGCCGCGGGCCGGGGTGCGAACCGCACGTGCGGGTGGTGCGGTCGCAGGTGTGGGCTGTGTCGCAACGGTGTCGGCGCTGCGCGGGTGGGTGGTCATCATCGTGTTCCCTTCGAATTGTCATGCCAGCCCTGGGCGAGCGCGCGCTTGAGGATCTTGCCGGTGGCGTTGCGCGGGAGGTCGTCGCGGAACTCGACCAGCCGCGGATATTTGTGGCCGCCCAGCCGGGTTCGGCACCAGGTGACCAGTTCGGCCTCGCCGAGTGTCGAGCCGGGTTCACGGATGACGAAGGCCTTGACCTCCTCCCCGTGCCGCGGGTGCGGTGTGCCGACGACGGCCGCGAGGCTGACCTCGGGGTGGCCCATCACCACCTCCTCGACCTCACGGGGATAGACGTTGTAGCCACCACGGATGATCAGGTCCTTCTTGCGGTCGACGATGTAGAGGTAGCCGTCGGCGTCGCGTCGCGCGATGTCGCCGGTGTGGAGCCAGCCCTCACGAAGCGCGGTCGCCGTCTCGTCGGGTCGCCGGTAGTAGCCCTTCATGACACCGTGGCCACGCACGAGCAGTTCACCCGGATCGCCGGGGCCGACCTCGTTGCGCTCCTCGTCGACGATCCGAACCTGCACACCCCAGACGGGCAGTCCGACCGAGCCCGGACGGGACGGCCGATCGTGGCGGTTGAACGCGACGACCGGGCTGGTCTCCGACAACCCGTACCCCTCGAGGACGGGCACACCGTATTTGGCCTGGAAACCCCTCAGCACCTCCATCGGCAGCGCAGCACCGCCGGCGACCGCATAGCGCAGCGTGGCGCGGATCCGGTCGAGGTCGACGCCGGAATCGTCGGCGCCCAGCAGGTCCCAGTACATGGTGGGAACCCCGGCGAAGAAGGTGACGTCCTCGGACTGCATCAGTCCCAACGTGTCCGCGGCGGTGAACCGCGGCTGCAGTACCAGGGTTGCGCGCTTGTAGAAGCCGGCATTCATCTGAATGGTCTGCGCGAAGGTGTGGAACAGCGGCAGCGTCACCAGGTGCACGTCGTGCGGGTGGTCGGCGTACATGACATCGAAGAGTCGGGCGTTGAGCACCAGGTTGGCGTGGGTCAGTTCGGCGCCCTTGGGTTTGCCGGTAGTGCCACTGGTGTAGAGGATGACTGCGGTGTCCCCGGGCCGTGTCGCCGTGGAGTCGAAGGTCGGCGGTTGTGCACGCAGCGCCTCGCCCAGCGCGCTCGCCCCGGGCAGTGGCGAGCGCGCCGCCATGGGGTCTGCGGCCGCGGCGAAGAAGTGCACGCACCCGTCGACGTCCGCGAAGGCCCGCAGACCGTGTTCGCCGATCGGCAGTTCCTCGGACCCCTCGAAGCAGAAGAACGCCTTGGCCTCCGAATCGGCCAGGTGGTAGGCGATCTCCTCGGGCTTGAGGAGAATGTTGATCGGTACCACCACCACGCCGGCTTTGAGGGCGCCGTAGTACACGGCCGGAAAACTGGGCACGTTCGGGCAGGCGAGGACGATCTTGTCGCCGGGACCGATGCCGAGGCCGGTCAGCAGGTTCGCGACACGATTCGCCGCGGCGTCGAGGTCTGCGTACGTCAGCCGGATGCCCTCGCACACCACCGCGTCACGCGTGGGGTGTTCGCGAGCCGAATCCTCCAGCAGAACAGCGAGGTTGAGCATGTTACTCCTTCGTCGAAGTTTCGTGGCGCGACGTCATGCGGCGGGCGGGGCGATCAGTTCGAGTTGAATGTTGTCGGGGTCGCGGAAGACCAGCACCGAGCCGTACGCGGTGTCCGCGATCGGTGCCTGAGTGAGTGGCCGATCGGCCGCGCTCGACCGCCGAACACCGAGTTCGGTGAGGCGCTCGCCCCACGCGGACAGTTCGTCTCGACCGTCCACCCGGAAGCTCAGGTGGTCGAGGCCGCTGCGTGTCTCCGCGAACCGTGCACCCGGGTTGTGCTCGTGGTGATGAAGCCCGATGACGAGTCGGAAATCCTCGTCTGCCAATACCTTGGACGTTCCGCCGTCGTGGGGCACGTCGAGGACGTGCGCGATGCCGAACACCTGCTCGTACCACTCGACGCTCGCGTCGAGGTCGCTGACCGTCAATGCCACGTGGTGGACGACCGGAACCTGGACCATGGAAACCTCCGTGTGCGATCTAGCTCTCAGGGATGTTGCGATATGAGATACGATACGGTGTCGTTTGCTTTCAGTCAATAGCCGGAATTGCGGCATAGTCGCTGGAAGAATTCGAAAGGAGGCCTTGATTCTCCTCTGTCGTTACGATACGGTAGCGTTTCGTAACAGCGGGGTGCTCGCGCCGAGGGGGTCTGCAGACCCGGGCACGGAACTCGGCACCGCACCGGTGCACCCCGCACCCCGCCATCGACGAAGGAGACAGCATGTCGACACCGACCACCGATCCGGAACTTCACTTCGGCTGGTTCATCCCGACCATGGGGGACACCACCGCATTCGGCGATCCGAATGCACGAACTGCGCCGAGCCTGGAACTCTTCGAGCGGGTCGCACGGTCCGCGGAAGCGGCGGGGTTCGAATATGCGTTGGTTCCGGTTCAGACCGAGTGCTACGAGGCGTGGATCGCCTGTGCCATGGTCGCCGCCCGTACCGAACGCCTCACGCTGCTCGTGGCGGCTCGGCCGGGAGTGATCGCGCCGACCGTCACCGCCAAGATGATCAGTACCTTCGACCAGCTCTCCGGCGGACGCGTCGCGATCAATCTCATCGCCGGCGGATCGCCGACGGAGGCGGCCGCCGACGGACTCTTCCACGGCCACGACGAGCGCTACCGGCTGATGGACGAGACCGTCGAGATCATGAAGCGGGTGTGGACCGAGGACGAGCCGGTCACCTACCGTGGTGACCATTTCACGGTAGACGGTGCCGTCGTCAAGCCGCGCCCGCTCCAGAAGCCCCATCCGGAGTTCTTCCTCGGTGGGCTGTCCGATGCGGCCGTCGAGGTGTGCGCGAGGCATGCGGACGTGTATCTGTTCTGGGGTGATCGTCCCGAGGTGATCGCGCAGAAGATCGCCGAGGCGAAGCAACGGGCCGCGGTGTACGGGCGCGAGGGCGAACTCCGTTTCGGAATGCGGTTACAGGTGATCGTGCGCGACACCGAGGCCGAGGCGTGGAACGCGGCCGACGCGCTGATCTCCGGCACCGAGGACCAGGGATGGGGCGGTGCCTGGTCGGATTCGAATGCCCAGGCACGCATGCAGGAACTCGTGCAGGCCGACGACTACCGCCTCGGTGACCACCTGTGGAGCGGCATCACCAAGGTTCGGCCCGGCGCCGGCGTCGCAGTAGTCGGAAACCCGCAGCAGGTCGCCGACACCCTGTCGGAGTTCGTCGACGCCGGCTGCACACACTTCTGCCTCTCCGGCTACCCCCACGACGACGAGGCGACCCGGTTCGGTCGCGATGTCATGCCGCTGATGAAGCAGCGGGCAGTCGCCGTCACCACCGGGTAAGACGCGCACGATGCTGGCGCGACGGCCGGGTAGCGCCTACACCGGGCCGGCCGCGCCAGTTTCGTGACAAAGTCGTGTCGAACACGAAGAAGAACGGGCACAGTCCTCGAATATCACCAGTCGAAAGGGAGGTTCGCCGAGGTGGGTACTCCCGCTGTTAAGGTACGTCCAGGTAACGGATCCCGACGTCGAGGGGGCTCGATGGCTGATCCCGCAAGCCCCAACCGGGGTGGCCGACCGCGAAGTACCGACACGACTTCGGCGATTCTCGACGCGACGCTCGAACTGTGGAGGGAACTCGGCTACAGCGCAGTCAGTATCGACGCGATCGCAGCACGCGCCGGCGTGAGCAAGCCGACGATCTATCGTCGCTGGCCCGGTCGGCAAGCAATTCTCGTCGCGGCCATCGAACGCCTCGTCCCGCCCGGCGAGGTTCCCGACCTGGGATCCTTCCGCGACGAAGTCGTGGCGTTCCTGCGCGATCGGGCACAGATGTACCGGACCAGCGGCGTCCGGCGCATCATGGCCGGCATCGTCGCTGCCAGCGCGGAAGACGAGGACTTCCACCGCGACGTCGAGCCATTCACCGACAGGTTCCCCGCCGGCATGCGCACCATCATCCAGCGCGGCATCGCACGTGGCGACGTCCGCCCCGACGTCGACATCGAGTTGCTGACCGCAATGATCAACGGATCCTTCTACTACCGCAGCATCATCGAACACAAGGGTCTCGACAATCGAGCGGCGGAGTACGTCGCCGATATCATCACCGTCTCAGTTGCTCCGAACGACAGTGCGTGAGGTCACGCTCGCCGCACCGCGTACCTTCACTCGTCAGACACGAAATCGAGACGACCGGGATAGTCGAGCACACACGACGATGCCGGTGCCGGCGGGCGATGTCGCTTGTACGTCGAACCCGTTGCCGATCTTCCCGGACACCTGCCAGCGGGCAAACCAACCGGATCAACGCCTGGATGAACGTCGGCGTCACGATCCTGCCTGACGGCTCGATCCCCAAGGGGACGGTACGACGGCTACGGGAGTCTCGAGTTCGAATGGGGGCGGCACGATGCCGTCGGGCACTCGGCGACCCTCTGGCACGACGCGTGCTGGCGCGCCGCCGGACAACCGGCCGACTACCGCGGTGAGTCCGCGCCGGCCGACGACCAGGGCTGGTTCTTCAACGACTGCGCGCACGATCGTCGCGAGCCGGAGCACCTCGCGATGACCGGCAATACGTCACGTGACGGGTCCGCGGGGTCTGGTCACGCCGTCCACCTGCGGATACGCGCCGCCCACCCCCCGGGCGCGCGCTGATCATGTCGGTCGGGACAGTAGTCAGCCTCCCCGGGCGGCCCCCAAGGATCAACTACGCCGCCGCCATCAGCGGCCGCCGGAACGACCCATAACGGCAGGCAAGCCCGCTCTCGCGACGAATCGGCCGCTCACCACCCACACCACGACACGCCGGGTGGTCCCATTACTGCACCAGGTGGTCCCACCACAGCGGCAAACAGCGATCCGGGAGAATGACGAACGTGACTCGAACCCTGCCCACTGCACGCGAGGCCCTGCGCAAGGCGGCCGACCTGGCCAAGGGCGTCGACGTGATGCGCCGGCGCGAACTCTTCGATCCCCTGCGCCCCGACCACGCCCTGCGCTCCATCCTGAACGTGTCCCGATTCGGCCCGTTCGCGGGCGTGGTCGCCAGTGTGGCGCAACGCAACCCCGACGCCCCCGCCATCGAGGACGAGCGCGGGACGCTCAGCTACGGCGAGGTCGACGGGCAGGCGAACGCGCTGGCCCGCGGCCTCGCCGCGCGAGGCACCACACCGGGCAGCGTCGTGGCCCTGCTCGCGCGCGACCATCGCGGGCTGGTCCTGCCCCTGCTCGCGTGCGGCAAACTCGGCGTGCGGGTGGTGCTGATGAACACCGGGTTCGCCAAGCCGCAGTTCGCGGACGTGACGAAGCGCGAGAAGGTCGGCGCCGTGTTGCACGACAGCGAGTTCGTCGACCTGCTCAACGCGATCCCGCACGAGGTTCCCCGCATCCTCACCTGGGTCGACGAGCGAGACGGGGTGGATCCGACGACGCTGACGCTCGACGGACTCATCGCGGGACGGTCGGTCGACAAGATCGATCCACCGAAGCGGCCGGGCGGCATGGTGGTTCTCACCAGCGGCACCACCGGCACCCCGAAGGGCGCGCCCCGCGACAAGGTTTCGGTGCTGTCGTCGGCCCAGTTCGTCGACCGGGTGCCGATTCCGCACGGCGGCACGGTCGTCATGGCGGCGCCGATCTTCCACAGCACCGGACTGTCGCAGTTCACGATCGCGCTCGCGCTCGAGTGCAAGGTGGTCTTCCAGCAGCGCAGGTTCGACCCCGAGGCGACGTTGCGCAACATCGCCGATCACCGCGCGGACGTGCTCGTCGTCGTCCCGACCATGCTGCAACGGATCGTCGATGTCGGCGCCGATGTCCTCGACCGCTACGACACGTCGTCGCTGCGGGTCGTCTTCGCCGCGGGGTCGTCGATCTCCCCCGACCTGAGCCGGCGCACGGAGGAGACGTTCGGCGAAGTGCTCTACAACCTGTACGGATCCACCGAGTGCGCAGTCGCGACCGTCGCCACCCCCGAGGACATGCGCCTCGCGCCGGGCACGGTCGGGCGCCCACCGGTCGGGTGCCGGGTCGCCATCTACGACGAGAACCGCCGGCCGATCACCGAACCCGACGTCACCGGAACGATTTTCGTCAGCAGCGGGCTGAGCTTCGCCGGCTATACCGACGGTCGGCACAAGGAGATCGTCGATGGTCTGTTGTCCAGCGGGGACGTCGGCCACTTCGACCGCAACGGCCTGCTGTTCGTGGACGGCCGCGACGACGACATGATCGTGTCGGGCGGGGAGAACGTGTTTCCGCAGGAGGTCGAGCACCTGCTCTCCGAACGCCCCGACGTGCGCGACGTCGCGGTCATCGGCGTCGACGACCCCGCCTTCGGAAAACGCCTGCGCGCCTTCGTCGTCCCCGCCCCCGACGCCGCGCGCGACGAGCGGGAGATCAAGGACTACGTGAAGGCGAACCTGGCCCGCTACAAGGTGCCCCGCGACGTGGTGTTCATCGACGAGTTGCCGCGCAACGCGACCGGCAAGGTGTTGCGCAACAAACTCGCGGAGATCGACGCCGGAACCGGTTGACGCAGCGGGCGAGCGGCAGCCGTCAGTGTCCCTCAGCGAAGCTCGATGATGGTCAACTCGCCCTTGCCGTACTGTTCGCGAATCCTCTTCTTGTCGAACTTGCCGACACTGGTCTTCGGCACTTCGGACACGAAGGTCCAGCGCTCCGGCAGTTGCCACTTGGCGACCTTGCCGTCGAGGAACGCACGCAACTCCTCGGCCGTGACCGCATTCTCGTTGATCACCGCGACCACCAGGGGGCGTTCGTCCCACTTGTCGTCGGGCACCCCGATCACGGCGGCCTCGCTCACCGCCTTGTGCGACATGACTGCGTTCTCGAGTTCGACCGAGGAGATCCACTCGCCGCCGGACTTGATGATGTCCTTGGACCGGTCGACGAGCGTGAGGTACCCGTTCGGGGTGATCTTGCCGACGTCGCCCGTGCGCAACCAGCCGTCGTCGAACTTGGTCGGGTCGATCACGCCGCCGTCCGGCGAGTAGTACGACCCGGTGATCCACGGGCCCCGCACCTCGAGTTCGCCGACCGCGTCGCCGTCGTTGGGCAGCACCGTGTCCATGTCGTCGACAATCCGGGCCTGCACGCTCGCCGGGAATCGTCCCTGCGACTGCCGGTACGGCCACGCCGCCTCAGGCCCCAGACCGGAGGGCGGGCGTGCCACGCTGCCCAGCGGCGAGGTCTCCGTCATGCCCCACGCGTGCAGGATCGGGACGTCATAGCGCTCCTCGAAGGCGTGCATCATCGCCGGGGGTGCCGCCGCTCCGCCGACGACGACCTCGCGCAGATGGCTCACGTCCTGCGGGTGGTCGTCGAGGTGGTGCAGCAGCCCCTGCCAGATCGTCGGCACGGCCGCGGCGAACGTCGGCCGCTCGGCTGCGAGGATCGCCGCGATCGGCGCCGGCTGCAGAAACCGATCCGGCATCACCAGCGACGCGCCGACCATCAGGGCCCCGTGCGGCAGCCCCCACGACATCGCGTGGAACATCGGGACGATCGCGAGGGTCTTGTCCGAGTCGGACAGACGCATGCCGTTGCTGGTGCACACCTGCATCGAGTGCAGCCACATCGATCGGTGCGAGTACGCGACACCCTTCGGGTCGCCGGTGGTCCCCGACGTGTAGCACATCGCGGCGGCCGAGCGTTCGTCGATCTGCGGCCAATCGAAGTCGGCGGATTGCGCGTCGAGCAGTTCGCGGTAGCCGTGCACTGTCACGCCGGGCGGTGCCTGCAGCGCGGCGGGATCCCCGCTCGCGACGACGACGTGGCGGACGGTGGGTAGCTCCGGCAGGTACTTGGCGAACATCGGGACCAGCGTGCCGTCGACGATGACGACCTTGTCCTGGGCGTGGTTCGCGACGTAGACCAGCTGGCGGGGAAACAGGCGGATGTTGAGCGTGTGCAGCACCGCACCCATCGCCGGGATGGCGCAGTACGCCGCCATGTGTTCGTTGTTGTTCCACATGAAGGTGCCGACCCGGTCGTCACCGGTGATCCCGAGGGCGCGTAAACCGTTCGCCAGCCGGGCCGAGTCGCGTCCGAGTTCCTCGAACGATTGCCTACGTGTGTCCGCACCCGTCCAGGTGCACACCTCCGCGGTTCCGTGCACGGTGGTTCCGTATCGCAACAGTGTTGCGAGGGACAGCGGCTCGTCCTGCATCGTGCTGAGCATGTGCGGACCCTACTCCTGCCCGAAGTCCCCGGTCGGTTCGCCCTCGACCACGGTGGTCGTCACGACGACGGGTCGGAGGTAGGCCCAGGCGATGAAGAACACCCCCAGCGCGGTCATCGCGAGACCCGCCCACAGGTTCACGTTCATCCCGTCGGTCTTGATCTTGTCCTCTTCCGAGTGACTGAACAGGCCCAGGATCACCAACACCACGCCGTAGATCAGCACCAGCGAGCCGATGATGTTGCGGATGTCGAACAGCCCCGCCGACTGCTTCCTGATCTCGACGTGCGGCTCGTGTGATTCGGTCATCTCCGTCCTCCTGCTCGATGCGGCACAGTTGTCACAGGAAGATGATGTTGAGCCCGATCACCATGATCAGCGAGATCAGGGCGAGCTTGTTGGGCTGCTGCCACCACTTCAGTTCGCCGGCGTGCGGATCCAAGAAGAACTCCCTCGGCGTCTCGGAGTACACGAACCCGACGAGCTGCGACGCCGGTTTCGGTGTCGTGAACTGCGTCACGACGACGCTGACGACGATGTCCACCACGAACGCCACACCGGCCGCGACGAAGCTCGACCCCTGCCCGGAGAGGGTGAACACCTCGAGTTCGTGCAGGACGAACACGCTGATCGCGGACAGTGTTCCGCACACCAGGCCGACCCAACCCGCGGTGGGCGTCATCCTCTTCCAGAACATGCCCAGGATGAACGTCGCGAACAGCGGGGCATTGAAGAAGCTGAACAGCTGCTGCAGGTAGTCCATCAGGTTGCTGTAGGACGAGGCGATGTAGGCGGTGAAGATCGCGGTGATCGTCGCCGCGACGGTCGCGATGCGGCCGACCTCGAGGTAGTAGCGGTCCGGCTTGTGCTTGACCACGTACTGCTGCCACAGGTCGTAGCTGAACACGGTGTTGAACGCCGAGACGTTGGCCGCCATGCCGGCCATGAACGCGGCTAGCAGGCCGGCGATCGCCACGCCGAGCAGGCCGTTGGGCAGCACGTCCTGCATCAGGTAGAGAATCGCGTCGTTGTACGTGACGTCCGGGTTCGCTTCCGGATCCGCCTTGTAGGCGATCATCTCCGGCACCAGCACCGCGCTGATCATGCCCGGGATGACCACGATGAACGGGACGAACATCTTGGGGAACGAGCCGATGATCGGAGTGCGCTGACCGGCGGAGATGGACTCCGACGCCATGGCCCGCTGCACCTCGACGAAGTTCGTCGTCCAGTAGCCGAAGGAGAGCACGAAGCCGAGGCCGAACACGATACCGATCACCGAGAGGAAGTCGTTCTCGAAGCCGCTCAACGCATTACCCGGCCAGGTCGACATCTGCTCGGCCCCGCCCGGGCCCGCGGTCACCTTGTCGGTGAGCCCCTGCCAGCCGCCGACCTTGTGCAGACCGACGAGCGTGAGCGGCAGCAAGGCGGCCACGATAACGAAGAACTGGAGCACCTCGTTGTATATCGCCGCGGACAGTCCGCCGAGGGTGATGTAGGACAGCACGATGATCGCGGCGACCACCACCGACACCCACAGCGACCAGCCGAGCAGAACGTTGACGATGGTGCCGAGCAGGTACAGGTTCACGCCCGCGATCAGGACCTGGGCGATTGCAAAGCTCAACGCGTTCACCAGGTGCGCGCCGGTGCCGAACCGGCGGCGCATGAACTCGGGGACACTGCGAACCTTGGATCCGTAGTAGAACGGCATCATCACCACGCCGAGGAACAGCATCGCCGGCACGGCCCCGACCCAGAAGTAGTGAAACGTCGGCATGCCGTATTCCGCGCCGTTCGCCGACATGCCCATGATCTCGACCGCGCCGAGGTTCGCCGAGATGAAGGCCAATCCGGTCACCCAGGCCGGCAGCGATCGCCCGGACAGGAAGAAGTCGATGCTCGACGACACCCGGGTGCGGGCGATGAACCCGATGCCCATGACGAAGACGAAATAGATGGCGACGAGCGCGTAGTCGACGAACTGGGCGTCGAGGCGCAGGGTGCTTTCCGTCATCTCATCTCCTTCGGGTGCGACGAGAGGATTCGCCTCAGGTCAAGCGGCGCGCTCCCGCGGATGGCGTCGCGACGAACGTGCGCGGCGCAACGAACTCCTCGGCGGCGAACCGCGCGGTCACCGCCGCGGCAGTGGCCTCGGTTCGCGCCGAGTCGACCAGGGCGATGGCGCTGCCGCCGAACCCGCCGCCCACCATCCGGGCCCCGTAGGCGCCGTCGGCGAGGGCAGCCTCCACTGCCGTGTCCAACTGAACGGTCGACACCTCGAAATCATCGCGCAGCGAGGCGTGGCTCCGGGTGAGATTCAGTCCAATCGATCGCGGATCTTGGTCTGACCACAACAGATCGACAACCTCGAGCACGCGGGCGTTCTCGCTGACGACGTGGCGAGCGCGTTTGCGGTGCACACCGTCGAGTGCGTCGACTGCGTCGATATCGGGTACCTCGCGCAGCGACGGCACCCCCAGCAGTGCGGCCGCCTCCTCACACTGCCGACGACGCGCCGCGTACTCCCCCGCGACCAGGGCGTGTGGCGTATTGGTGTCCAGGACCAGCAGATCGAGGCCGGCCGCCGCGAGATCGAACGGCACCTGGCGGCGTTCGCCGGTCTTGATGTCGAGAAACAGCGCGCACCCCGCAATACACAGGATCGACGCCGACTGGTCCAGCGTCCCGGTGGGCGCGCCGACGTAGTCGTTCTCGGCGGCGCTGTTGATCGAGATCAGTTCGTCGTCGGTGACGTCGCAGCCGAACAGATCCCGCAACGCAACCGCCACCGCGCACTCGATCGCCGCCGACGACGACAACCCCGCACCCACCGGGACGCCACCGTCGAGCAGCAGATCGACCGCACCGACCGGGAACTCGCGGCGGCGAAACTCGTTCACCACACCCAACGGATACCGCGACCATCCGGCAATGTCGTTGACTGCGAGGTCCGCGAACGCCACGGCGACGACCTCGCCCGGGCGCTGCACCGACGCCACCCGCACCACCCCATCGGTGTTCAGCCTCGCCCAGCACGTCGCAACCTGCGGCAGCGCGATCGGCAGCACGTAGCCATTGTTGTAGTCCGTGTGCTCGCCGATGATGTTGACGCGCCCCGGCGCGGCCCACGACCCTGCCGGTTCGGAGCCGAAGACCCCGGCGAAATCGACTGGGGCGGACCGGGTCATTGCACGGCTCGCAATTCCTCGGCAACCGCTTCGGGGGTGGTGTCGTTGATGAAGACGTTCTGACCGGACTCGGAGCCGGCGAGGTACTTGAGTTTGCCCGGTGCGCGGCGGATCGAGAACAGTTGCAGGTGCAGGCACCAGTCCTCGCTGTGCTTGACCGGAGCCTGGTTCCACGCCGCGACGTAGGGCATCGGGTCGGCGAAGCGGCGCGCGAAGCGACGGTGCACGTCGAGATAGATCTCGGCGAAGGCGTCGCGTTCGGCGTCGTCGAGGTCGGGAATGTCGGCCACGCGGCGATTCGGGAACAACGCCACCTCGTAGGGCCACCGGGCGGCGGGCGGCACGAACGCCGTCCAGTGCTCGTTGCCCTGCACCACCCGCGTCCCCGCGTCCCGTTCGGCCGCGACGAAATCGTCGAACAGGTTGGCGCCGTGCTCGGCTCGGTAACGCGCGATGCTGTCGAGGATCTTGCGTCGGCGCGGCGTGACGAACGGGTAGGCGTAGATCTGCCCGTGCGGGTGCGACAGCGTCACGCCGATCTCCTCGCCGTGGTTCTCGAAGCAGAAGACCTGCGCCACACCGTCGATCGCGCCGAGTTCCGCGCTGCGCTCGGCCCACGCGTCGAGCACGAGCCGCGCCCGGGCGGTGTCCAGGTCGGCGAACTTCACCGAGTGTTCGCTGGTGAAGCACACCACCTCGCAGCGTCCGAAGCCGTTGCGCAGCGCGGTCATCGGCGAGCCCGTCACGTACTCCGCGAACTCGGCGGGGGCGGTGGACAGCGAGGGGAAGCGGTTCTCGAAGGCGACCACCTGGTAGTCACGCTCGGGAACCTCGGTCGCGCGCTCGTCCGTCGAGGGGCACAGCGGGCACTGGTCGGCGGGTGGCAGGAACGTCCGGGTCTGTCGATGCGACGCGATCACCACCCATTCGTCGAGCAGCACGTCGTAGCGCGTCTGCGAATTTGTCGTGGTGACCGGCAGATCCCGGGTGTCGATGGCGTCGCGCGCGGTGGGCTCGGCGTCGAAGTACAGGATCTCGCGTCCGTCGGCCAACTTTCGTCGTGTTCGGATCACGCACCCTCCCGCGGTCGGCGGTGGTTACCGCACCCGACCCTAGCCCGCTGGTGCTCGTTTCGCGGTGCTTCCCGTCGCGGTCAGCCGAGGGTGCGGCCGATGCCCTGCGCGGCGACCTGCAGCGCGGCGACAAGGCGCGGTCGGTCGCGCTTGAGGCTGGGCACGACGATCCCGAGCGCGGCGACGACCGTCCCGTCGCCCCGCCGGATCGGCACCGCAACCGAGCAGGCGCCGAGGCTCATCTCCTCCGTGGTCTGCGCGAAGCCCTCGCGATGCACGCGGCGCAGTTCGTCGTGCAGCCGCGCGGGATTGGTCACGGTGTAGGGCGTAATCCGGCGCAACGAGCCGAACACCCGCGCCTGCACGTCGGGTGGCGCATAGGCCAGCAACACCTTTCCGACCCCCGTCGCGTGCATCGGCAGCCGGGAACCGATCGTGCTCACCACCGGCACCGAGGTCCGGCCCGCGAGTCGGTCGACGTAGAGCACCTCGGCATCCTCGCGCACCGCCAGATGGACGGTCGCAAGCGTGGCCGCGTAGATGTCGTGCAGGAACGGCGATGCGACCTCGCGCAGCCCCGTCTGCACCGGGGCGAGCAACCCGAGTTCCCACATTCGCCGACCGAGCACGTAACGACCCGACGGCAGCCGGGCCAGCGCGCCCCAGTCGGCGAGTTCGGCGACGAGACGGTGCGCGGTCGGCGCCGCCAATTCCGCGCGTTGCGCCAGTTCGGTCAGGGTGAGCTGGCGGTGAGTCTCGTCGAAGGCGCCGAGCAGCGCCAGGGCGCGCGAGGTCACCGTCCGCCCGCTCTCGGTCGTGTTGCCAGCCATGACCCACCCTCCCCAGGATTTGTCGTTCGATTCCGTTCAGCGGAAGTCTACCGTGGAGGTAACCCCGACCACGCCCCTACTGTGTGTGTCATGACGATCACCAGCCCCGAATCCGACGCCTTCGAGGCGGTCGCACCGCCGTCCTCGGATGCCGCCGCCAACACCCAGGCCGAAATCTCCGCCGAGATCGGCGCGATCGAAACCTCCTACCTGCGTGGCGGTCTCGAGGAGACCCAGCCGCGCCTGGACTACCGTCCCTACCGCAGCAGCATCCTGCGCCACCCCACCAAGGATCTGCATCACGCCGATCCCGAGGAACTCGAGCTGTGGTCGCCGGTGTTCGGCCAGCGCGACGTGCATGCCCTCGAGGCCGATCTCACCATCCAGCACCGCGGTGAGCCGATCGGCGAGCGCCTCGTGGTCGCGGGTCGCGTGCTCGACGGGGACGGACGTCCGATCGCCGGTCAGCTCGTCGAGATCTGGCAGGCCAACGCGGGCGGCCGCTACATCCACAAGCGCGACCAGCACCCCTCGCCGATCGACCAGAACTTCACCGGTGTCGGCCGCGCCATCACCGGCCCGGACGGCTCCTACAAGTTCACCACCATCAAGCCCGGCCCGTACCCGTGGAAGAACCACCACAACGCCTGGCGCCCCGCTCACATCCACTTCTCGCTGTTCGGCACCGATTTCACGCAGCGGATGATCACCCAGATGTACTTTCCCGGCGACCCGCTGTTCGCGCTCGACCCGATCTACCAGTCCATCACCGACCAGAAGGCCCGCGACCGGCTCGTCGCGAACTACGACCACGACCTGACCACGCACGAATGGTGCACCGGATACCGCTGGGACATCGTCCTGACCGGCAGCCAGAAGACCTGGATGGAGACCAACGCATGAGTTCGACCCTCGCCCCGACGCCCGGCCAGACCATCGGCCCGTTCTTCGGCTACGCGCTGCCGTTCGAGCACGACAACGAACTCGTGCCGCCCGGCCGCGCCGACGCGATCCGGCTGCACGGCCGCGTCCTCGACGGCAACGGCGACCCGGTGCCGGATGCCCTGCTCGAGGTGTGGCAGGCCGCGCCGGACGGCACGGTCGTGCAGGAGCACGGCTCGCTGCGCCGCGACAACTGGACGTTCACCGGCTGGGGCCGCGCCTCCACCGACGACGCCGGCCACTACAACTTCACGACCGTGGCGCCGGCCGCGACCACCGAAGGGCGGCCGCCGTTCTTCGCGATCACCGTGTTCGCCCGCGGCCTGTTGAACCGGCTGTTCACCCGCGCCTACCTGCCGGGCGATGCCGCGTACCTCGAGGCGGATCCGTTGCTCGCGAGCCTGCCCGCCGACCGGCGCGCCACCCTCGTGACGACGACGGACGAGGACGGCTTCGTCTTCGACATCCGGTTGCAGGGTGCCGGCGAAACGGTGTTCCTGCGTTACCCGGGCCACTGACCGCGATGCCGGACCTATTCTGGCCCGGCGACCATCGGGCGGGCGCGGCGATGACCGACGCCGCGCTGCTCGCGGCGATGGTCGAGGTCGAGGCGGCGTGGCTCGATGCGCTCGTCCACGCCGAACTCGCACCGCCGGAGGCGGCCGACACGCTGGCGGACCTGGTCGGCCCGGCCGACCTCGAGGCGATCGCCGAGGGCGCGGAGTCGTCGGGCAACCCTGTGACCGAACTGGTCAAGCTGCTGCGCGCCCGGGTGGGCGAGCGCAATCCCGTCGCGAAGACGTGGCTGCACCGCGGCCTGACCAGTCAGGACGTCCTCGACACCGCGCTGATCCTCTGCCTGCGTGAGGTTTTCGACCAACTCCGGCGCGAGATCGACGCCCAGGTCGCGGCGCTCGCCGCGCTGGCGCGGGCGCACGTGGACACCCCGATGGTCGGGCGTACGTTGACCCAGCAGGCGGTGCCGATCACGTTCGGCGGGAAGGCCGCGGCCTGGCTCGACGGCCTGCTCGACGCCGCCGAACAGGTCCGCGTCGTCGCCGCCGGATTGCCGGTGCAGTTCGGAGGCGCGGCGGGAACACTCGCCGCGTCGACCGAGATCGCGCGGCTTCGCGGGGTTTCCGACCCCGCGGCCGCGTCGGTCGATCTCGTCGAGGCCGCGGCGGCGACACTGCGGCTGTCGGCGCGGCGTCCGTGGCACACGATCCGGGGCCCGTTCACCCGTGTGGGTGACGCCCTGGTCGGCTGGTGCGATGCGGCTGGGCACATCGCGACCGACGTCGCGACGCTGTCCCGGCCGGAGATCGGCGAGGTCCGCGAGCCGGCCGTGGCCGGCCGCGGCGGTTCCTCCACGATGCCGCAGAAGCGAAATCCGGTGCTGTCGGTGCTGATTCGGCGCACCGCCCTGTCCGCCCCCATGCTCGGGGCGACGCTGCACACCGCGGCCGCGACCGCGGTCGACGAACGCCCCGACGGGGCCTGGCACACGGAGTGGGCGACCCTGGCGGCATTGGGTCGGCGCACGGTCGTCGCCGCCAGCCATCTCACCGAGTTGCTCAGCGGGCTCGAGGTGGACACGGCACGTATGGCCGCGACGCTCGCGGCTGCCGGCGAGGACGTGTACGCCGAGCAGCGCAGCATGGTGAAGGTCGCGGAAGTGGAGGCGGACCGCGACGCCTATCTCGGAATCAGTGCCCTCGAGGTGGGCGGGGCGACCGAGCGGGCGCAGGAGTTTCTGGACGCGCGCAAATGAGCGGCAGGCCGTCAGGCTTGCCGCTCGATCCGCACATCGAGCCGGAGGGCGCCGCCGCTCAGTCGGCGCGCAACTGAGCGGCAAGCCGGACGGCGGCGTTCACGTCGCCGTATCCGGCGTACCCGCCGACGCGCTGCACGACCTCGAAGAACAGGTCGGCCCCGACGGTCCGGGTGAACAGGTGGTAGAACTCGCCGTCGGCGTCCGCGTCGTAGAGGATGCCGTGACGTGCCATCGCCTCGAGTCGCTGCGCGGGCAGGTCGAAGCGGGCGGCCAGATCGTCGTAGTAGTTCGCTGAAATCGGCAGTGGCACATACCCGCCGGCCGACATGGCGGCCGCGGTCGCGAAGATGTCCGGGCAGGCGAACGCGACATGGGTGATGCCGCCGCGTCGCGGGGCCGCCTCCTCGACCGGACCGGCCGCGACCATCGTCAGCGCGATCCGCAGCGGGGTCTCCCCCGCCCCGGTGTCCGGGGTGGCCAGGACCTGGGTGTGCATGAGGCCCATCGCGTCGGTGAGGTCCACGCCCTCGGTGGGCTGCATCCCGAACACGGACCGCAGCGCCAACAGGACCCCGTCCCACCGCCCGGCGGGAACGGACAGGCTGACGTGGTCGACACCGGTTAACCATGGTGTCGCATCGGATTTTGCGCCGATGTCGGTGAACGCGCTGCGCCACGCCCGCCCGCTCTCCGG
>DATDBL010000105.1:0-17356 GCA_036524855.1 Aldersonia sp. | reverse complement strand
GACGAGTCTATGGACTCGTCAACCACTCACGGGTGCTGAGCTGCGGAAACGCGGAGCACGGGCGGCCGGTGCCGCCGCGACGCAGCACGTCGGCGCGGGCGCGCATTCGGCGCCCACCGTCGCCAGGTCGCTCGTCATGTGGTGCACGCCGGTGTGCCCGGGCACCGACGTGTCCCGCAGACCGCGCCGCACGCGCAGGCAGGGGGCGGAGACGGTCGAGGGTGGCCATCACTCAGCACTCGACGTAGTTGACCGGCACGTTGACGGCGAGGCCGCCGGTGGAGGTCTCCTTGTACTTGGTGTGCATGTCGGCGCCGGTGGTGCGCATGGTCTCGATGACCTGATCGAGGCTGACCCGATGCGTACCGTCGCCGCGCATCGCCATGCGGGCGGCGTTGATCGCCTTGCCAGCCGAGATGGCGTTGCGTTCGATGCACGGGATCTGCACGAGGCCCTCGATCGGGTCGCAGGTCAGCCCGAGGCTGTGCTCCATCGCGATCTCGGCGGCGTTCTCCACCTGTTCCGGTGTGCCGCCGAGGATCTCGGCGAGCCCGGCGGCGGCCATGGACGCGGCGGAACCGACCTCGCCTTGGCAGCCGACCTCGGCACCGGAGATCGAGGCGCGTTCCTTGTAGAGCGAGCCAATGGCGCCGGCGGCGAGCAGGAACCGGATCGCGGTGGCGTCCGGGTCGGACTTGCCGGCCACCGTGTAATGCACCGCGTAGTGCAGCACCGCGGGCACGATCCCGGCGGCGCCGTTGGTCGGGGCGGTGACGATCCGCCCGCCCGAGGCGTTCTCCTCGTTGACCGCGAGCGCGACGAGATTGATCCAGTCCTCGGCGAATTCGGGTCGCCGGTCGGGGTCTTCGCGGTCGAGGCGCTCGAACCAGTCCTTCGCCCGCCGACGCACCTGCAGCGCGCCGGGCAGATGCCCGTCGTGGTCGATGCCCCGCTTCTCGCACGCGACCATCACGTCGCGGATATGCAGTAACCGGTCGTGGATCTCGGGCGTGGTGCGGGTTTCGCGTTCGATGGAGAGCATGAGTTCGCTGATGCTGCAGCCGTAGCGGTTGCACAGTTCCAGCAGTTCCTTGACGGATCCGAAGTGCAGCCCCCGCGCAGGTGCCGTGTCCGCCGTTTCCTGCCGGCTTTCGGCCTCGGTGACGACGAACCCGCCACCGATCGAGAAGTACGTCTCGCGGTGGAGTTCGACGCCGCCGGTGCCGTAGGCGGTGATAGTCATGCCGTTGGGGTGGAACGGCAGGATCGTCAACGGGCGCAGCACGAGATCGTCCTCGGTGAGCGCGATCTCGCGGGTTCCGCCGAACGCGATGCGGCCCGTGGTGCGCATCGCGTCGACGCGGCGCTCCATCTGCTCGGTCTCGATCTGATCGGGCAGGTGTCCCTCGAGGCCGAGCAGCACCGCGGTCATAGTCCCATGTCCGGCGCCGGTCGCGGCGAGCGAGCCGTAGAGGTCGACGCGGACGTCGGCGACCTCGTCGAACGCACCGAGGGTGTGCACGTCGCAGACGAACCGGGCGGCGGCACGCATCGGGCCCACGGTGTGGGAGCTCGACGGGCCGATGCCGACGGAGAAGAGGTCGAACACGCTGATGGTCATACGATCACCGATCTGGTCGCGGGGTGCCGGCCTCAGGCCGCGTCGTTGAGGGCGTTCCGGTACTGCGCCGCGGTGAGCAGTCCGGAGGTGGTGGTCGTGGGGGAGGGGAGCACGGCGAAGAGCCAGCCCGCGCCGAACGGATCCTCGACGACGATGCGTGGATTAGCCAGCGCCGCGGTGTTGGTGAGGGTGACCAGGCCGCCGATCGGCGCGAGTACGGTCAGTGCGGTCCAGGCGGAGGTCCACAGCACGGCGCAGGGAGCGCCTGCCTCGACCTGGGTGCGCACGGTCGGGAGGTTCACCGCCACGATGTCGAGTCCGTCGACCGCGTCGGGCGTGACCCCTGTGCGCAGCGGTGTCTCGGTCAGTGTGCCCGCCGGGCGAGCGAGCCAGCTGTGCGGCTCGGTGTAGAGCAGATCGGACGGAATCTCCAGCGTGATCACGATCTTCCCCTTCGGCTCGACGCTCGGGAATCGGGGCCCTCGCCCCGTGCAGTCCTCGGCGACCACGATTGATATATTAATCGTACTGCAACGGTAGGTCAGGCCGGGCCAGCGGTCAAGGGACACCGGCACTTGCCCATCCTGGCCACGTGACGTACGTTACATATATCAGATGGTGCGTCAGAGGGCGCTCCAGATATTTCAGAAGGTCGGACGGCATGACACATCAGCTCATCGACCCGCTGCTGCAGCCCTTCCGGCTGAAGAACCTGACGCTGCGCAACCGGGTGGTCAGCACCTCCCACGAACCGTCCTATACCGAGGACGGGATGCCCAAGCGCCGCTATCGCCTCTATCACGAGGAGAAGGCCAAGGGCGGGATCGGGCTGACCATGATGGGCGGCTCCGCGGTCGTGGCACCCGACAGCCCGGCGGCGTTCGGAAACCTGCACGTCTACAAGGACGAGATCGTGCCGTGGCTGCGCGAGCTGGCCTACGGGGTGCACGAGCACGGCGCCGCGGTCATGTGCCAGATCACCCACCTGGGCCGCCGCACGAGCAACTACGACGGCGACTGGCTGCCGGTGATCGCACCCTCGCCGATCCGTGAACCCGCGCACCGTTCCTTTCCGAAGGCGGCCGAGGAGTGGGACCTGGACCGCATCGTGCGCGCCTACGCCGACGCCACCGCCCGCTGCCGCGAGGCCGGCCTGGACGGGATCGAGCTCGAGGCCTACACCCACCTGCTGGACTCGTTCTGGTCGCCACTGACCAACCAGCGCGACGACGAGTACGGCATCGCCACCCTGGAGGATCGACTGCGGTTCCCGCTGCGGGTGATTCGCGCGGTGCGGGAGGCCGCCGGCCCGGACTTCGCGGTGGGCATCCGGATGTCCCTCGACGAGGACGAGCCCGGCGGACTGGGCTACGACGAGGGCATCGAGATCGCCCGGCGTGTGGTCGCCGAAGGCGTCGACTTCATCAGCGTCATCAAGGGCTACATGGCCAGCGACGAGGCGCTCTCGCGGGTCATCCCCCCGATGGGCACGCCGGTCGCGCCGTTCCTCGAGTTCGCGGGGCGGGTCAAGCGTGAGGTGTCGGTGCCGGTGATGCACGCGGCGCGGATCAACGACGTCGCCACCGCCCGGCACGCGATCCGCGACGGTCTGCTCGACCTGGTCGGGATGACCCGCGCGCACATCGCCGATCCGCACATCGTCGCGAAGATCCAAGCGGGCGAGGAGGATCGGATCCGGCCCTGTGTGGGCGCGAGCTACTGCCTCGACGAGATCTACCAGAACCGCGACGCCAAGTGCATCCACAACGCGTCCACCGGCCGGGAGGACCGGTTGCCGCATGACGTCCCGGCCGCGACCGGACCGGCGCGGACCGCAGTGGTCGTCGGTGCGGGTCCCGCCGGCCTCGAGGCGGCCCGGGTGCTCGGCGAGCGTGGACACCGGGTGGTCGTGTTTGAGGCCGCCGATGCCCCGGGCGGTCAGATCCGTCTCGCGGCCTCCGCGCCGCGCCGGCGTGACCTGATCAGCATCGTCGAGTGGCGCCTGGCCGAGTGCAAGCACCTCGACGTCGAGATCCGCACCAACACCTACGCCGAGGTCGACGAGGTGCTCGCCGAGAACCCCGACGTCGTGGTGATCGCGACCGGTGGGGTGCCGAACACGGAATTCCTCACCGAGGGTTCGCAGTTGGTCTCCGACGGCTGGGACGTCCTGTGCGGCGCGGTGCGGCCGCGCGGTGAGGTGCTGTTCTACGACGACAACGGCGGACACCCGGGCATGGACGCGGCCGAGGTGATCGCCCGCAGCGGCGTGCAGGTCGAGTTCGTCACGCCCGAGCGGACATTGGCGCCCGACGTCGGCGGCGTCAACTACCCCGGCTACTTCAAGGCGTTCGCCGAGCACGACGTGCGTGTCACGATCAACGAGCGGCTGACCGGGGTGCGGCGCAAGGACGGCCGGCTCGAGGTGGATCTGTACAACGAGTACGCGCACGCGACGCGGCAGCGGGTGGTCGACCAGGTCGTCGTCGAGCACGGCACGCTGCCGCAGGACGAGTTGTACTTCGAGCTCGTGCCGGGCTCGTCGAACCTCGGTGAGGTGGATCAGCAGGCGCTGTTGGAACTGCGCCCCCAGGAGGTCGTGCGCAACTCGGAGGGCGGCTACAAGCTGTTCCGGATCGGGGACGCGGTCGCCAGCCGCAACATCCACGCCGCGGTGTACGACGCGTTCCGGCTCTGCCTGGTGCTGTGAGCCCGAGATCCGTCAGAGTTGGTCGCGCACGTACCGGCCTGGGGCGGGGGCGAGGGCGGGATGCGCGGCGCTGCCGAGATCTGCGGGGGCGCTGATCTTGTCACCGCTGCGTGCGGTCACCCATTCGGCCCAGGCTTCCCACCAGCTGCCCTGCTGACGGGTCGCCAAGTCGAACCAGGCCTGCGGGTCGGCGCCGGGCCTGCCGCCGGTCCAATAGTGCGCCTTCGGGTTTCCGGGAGGATTGACCAGGCTGGCGATGTGCCCGGAGTAGCTGAGCACGAACGTGGAGTCGTCCCCGCCGAGCAACTGGGTGGTGCGATAGCACCCCTTCCAGGCGGTGAGGTGGTCGGCGATCGCACTTGAGACGAAGGTCGGTACGGTGATGCGGCTCAGGTCGATCGGGGTGCCGAGCACGGTGAGCGCCCCGGGCGATGCGAGCAGGTTGCCGGCGAAGATGTCGAGGAACTGCCCGTGCAACGCGCCGGGCAGGTTGGTGCCGTCGGAGTTCCAGGCCAGGATGTCGAGGGCGGGTGGTGTGCGCCCCATCAGATAGTTGTTGACCACGTAGTTGAACACGAGGTCGTCGGGTCGCATCCAGGTGAAGGCGCTGCCCATGTCGCGGGCCTTGATGATGCCCTTGCGCTGGGACCGCTTCTTCGCGAACGACAACAGCGACGGCGCCCCGAAGGTCGACAGTTGCTCCTTGTCGCCGAAGTCGAGCTTGGTGACCGCGTAGGACATGCTGTGCACCCGCTGGTCGCCCCGGGCGGCGAGGTGATTGAGCAGGGTGGTGGTGATGATCCCGCCGGCGCAGAACCCGACGATGTTCACGTCGTCGCTGCCGGTGATCTCGCGAACCTCGTCGATCGCGCGCGACACCCGCGCGGCGTAGGTGTCGAGGTTCCAGTCCGCCTGCTCGGCCCGCGGGTTGCGCCAGGACACCAGGAAGGTCTGCAACCCGCGCGAGGCGGCGTATTCGACGAAGCTGCGCCCCGGCCGCAAGTCGAGGAAGTAGTACCGTCCGATCGGGGGCGGCACCACGAGAACCGGTCGCTCGTGCACGGTGTCGGTCGTGGGCATGTATTGCAGGACTTCGGCGACCTCGTCACGCGCGATCACGGCACCGGGAGTGATCGCGAGGTCGACTCCCACGGTGAATGCGTTGCGTTGCACCATCGATGGCATGCCGCCGTTGTGCCGAACATCGGACACGTTGTTCCCGACGCCGCGGACCAGGCTCATACCCGCCGTGTCGAAGGCTTCCTTGAGCGCGGCGGGGTTGGTCGGCAGGAAGTTGGTGGGCGCGACGGCCGATGTCACCAGCGTCGCCGCGAACGAAGCCTGATGGGCCCGCACCGGGTCCTCGCTCGTGCGCACCCATTCCTCGACGATGTCGCCGAGCGCACCGGTCGATGCCAGGTAGGTCTGCGGGATCCGGCGGAACAGTGGGTTGGTGGTCCAGGCCTGGTCGGCGAAGCGGCGGTCCCCCTTCGCCGGTGCCAGCGTGGAGCGGCCGACGGCAATCTCGGCGAGTTCGCCGCCGAGCCGGGTCGCGGCTTGTGCTACCACCCTGCCCTGCCCCAACGTCCCGACCAGGGCGCGCCACGTCTGCGGAGCACGCAGAGACGGGCTGACGTCCTCGCCTCCCGCGATCGACTCTTCGGTGCGGGTGTCCAACACCGTCTCGGTGCTCATCAGATCCTCCTGACATTTCGGCGATCCTGGGATCGACCAAGCCATTGGTTGGGCCCGGGCCAGGCGGCCCGGGTCGGAATATGTCCAACGCAACGTTCGCGTGCCGCGATGTGAGCCGCTGCGGGTGCCAACACTGCGGGGATGCTCAGGCGGTGAGCTGGCCGGGTAGGTCGCGGGTCAGGATTTGGTGCGCTTCGGACAGGATCGAGGCGACGACGTCGTCGCAGCTGGCCACCTCGTCGATGAGGCCTTGGGCTTGGCTGGCCCACCACAGGCCGCCTTCGACGTCTCCGTTGCCGTAGACCTGTTCGCGGCCGCGCGCTCCGCTGGCCAGGTGGGCGACGTCGCCGAAGGTGGCACCGGGGTGGCGTGAGATCTCCACAATTTGTTTGGAAATGGAGTTTCGCGCCACGCGTGCGGTGTTGTGAAACTCCCGGAACACGAGGACGGTGTCGCGTTCGGTGTTGGCGACGATCTGAGCCTTGACATTGTCGTGGATGGGTGCCTCGGTGGTGGCCATGAACCGGGTGCCCATGTTGACCGCGGACGCACCGAGCGCGAGGGCGGCGACGAGACCGGCTCCGGTGGCGATCCCGCCGCTGGCGATCACGGGAATCGACAGCGCCCGCGCGGCTGCCGGGATCAGCACGAGCCCGGGAACGTCGTCGTCGCCGGGGTGCCCGGCGCATTCGAAGCCGTCGATGCTGACCGCGTCGACGCCGACCAGTTCGGCCTTGACGGCATGGCGGACGGACACCGCCTTGTGCACTACCTTCACCCCCGCGGCCTTGAACGCCGGTAGGTGAGGTGCGGGGTTGCCGCCGGCCGTTTCGACGATCGTGACGCCACTGTCGATGATCGCGTCGCGGTACTCGTCGTAGGGCACCGGGTTGATGGTCGGCAGGATCGTCAGGTTGACCCCGAACCGCCGGTCGGTCAGGTCCCGGCAGCGGGCGATCTCCTTGACCAGCGCCTCGGGGGTGGGTTGGGTGAGCGCGGTGAGGAATCCGAGCGCGCCGGCGTTGGCGACCGCACTGATCAGGTCGGCGGTGCCGACGGCGGTCATCCCGCCGCACACCAGGGGGTGCTCGATTCCGAACGTGGTGGTGAAGTCGTTGGTGAACAAGGTTTCTCCTTCAAGTGTCTGTCGACCGTCGTGTGTTTGTCGAAGGCTGTGGCGCGGTGTCGGGCGATCAGCCCGGGAGCCGGAACGCGGTTCGGGGCGGCGCACGGACCGGACAGTGCGCCCGCCGCGGCGGCTTGTGGCCGCGCGCGGCGAGCTTACTGTTCTCTCAGGGGGTTTCGGACACGCTCCGCGACTCGGGAGGGGACGTCGCTTCGACCGGCGCCTCCATGCCGCGGTGGCGGGTCTCCGGCAGGAACAGGGTGCACACGAGGGACAGGACTCCGAAGCCGGCGAGCATCCATCCGATCGCGGCGCCGCCGTGGCGCGCGGCGAGCTGGGCGGCCAGGATCGGTGCGGTGCCGCCACCGATGACGCCCGCGATGGCGTAGGCCATGCCGGCACCGGTGTAGCGGTACTCGGTGCGGAACATCTCCGGCAGCAGGGCGCCGGCCGGGCCGTAGGAGATGCCCATGATCACGAGGGTCAGCGAGAGCCCGGCGAAGAACGCGACCGGTGATCCGGTGTCGATGAGCGGGAACAGCGCCAGCCCACCGGGAATGGACAGCACACAGGACGCCAGCACCATCGTGCGTCGTCCGATCCGGTCGGAGTAGGTGGCGGAGAGGGCGGTCGCGGCGGCGAAGACCACCGCGGCGAGCAGGCCGAGCGAGAGGACGGTGCCGCGGCTCAAACCGACGGTGGCGGTGCCGTAGGCGGTGAGGTAGGCGGTGCCGATGTAGAAGAACGCGAACATCATCGCCAGCGCGCCGGCGGCGAGCAGCAGTTCACGGGGCTGGTGCTTGAACACCCCGACGAGCGGGCCCGCGCCGGAGCGGGGCTGGCGGGTCAGGCGGGAGAACATCGGTGTCTCTTCGACGTTGAGCCGGACGTACAGACCGACGAGCACGAGCAGGGCGCTGGCCAGGAACGGGATCCGCCAGCCGTACTCGAGGAAGGCGCCCGATGCCTCACCGACGAACAGGTTGACCGTCAGGAAGGTCACGCTGGACAACGCGAATGCCAGCGACGGCCCCAACTGCGGGAACAGGGCATACATTCCGCGCTTGTGCTTGGGCGCGTACTCGGCCGCGAGCAGGGTTGCCCCGGCCCATTCACCACCGACGGCGAGACCCTGGGCGATTCGCAGCGCGATCAGGAGGATGGGGGCGAGCACACCGATCTGGGCGGCGCTGGGCAGCAGACCGATGAGCACGGTGCTGATGCCCATCAGCAGCAGGGTGCTGATCAGGGTCTTCTTGCGGCCGATCCGGTCGCCGAAGTGCCCGAAGATCGCGGCGCCGAGTGGGCGTGCGACGAACGCGACGGCGAAGGTGGCGAAGGCCGCGATGGTCCCGGCGGCGGGACCCAGGGCAGGGAAGAACACCTTCGGGAACACCAGCGCGGCCGCGGTGCCGTAGATGAAGAAGTCGTAGAACTCGATCGTGGTGCCGACGCAACTCGCGATGGCGACGCGACGCATCGGGGTGCTCGGTGGGGTGCGCACCGGATCGACGGATCGGGACATGGGGTCTCCTGCTCGGTGGGCCCGTCCGCGCTGCGGCGGAAAGGGGCTGATGTACGAGGAGAAGTGTGCGTGCCGGACCGCAGGCACCCACACCCCCCAAAGTGGGTTGGGCTCTCGCTAACTACCTTCGGGGGTACGGCGTCAATACCGTCGGGTGTCCCTCGGGCTGTCGCGGCACGGGGGTGATGCCGGCCAGGCCGTCGCCACGGTCGGACTCGGCGACGGCGGGGACCGCATCGACGATCCGGCGGTCCTTGGTCTCGACCATCAGGTAGGCGCACAACACGCTGACGGCGGACAGGCCGGCGAGCATGACGCCCACGTACATGACGTTTCCGTTGGCGACGAACACCGCGGCGAGCAGCGGCGGGACGGCGCCGCCGAGGATGCCGGCGAGGTTGTAGCCCAGGCGGGCTCCGGTGTAGCGGTACGGTCGAGCCCCGCCGAGGACCGCTGCGCGCACGCGGACGCACGTGACGGTGCGGGTCAGCGGAGGAGGCCGCGTTCGCGGGCGACGAGGATCGCCTGCATTCGGTTGCCGGCGTGCAGCTTGCGCATGGCGCTCTTGAGGTAGGACTTGACGGTGTTGGGGAGCAGGCCGAGGGTTTCGGCGACCTCGCGGTTGCTCAGCCCGCGCGCCACCTGCTCGAGCACGTCGATCTCGCGGGGGCGCAGCAGGGTGGGCGGGGCGGTCGACGCCGCCGGCGTCAGGACCGGCGCGAACCGATCCCCGACGGCCTCGACCCGGGCGCGCAGCGTCTCGTCCTCGATCTGGCCGGCGAGGTCGGTCAATTCTTGAGCTATGTCGTACAGGTCGGTGCGGGTCAGGTCCGCACGCTCGGACTCGGCCTGCGCGCGCATCAGGCTCAACCGACGACGCACTTCGTCCTCGACCGCGATGTCGCGCTCGAGTCGCCGCACCAGGGGGGTGAAGCTGTCGAACCAGCGGTCGCCGAGGCGCACGTGGGTGCGGGCGGCCAGGTAGATCAGGACCCGGGGCACGCGGTCGACGATGATCGGGAGCGCGGCCAGGGTCTGGATGGCCTCGGGTCGCACGGCGTGGTCGTAGACGTGGGTGATGCCTTCGGCCGAAAAGTAGTCCGCCACCGACACCGGCCGGCCGAGCATCAGGGCCTTGCCGCCGAGGCCTTCCCCGTTGCGGACCACGAGGTTCACCGCCGAACGGGTGCGGACACCGGTCAGGTCGGTGATCTCCATCGCGACCGCCGCGTTCCGGACCGGCCCCCCGAACACCATGTCCATGCCGCCGTGCCTGCGCAGCGGCTCCAGAGCACGGGCGAGCACGCGTCGTTCGATCTGCTCGTCCGACTCGATCAGCGGGTTCAATGTGGGCCTCCAACCAAAGCATCCCAAGGTCGAGACTAGTGAGTGCCGTCCCAGTGCGACAGGGCCGTACCTACCAAGGGGGGTATGGGAGGGCGTGCCTACCTTCGGGGGTCCCGCGAGCGGTCGTTCCCGGGTGAGATTCTCGTAGACAACGGAGGCAGCACACATGAACACTAGGCTCAGCCACACCGCCGGACCCACCGAGCAGCCCCTGCTGCACATGACGATCGGCGACAACTTCGACGAGACCGTCGCGCGGGTTCCCGACCGCGACGCCGTGATCGAGGTCGCCACCGGGCGGCGGTGGACCTACACCACGCTGCGCGACGACGTCGATGCGCTGGCCGCGGCGCTGCTCGACGAGCAGTCGATCGCCGCCGGGGACCGGATCGGGATCTGGGCGCCGAACTGCGCGGAGTGGACGATCGTGCAGTACGCCGTGGCCAAGCTGGGGGCGATCCTGGTCAACCTCAATCCCGCCTACCGCACCCACGAAGTCGAGTACGTGGTCAACCAGTCCGGGATCCGGCTGGTGTTCACGCTCGAATCGTTCAAGAACTCCGACTATGCGGCGATGCTCGCCGAGGTCGCACCCCGCTGCGCGAGCCTCGAACGGATCGTGTTCCTCGGCGGCGACGAGTGGGCCGGTCTGCTGCACCGCGGCAGCCGGATGTCGCCCGAGCCGCTCGCGCAACGGCAGGCGACCCTGCAACCCGACGACCCGATCAATATCCAATACACGTCGGGGACCACCGGTTTCCCGAAGGGCGTCACGCTCTCGCACCGCAACATCCTCAACAACGGGTACTTCGTGGGTGAGCTGCTCGGCTACACCGAGCAGGACCGGATCTGTGTGCCGGTGCCGTTCTACCACTGCTTCGGAATGGTCATGGGAAACCTCGGCGCCACCACCCACGGGGCGTGTGTCGTGATCCCGGCACCGGCGTTCGACCCGGTCGCCACGCTGGCCGCGTGCGCCTCCGAACGCTGCACCTCCGTGTACGGGGTGCCGACGATGTTCATCGCCATGCTCAACGTTGCCGATTTCGCCTCATACGACCTCTCGTCGGTGCGCACCGGCGCGATGGCGGGCTCACCCTGCCCGGTCGAGATCATGAAGCAGGTCACCGCCTGGGCCCCCGAGATGGCGATCGCGTACGGCATGACCGAAACCTCTCCCGCGTCGACGCAGACCTGGGCCGACGACCCCCTCGATCGGCGGGTAGCCACCGTCGGGCGGGCACACCCCCACGTCGAGGTGAAGATAGTCGACCCGGCGACCGGGGACACGGTCGCACGCGGGCAATCCGGCGAGATGTGCGTGCGGGGATACTCGGTGATGCTCGGCTACTGGAATCAACCCGAGAAGACCGCCGAGGCCATCGACGCGGACGGCTGGATCCACAGCGGCGACCTCGCGGTGATGGACGAGGACGGGTTCGTCGCGATCACCGGCCGGATCAAGGACATGGTGATCCGGGGCGGGGAGAACATCTACCCGCGCGAAATCGAGGAATTCCTCTACACCCACCCGGACATCCTCGACGCCCAGGTCATCGGGGTGCCCGACGACAAGTACGGCGAGGAGCTGATGGCGTGGATCCGGCTGCGAGCCGGGGCCGCCCCACTCGACGCCGCCGCCGTCCGCGAGTTCTGCACCGGCAGGCTGTCGCATTACAAGATCCCCCGCTACGTCGCCTGCGTCGACGAATTCCCCATGACCGTCAGCGGCAAGGTCCGCAAGGTGGAGATGCGCGAACACGCCCGCCAGATGCTGGGCCTCTAGACCCGAAACCACCTACCGTCGACCACAATTCACACCATAAGTTCAAGGAGCAGCAATGAGTTGGACCATCGAGCGGCGCGGCCGCGTCGCCGTCGTCACCATGAACACCAATCCGGTCAACGCGCAGAACCGTGCCTTCTTCGCCGACCTGCACGAGGCGTTCGACCGGCTCGAGGCCGACCACCCCGACTCGCCGGTGGTGCTGACCGGCACCGGGGCCCGGTTCTCCGCCGGCCTGGACCTCGGCGAGCACTTTCCCCTCTTCGCCGGGGACGAAGCCGCGGTCGCGTCCTGGTTCCAGGACTACCGCGCCACGAACGTGCGGTTGTTCACCTACCCGCGCCCGACCGTGGCCGCTGTCAACGGGCACGCCTTCGCCGGGGGCCTGATCACCGCCGCCGTGTGCGATCGCCGCGTCGCCGTGGACGAGGGCGCCCGCTACGGCATCAACGAGGTTCCGATCGGGATCCCGATGCCCGCGGTGTATCTGCGGATGCTGCAGTACGCGTGGGGAGAGCGGGTCGCCTCCCGGGCGTGTCTGCAGGGGGAGGTCTTCTCCACCGCCGAGGCGTACGCGCTGGGGCTCATGCACGAACTCGCCCCCGCAGACGCACTGATCGACCGGGCGGTCGAGATCGCCGAGCTGACCCCCGAGGACTGCCTCGGCGACTACGCCTACACCAAACGCGCGCTGCAGGCCCCCGCCCTGCGCGACATCGCCGAGTTGAACGATCCGCTCGACCGGGCCGAGCTCGCTGCCGGCATGACCAGCGAACCCTCCCGCCGTGCCCACCGCCGCTACTGGGAACAACTCAAGGGCAGCCCCGCGCCTTGGTGACCGGCGTGGACGACGTCGTGTTGCCGCCGTGGCTGATCTGGCGGCAGCGCCCGTTCCCCGACGCCAACCTGCTCCTTGTCGACGGGCGCCAACCGGCGCTCGTCGACAGCGGCTTCGTCGGCCACGCCGACGACACCGTGGCTTGGGTGGATGCGCATACCACGTCCCTGCGCCGGGTCGTCAATACCCACTGGCACGCCGACCATGTCGGCGCCAACGCGTTGTTGCAGTCCCGGGGCGCCGGCATCGCCGCCAGCACCGCCGACGCCGACGCCCTCGCGCGCCGCGATCCCGGCTGCTGCCTGGCCGAGTACCTCGACCAGCCGGTCGCGCCGTACACCGTCGACGAACGTCTCGACGACGGCGCGGTGCTCCGGCTCGGCGACACCGACTGGGAAGTGATCCGCACACCCGGGCACACGCCCGGCCACCTCGCCCTCCGGGAACCCGGCCAGCGGCTGTTGATCGTCGGAGATGCGTTGTCGGACTACGACGTCGGCTGGGTGAACACCGCGCTCGACGGGCCCGACGCGACCCGCACCGCCCTGGCTTCCCTGCGCCGACTGGCCGCCCTGCAGCCGAGGGTGCTGCTGCCCGCGCACGGGCCGATCCCCGCCGATCCGGGTGCGAGCTTCGCGACCGCGCTGCGTCGTGCCCAGCGCCTCGTCGACGACCCCGACGGCGCCGTGTGGTACGGGGCGCGCCGGATCTTCGCCTACGCATTGATGATTCGCAACGGCATCCCGGCCGCCGACGTCGAGGCCTATCTACATGCCCGCGCCTGGGTCACCGATGCGGCACGACTGCTGCGCACCACCCCCGAAACCCTCGCCGCCGACCTCGTCGACACCATGCTCGGCAGCGGCGCGGTCGTCCTGCGTGAGCATCGGCTGCACGCCGCCGCCGGCCACACCCCCGTCGCGCCCGCCTCGCTACATATACCGTTCCCACGGGCCTGGCCGGAGTAGAGTCCGCCGCCCCGGCAGACTGCACCCGCGTTCCAGGGCTCAGACGGCCAGTCGTTCGATCAGCAGCACCACTCCGATCACGATCATCGCGGCACCGGACACCCACGTCACCACCCGCGCCGCGGCGGGGCGTGCGCGCAGCACCACCCGTGCCCCGGTCCCCACCCCGGTGTAGACGATCGCGCAGGTTGCCGTGTGCACCAACCCCAGTACCAGGATCTGCGCCGCCAGCGGCCAGCGGGCGCCGGAGTCGGTGAACTGCGGCAGCAACGCCAGGAACAACAGAAACACCTTCGGGTTCAAACCGCTGATCCCCAGACCGGTGGCCGCCTGCCGCATCCACGACGGCGGCGACTGCTCCGCCCCGGCCTGCGGCAGGGCGGAAGGTCTTGCCAGCATGGTGATCCCGAGCCACACCAGATACACCGCCCCCACGGCCGTCAGCGCGGTCAGCATGATCGGTGACCGCGCCACCAGCGCCGCGACACCGGCCGCCACCACCACGGTCATCGCCAGATGCCCGCTCAGCAAACCACCCACCGCCGGCACGACAGTCCGGTGCCGCAGCCCCGCGGCGATCGCATACGCCCAGTCGGCTCCCGGCGTCAGCACGAACAGAAACGACACCGACCAGAACGCGACGACAGTACCGATCGCCATTGCTGCACACTCTCTTTCGTCACCTGCGGACCCTGGACTGGGTATGCAAGAGGAAAGACTAGGCAACTATTGCGGGGATACGTTTCCAAAGATTCCGCGGATCGCGGGTCTACGGGGGAGAATATTCCCCATAGACACGGTCGACAGGAAGATTCTTGCCGAGCTGCAAAGGGACGGTCGCCTCTCCATCACCGAACTCGCCGACCGGGTCCGGCTCAGCATCTCGCCCTGTCACCGTCGACTGCGCGCCCTGGAAAGCTCCGGCGCGATCAGCGGCTATCGCGCTCGACTCGACGCCCACACTCTCGGCCTGGACTTCGAGGCACTCGTGTTCGTCACCATGCGCGCCGCCGACCGCGCCACCATCGACGCGTTCGAAGAATCGGTCGCCGAGATCCCGAACGTTCTGCAGGCCCAACGCCTCTTCGGTGACCCCGATTACCTCCTGCGCGTCCTCACCCGCGACCTGTCCGCGTATCAAACCCTTTACGACGAACAACTCGCCACCCTGCCCGGCGTGCAACGTCTCAACTCCACTCTGGTGATGAAGAGCGTCGTAGACGACAGACCCCTGCCGCTGTGACGAATGGGGGCGTCTGGCGGTGCTACTTAGGCACGACGGTGATCGCGCATTGCGCTTGGACGGCGTTGCTGAGTCGGGCATCCGCTGTGACTAGCGCACAGTCAAGGGTTTCCGCCAAGGCGACGTAGCTGGCGTCGGATGCGGACAGGTTCTCGCGGATTTCCCAGATCCGCTCGAAGAGGCCGTACACCGGATATCGAGTGACGGCTAGGCGGCGCCATGTTTGTAGGGCATTCCATCCGTCGGCCGCGCTCAGCCGACTCCTCTGGACTTGCCTGCGCAGTCCGCTTGCGATTTCCGAATCGATGAGATGCGGGGTGTGCAGGCGCTCGGCAGCGATCAATTGTCGCGCCTGTCCGTCGTTGAGCAGAGCGGCCAGCGCGGCCGACGCGTCAACCACAATCATCGACCGGCGCGCTCGTCGTCGATGCCACGGACCAGCTCGGTGGTTTCGATGCCCACATCAGGCAGGTCCCCAAGAAGTGCGGGATTGTCGGCGCGGCGAGAAGCCTCGGCGAGCTCACGAACGGCAACCGCGGACACCGAGGTCTTGTCGCGATCGGCGAGCCGTTCCAGTCGCTCGACGACGTCGTCGGGCACATTGCGCAGATACAGTGTTTTCATCGCACAATGATAGCAAGAAGCTAGCAATCTGCTAGCACTCATGTTGTACTGCCGTGGCACTTCGACTGGCTACCAGAGGACGCCGAACTCCTCGGCAGCGTCGATCAGCCATTCGGCCAGGTAGCGGGCGAACGACTGCCGGACAAGGATCCGGTAGTCGGTTCCGGTGGCGTCCAACGGGATCAGCACGACGCCGGCGAGGCCGAGCATGGTCTGCGCGGCGCAGCCGGGACCGAACACGCGCGGGTGCAGATCCAGCGAGCTGCCCTTGGCGAGGAGATCGCGGGCGTGGGCGCCGCGCAGCCGCAGCGCGGTGCGTTGGGCGGAGACGTCGACGGCCGCGCCGCCGTGCTCGCTCACGACCGCGCGCAGCTGCGCCTCGAGGACCTCGCCGGAGCGGTCGGTGTATTCATCGGCGGTGACGAGCCACTCCTGCGGCCCGAACCAGTGCACCGTTGTGTGCGGGCCCGCAACGACGGTGGACGGGGCGGTCGGCAACGCGGCGATGCCGAGGACGGCCGCGGCCGTGGCGCCGCCGGGGCCGTCCGGGTCGACCCACAGGTCCACCATCGCGAGGAACGGTTCCTCGCTGATCTGCGTCGAGGCGGGCAGGTCCGCGAACCGGGATTCGTAGTCCTGCAACGGGCTGTGTCGGTTCAACGGACGGGTGAGGGTGTCAGCCATCGCGGCGTGCTCCTTCGGGATCGACGAGGACGGTGCCGGTGACCTCCACGGGCACCAGGGTGCCGTCCACGGGGACGTGTAGGGTGTCGCCGATGCGGGCGTGCCCGCCCTCGAGCAGGGCCAGACCGAACGGGCGACCCAGTTCGGCGCTGCGGTAGCTCGACGTGACGTGACCGAGCATCGGCACGGGCGGGGGCGGCAGCACGCCGTCGTCGACGGTTTCGATGATCTGCGCGCCCTCCGGCAGCACGGTCGCCTCGTCGAGGGGCAACAATCCGACGAACTGCTTGCGCAGCGGGTTGAGGTTCTCGGCGCGGGTGAAGGACCGCTTGCCGACGAAGTCCGGCTTCTTCTTCGACACCGCCCAACTCATGCCGAGATCTTGCGGAGTGTTGGTGCCGTCGGTGTCCTGCCCGATGATCGGGTAGCCCTTCTCGGCGCGCAGCACGTGCATGGTCTCGGTGCCGTAGGGCGTGATGCCGTAGTGCTCGCCGGCGGCGATCAGCCGCTCCCACACGGCCTGTGCGTGCCAGCCGGTGACGTTGACCTCGTAGGCGAGTTCGCCGGAGAAGCTGACCCGACCGATCCGCACGTGCACCCCGTCGAGGGTGGTGTCACGCCAGGCCATGAACGGGAAGGCCTCGTTGCTGACGTCGAGGTCGGGGAACACCGCGCCGACGACGTCGCGGGACTTCGGCCCGACGACCGGGAAGGTGTGCCACTGCTCGGTGACCGAGGTCATCCGCACCTTCAGGTGGGGCCACTCGGTCTGCAGCCATTCCTCCATCCAGTCGAGGATGTGTGCCGCGCCGCCGGTGGTGGTGAACACCTGGAACCGGTCCTCGGCCAGGCGCATCACGGTCCCGTCGTCGATGACCATGCCGTCGACGCCGCACATCACGCCGTAGCGCACCATCCCGACCTTCAGGGTGCTCATCATGTTCGTGTAGAGCAGGTCGAGGAACGCGCCGGCGTCGGGACCCTGCACGTCGATCTTGCCGAGGGTGGAGCCGTCGAGGATGCCGACGCCGCCGCGCACGGCCGCGCACTCGCGCAGCACCGCGGTCTCCAGGTCCTCCCCGGGCAGCGGATAGTAGCGCGGGCGCTTCCATTGCCCGACGTCCTCGAACACCGCGCCGCGGGCGACGTGCCAATCGTGCACGGCCGTCACGCGTTCGGGGTCGAAGAG
>DATDBL010000104.1:0-21113 GCA_036524855.1 Aldersonia sp. | reverse complement strand
GATCTGCCACTGCCTGATCGGCGCCGCCTCGATCCTGTTGCCCGCGGGCAACCCTGCGCGGCCGTTCGTGATCCTCGTCCTGGTCGCGGCGTTCGTGCTGTCGATGCAGTCCTTCCTCAACATCGCCGTGTGGGTGTGGCTCGCGGAGATCTTCCCGCTGCACATGCGCGGCCTCGGCATCGGGATCTCGGTCTTCTTCGGCTGGACCACCAACGGAATCCTGGCGCTGTTCTTCCCGACGCTCGTCAAGGGAATCGGCATCACCGGCTCGTTCTTCATGTTCGCCGTCATCGGCGTGGCGGCGCTCGCGTTCGTGTGGACGAAGGTACCCGAAACGCGCGGCCGTTCCCTCGAGGCGCTCGAAGAAGACGTCTCGACCGGCGAGATCTACATCGGGATGCGCTGAGAGCCCCTCCCCCGACACCAACGAGTTCGGGCCGAGGCTGTGGGTGGTGGCCCCGACTTTGGGTCCGACTGATGATCTGGGCCTGCCCCGAGTCGCCTTACGCGAGCATCGGGTGCGCCCAGATCATGGAGGACGTGATCGGCGACCGCTCAACCCCCGCGTGGGCCCACCACATCGAGATACCCAGCCGGCAATCGAGCTGCCGTCGAGCGCATAGTTCTTCCGGTCCCAGCAGGGGTTCGCGCCGGAATAACTATGCGCTCGATGAACTTTCGCGGCGCGACCCCGGGCATCGATTCACTACTGGGTCGCTTGTATGACCGAGTCCCGGCACTGTCGAGCACGCCCGTGTGGCCGTCGACACGCCGAAGGATGGGGCCACAACGCCGTGATAAACACAGCCCTGGGCCGCCGGCTGTGTCGTCGACGAATCGTCATCGTGACCGATTCGCGGTCCTGGTTCAGGGGCGCGCACCATCAGCTCAGGAGTAGCGCGCCCACACGTCACCCGCGCCGGGCGTCACGGAGTCGATGAGACTCCAGGCGTCCCGCGCGGGCAGGTCGACAACCTCGTAGTGCCCTTTGCCCGCCGCGGTGGCGGCGCACACAGTCGCGACCCCGGCGCGGCGCTGGAAGAACGACCGGCGCACCGTCCAGCCGACAATGCCGGCCGACTGGATGCAGTCGCGGTCGCGCGACAGCGATCCGGCGCGCGTGATCAGCCAGCGCGCCCCACCCGGCTCGGTCGGGGCGAGCACTGCGTGGCCGAGGTTGCAGTACCGGTCCCAGGCCAGGGCCGCGGCGGCGACGAGGAGCACCGGCGCGATCAGCCACCAGCCCCATTGGACATGTACGGTGGCCGCCGCGATCGCGACGGCGACGAGCGCAAGCAGCACCGGCCCGAGCGCCCGGGTGAAGCGCCGCCGCGCCGCCGCGCGGCCGTGCCGGCGCAGCGGGGCAGTGAACTGGGCCGCGCTGCCCAGCAGATACGTCATCACCCGCTCGACCTCCCGGCGGGGCGCCTGTGGGAGCACCTTCTGCCGCCGCAGCCGACCGGTCATGATTGCCTCGAGTTCGGCCCCGCCCACCGACCGCAGCAACAGCGACTCCTGCACCGTCGCCCCGCGCAACCGGGCGACGTCGAGGGTGACCTCGCGCGTGGTCAGCAGGCCGCTGGTCTGATGCAGCGTTGCTCCGGCGTCGACCACCCGCAGCCGGCCCCAGCGCAGCAGATAGCGCACGCATGCCGCGGCGCTCGCCACCGCGAGCAGCGCCAGCACGCCGATCGCGATCGCGATCGGGATCCCGAGCCGCGACGCCGAGCGCACCCCGCCCGAGACCACGCCCGAATCCGCGACCCACTGCACCGCGCCGTACTGCGCGAGCAGGCCCACCACCGGCGCGACCACCGCCAGCCCGGTCAGCGAGAACGGCGCGTAGCGGACCCAAGACGGGGACCAGTGCCCGATCTCGGTCTGCGCCGGCGGTGCAGGTGATGCCGCCGGTACCGCGTCAGTTGTGTCCTCGCGCCGAGCGGCGGTATCCGTGCGCCGGGCCGCGGTGGTCACGCCCGCGAGCAACGCCGCCCGTAACGCCGGAACCTGCTTCGCGTCGAGTCCGTCGAGCTTGAAGCCCTCGCCGTCCTTGGCGTGCTGCCCGGTGCCGACCCGTAGCACCGCCAAGCCGAGCACGCGGTGCAGCACTCTGGCCTCGACATCGACGGAGCGGATCCGGTTGCGGGGAACCGAGAGCACCTTGCGCTGGAACAAGCCCGAGCGCAGTTGGACGTGCACGGGGCCGACGCGATAGGTCGTGGTGAACCAGCGGGTCAGCGCATAGGCGAGCACCGCCGCGAGCGCGACGAGGGTCCAGATCTCGTTGTCGCTCTGCGTGCCCAGCACGAGGGCGGCCAGCAGCGCCGGCGCGAGCTTCACCACCTCGGTCACCGGGTGGACGAGCAGCATCCGCTTGGCCAGCCGCTGCCATGGCAGTTCGGCCTCCTCGGCCTCGGCGGCGGCACTGGATTCCGTCGGGGGAATCGGGGCGGTCACGTCGCGTCCTCGCCGGTCCGCCCGGCGATTTCGGTTAGCTTCGCCACCGCCTCGTCCGCGACCGCCTGGTCCAGCGCGGTGATGGTGACGGCGCCCGCCGCCGACGCCGTGGTCACGGTGACGGTGGCCAGACCCAGCAGGCGGTCGATCGGCCCCCGTTCGGTGTCCACGGTCTGCACCCGCGATACCGGTGCGATGCGCTGCTCCTGGGTGAACCAGCCGGTCTTGGTGTACACGGCGGTGTCGCTGATCTCCCAGCGGTGCACCGCATACCGCCAGATCGGGACCACACCGATGTGCAGGCCGGCGAGCACCAGCGACGCGACGAACACCACCACGTGTGGCCAGGTCGTCCAGTTGTCGTCGAGGATCGCCCACACCACCTGCGCCGCGAACGGCACCAGCCACAGCAGGGCTGCGTTGATCGCCCACAACCGTTTTGCCTTGGGGCTGGGCCGCCGGGCCGGGTCGAGCATGGTGACATGCGCCATGGTGTCAATGGTCCACGATCGGTGCGGAGGCGGGTGAGTCCGGACGCGAATCCCGCGACGCGACCACGACCCCGGCACCGAGGGAGTGCGCGTCGATCACCTCAGCGCCTCGATCACGTCAGCGGCGCGTGCCCCGATGCAGGTCCGCGGAGGATCTGGATGAGCGAGGAGTCGTCGGATCGGCCGAGTCCGGCGCGGCGGCCGGCGAGGTAGAGCTGTTCGGCCGCGGAGGCCAGCGGTGCCGGGTAGCTGTTCGCGCGGGCGGCGGCGGTGACCAGCCCCATGTCCTTGACGAAGATGTCGATGGTGCTGCGGATCTCGTTGTTCGGGTTGTCGACCATGCGGGAGCCGCGGTCGTCCAGCATGAACGACGCGGCGGCGCCGTGCCGCAGGACCTCCCAGGTGGGGCCGGCTTGCAAGCCGAGCGCCTCGGCGTAGGCGAGGGCCTCCGCAGCGACGGCGATGTGCACGCCGCAGAGCAACTGGTTGACCAGCTTGACCTTCTGCCCGTCACCGGGCCGGGTGCCCACGACGGGGGCGTTGCGTGCCATCGCGTCCAGCAGCGGTTGTACCGCGTCGAGCGCGGCCTGCGACCCGCTGACCATGATGAGCAGGTCGCCCTGGCCGGCGCGGCTGGCACCGCCGGACACGGGGGCGTCGACGATCTCGACGCCGGCGGGCCGCAGGCGTTCGGCCCAATCCTCTACGGCGGCGGGGCCGACGGTGGCCATCAACAGGACGACAGCGCCGGGTTTGAGTGCGGCGGCGGCGTTCCCGTCGCCGTACAGCACCGATTCGGCTTGCTCGGCGGTCGCGACCATCAGTACCAGGACATCCGCGTTCTGAGCTGCGGACGCGATGGTGGCGGCGGGTTTGATCCCCTCGCCGGCGAGTGCGACGGCCCTCTGCGGGTCGATATCGAAGGCGGTCACGGTGTGCCAGGCCCGCGCGACGCAGGTGGCCATGGGGGCACCCATGGCGCCGAGTCCGATCCATCCGATGGTGGTCATGGTGATTCTCCTTGGGGTGTGGGGGGTTTGTGCGGGTTGCGGCCGTGGGGTCGGTCAGGTGCGGCCGGTGAAGAGGTCCACGACGTAGGCAAGCGTGTCGTCGTCACCGACGTTGCCGGCGAAGACGACGTAGGGCGTGCCGACCGCCTCGGGCGCGGCCTCGATGGGCCGCAACATCGAGACCATGCCGGGCAGCAGTTGACCGACGACCTCGGCGCGCCGGATGCCGAGCCCCCGGACAGCGACGTCGTGGGAGGTGATGCCGCCCTTGGCCACCACCCAGGCCGGGTGCGCCGCCAGGGCGGCCTGCACAACCTCGATGACGGCGGTGGAGACGGTGCGGGAGATGGCCAGGCTGTCGTCGGCGTCGCCACCGCGCAGCAGGCTGCGACTGGTGAACAGCAGCACGTCGGAGGTGGCGAGGGCCGCGGCGACCTGCCTGCCGATGTTGGCGATGTGGGCGTCGCGCCGGTCGGGATCGATCAGCGTGGGTACGTCGAGTTCGGCTTCGGTGAGTCCGCCGCGTTGCTGTGCCTTGGCGACCTGTCGGCTGGTCAGGCCGACGTGGGAGCCGACGACGACCAGCCCGTGACCACCGGGGTTGCCGGCCGGCCAGATCTGTTCGGTGGTGAGCGGTCCTTGCGGTTCGAGCCCGGCGAGGGCGCGGACGAACGACGGCCCGGATCGGTAGCCGAACGTCTTGCCGCGCGCCTGCGCGTCGAGCAGGCCGAGCACGACGATCTCCAGGTCGGCGTAGTCGGTCGCGTTGACCACGACGAACGCGCCGCCGGTGACGCCGGCGAGGAGGTTGGCGACCCGGTCGGGTCCACCCTCGCGGATGTCGGTCAGCGTGATGCTGTGCACCTGTTCGGCGGAGATCGTGCCGTTGCTCTTCTCGGCGATGAACTCGCGCAGGTTCGACGAGCTGTAGCCGAAGGTGGCGTCGCGGGCGAACTCGCTGTCCCCGACCGGGATGGCCTCGCCGGACACGTTGGCCCAGTGGATGTCACCGGCGGTGAAGCGGCCTGCCTCGAAGTAGGCCGGGACCAGCAGCACGCAATCGAATCCGGTGCCGGTGACCCGTCGCCGGGCGGCGTCGAGAGCAGCCATCTCGGTGAGGACGTGGCCGCGCAGGGTCGAATCGCTGCGGCTGACGACCTCGACGGGTGCGCCGAGGGTCTGTCCGAGGGTGAACAGGCTGCCGGCGACGCTGGTGGTGAGTTCGACGGCGCTGCGTTCGGGCAGGCTGCGGGTGTTGGTCAGCACGAAGCAGGTGGAACCGGGTTCGGCGAGACCTGCTGCGAACTCGGCGTCCTCGAACACGGTGACCACCGAGACGTCGTGCACCGTCTGTGAGCCGGTCGGGTCGTCGTCGAGGACGGCGATCCGCCGTCCGGCGGCCGCGTGGGCGGCCCTGATCCGATCGCGGGCGCCGGGTTGGTGGCGCACCGCCGGTGCCGCGGACAGTGCCTCGGCCGCGGTCGGAGCCGTCCGGGTTGTGTCGATCGGAGATGTGTTGTTGGGCATGGCTTTGCTTTCCTTGGTCGAGAGGCTCGTGTGGTGTGTCTTGGCGGGAGCGATGTGGTCAGACGACCAGGCTCAGCGCTGCGGCGACGCCGAACGCGGTGAAGCCCATGATCGTTTCCAGGACGGTCCAGGACTTCAGGGTGTCTTTCTCGCTGATCCCGAAGTAGCGGCTGACCAGCCAGTACCCGGCGTCGTTGACGTGCGAAGTGGCGGTGGCGCCGGCACCCATCGCGACGCAGATCAGCGCCAGATGTGCCTGGGAGAGATCCGCCTCCTCGACGAGGGTGGCGATGATGCCCGAGGTGGCGACGATGGCAACGGTGGCCGAGCCCTGGGCGATGCGCAGCGCCCATGCGATGACGAAGGCCAGCACTATCAGCGGTAGCCCCGTGCTGGTCAGGCTGCTGGACAACACGTCGCCGACACCGCTCGCAACCAGGATGCTGCCGAAGACGCCGCCGGCACCGACGACGAGCAGGATCATGCCGACCGGCTTCAGGGCGCTCTCGGCGACCGTGACCAGGTGCTTGGAACTCCAACCGCGACGGACGCCGAGCACGTAGAACGACACGAGGACCGCGATCAACAGAGCCATCAGCGGGGCGCCGATGAAACTCGCCACCTTCTGCACCGGGTTCTCCGGGTCGTCGATGAGGATGCTGGAGAACGTCTGCAGCAGGATCAGCACGATCGGCAGCAGAATGATCGCGACGACGGTGCCGAATCCGGCCTGCGGCACGGCTTGCTGCTGTTCGGGGGCGGGTGTGGTGCGGGTGCCGGTCGCGGGACTGGTTCCCTCGCCGCCGGGGGTACCGGTGGGTTCGCCGAGCGGCCGGGCACCGTCCTCGGCGTATTCGTCGTGGAATCCTTCCTCGACGTAGTCCGGGATGGGCACGTAGATGCGCTTGGCGATCCACTTGCTGTAGAAGTAGCCGCCCAGGATCCAGGCGGGGATCGCGCAAATCAGTCCGAACACGATGATCAGGCCCATGTTGGCGTGCAGCAGGCCCGCTGCTGCGACCGGCCCGGGGTGGGGTGGCAGCAGGCCGTGGACGATCGCGAGTCCCGCGGCCAGCGGTAGCGCGTAGTACAGCATGCCCTTGCCGCCACGCTTGGCCGCCGCGTATACCACCGGTGCCAGCACGATCACGCCCACGTCGAAGAACACCGGAATCCCGAAGATCAGCCCGGTCACCCCCAGCGCGAGCGGCGCGCGGCGCTCGCCGAAGAGTCCGAGCAACCGGTCGGCGATCTTCTGCGCGCCGCCCGAAACCTCGAGCATCTTGCCCAGCATGGCGCCGAGCCCGACGATCGGGGCGACATGGGCCAACACCTTGCCCATCCCGGTTTCCATGTCCGGGACGATGTCGACCAGCGGGATGCCCGCGGCCACCGCGACGCCAGCGCTGACCAGCAGTAGCGACACGAACGGATCGAGGCGGATCTTGATGATCAACAACAGCAGCAGGGCGATGCCGACGGCCGCGACGCTCAGCAGATACGCCGGGGAATCCATCATGGCGTCACCGACCGAGCGGATCGGGTCGAGCGGACCGCTGCGCCGCGCGCCGAGGGCGCGGGCAGCCGCAGCGCCGGGACGAGAGAATGCACGTCGATACCTCCAGGGAGACGGAGAGGCTGGCCGGTGGGTTCACCGGGGTGTCTTGTGATCATCAGAACTCTGATGTCAGATATGTTGCCTGGAACACTCCCGGGAGTCAACCTTTTCCTCCGAACTTGTCAGATGAGTTGGTAGGGTGGTCACCGAGAATGTCACCCGGCGAGGAGGAACGATGCGGCAGAGTCGCACCTCGGTCGTGGCCGACGGGTTGCTCGACCTCGTCTTGAACGGGACCTACCCGCCCGGTGCCTCGTTGCCGAGCGAAGCCGAGCTCGCGGCCAGGTTCGAGGTCAGCCGGTTGACCGTCCGCGAGGCGATCCGCTCCCTGGCCTCGACCAACGTCATCGACGTTCAGCACGGCAAGTCCAGCGTGATCAACGCGCCCGGGAAATGGTCGCCCCTGGATCCCCGGTTGCTGCAGGCTCGCGGTCAGGCCTCCGGCCAGCCCATGCTGCTACCCCGAAAGCTCATCGAGGCGCGTCGCACGGTCGAGGTCGGTATCGCCGAACTCGCCGCCCACCGCCGCGCCGACGAACACATCGAGCAGTTGTCACGGCACCTCGACGTGATGCGTGAGGCACACGCGCAGGCCGACGTCGCCCGATTTGTCGAGGCCGACCTCGCCTTCCACACCACCCTCTTCGAAGCCGTCGACAACGTATTCCTCGACGCCGTGTTCGAACCGCTCGCCCTCGTCCTGCGCACGCTGCGAGAAACGACCTCCGCGGTATCCCAGATCCGCGAACACGCCATCGACTGGCACGGCCGCATCCTCGCCGCCGTCGCCGCGGGCGACTCCGACCTTTCTCGAGAATCGATGCGCGCCCACCTCATTCAAACCGAGGAAGACTCCGACGAGTACCTCACGGATCGACCGGGGCGATCGCCGAGTCGGCCGAGTGAGCCGGGCCCGACTGCCGCATAGTCCGCCGACCGTCGACGTCGCCGCGATGGCAGCAAATGCCGCCATGGACTGGACGAGCCGTTCGTGGCACGGTGGACTTTGGGGATATCTCTCATGGAGGTGCATCGTGGAGCAGACTCAGCAACAGGGTTCCGTCGGTCGGGAGTGCCCGGACTGCCACGCCTACGTCGCCGATCTCGACGCGCACACCCGATGGCACGCGAGGCTCGTCCAGGACCTCGCCGTCGCCGTCGACAAGGATGCGACGCGGCGGGTCGGCGCCAACTGACGACTTCCCGACCGGGACGCTGAAGTTCCGGCGCGGCCCCGGTGTGGCCGCCCCGGCGCTGCGTGGCGCATGATCGAGGACGTGACGTTCCTGCCCCACCCCGTCGTCCCGCACGCCGCCGCCCGAACTGCCGCCACCCGCGCTTCGCTGCCCACGCCCGCAGCGATGCGGCGCGCCCTGCGCCGGGCCCGCGACGGCGCCACGCTGAACGTCGACGAGGCCGAGGTGTTGCTCGCCGCCCGCGGCGACGATCTCGCGGACCTGTGCCGCTCCGCGGCCCGGGTGCGCGACGCGGGCCTGGCGGCGGCGGGCCGGCCGCGCGCGGTGACCTATTCGCGCAAGGTGTTCATCCCGCTGACCCGGCTGTGCCGCGACCGCTGCCACTATTGCACCTTCGTCACCGTGCCCGGCAAGCTACGCGCAGCCGGGCGTGGCGCGTACCTCGAACCCGACGAGGTCCTCGACATCGCCCGCCGCGGCGCCGAACTCGGCTGCAAGGAGGCCCTGTTCACACTCGGTGACCGGCCCGAGGCACGCTGGGACGAGGCGCGGGCGTGGCTCGACGAGCGCGGCTACGACTCGACGCTGGACTACCTGCGCGCCATGGCGATCCGGGTGCTCGAGGAGACCGGCCTGCTGCCCCACCTCAATCCGGGCGTGCTGAGCTGGGAGGAGATCTCCCGGCTCAAGCCGGTGTCGCCGTCGATGGGCATGATGCTCGAGACGACCGCGACCCGGCTGTTCACCGACCGCGGCGAATGCCACCACGGCAGCCCGGACAAGCACCCGGCGGTGCGGCTGCGCACGCTCACCGACGCCGGCCGACTCGCGGTGCCGTTCACCACGGGCATCCTGGTCGGGATCGGCGAGAACCGCCGGGAACGGGCCGAGTCGATCATGGCGATCCGCAAGGTGCACAAGGCGTTCGGGCACATCCAGGAGGTGATCGTGCAGAACTTCCTGGCCAAGGACGACACTGCGATGCGCGATACCCCGGACGCCGACATCGCCGAGTTCCGCGCCACCGTTGCCGTCGCGCGCCTGCTGCTCGGCCCCGAGATGCGTGTCCAGGCGCCGCCGAACCTGGTCTCGGCGCGCGAGTGTCTCGATCTGATCGCCGCCGGCGTCGACGACTGGGGCGGGGTGTCGCCGCTGACCCCCGACCACGTCAATCCCGAGCGGCCGTGGCCGAATCTCGAAGCGCTGGCGGGTATCACCACTGAGGCTGGCTACGAACTCACCGAACGCACTGCCGCACAACCGAAGTACGTGCTGGCCGGGCAGCCCTGGATCGACCCGCGTGTCGCGCGACACGTCGCTGCCCTCGCCGATCCGGAAACCGGTCTGGCGCGGCCGGATTCGGTCCCCGTCGGGTTGCCCTGGCAGGAGCCCGATGAGACGTGGGAATCGGCAGGACGCACCGACCTGCACGCCGCGATCGACACCGAGGGCCGGATCACCGAGACCCGCAGCGACCTCGGCAGCGCCTTCGGCGACTGGGACACCGTCCGCGAGCAGGTGTTGTCGTTGAGTGCGCCGGTGGGGGTGGACACAGACGTGCTGGCCGCGCTGCGCGCTGCCGAACGCGACCCCGCCGGGTGCTCGGACGCCGACTATCTGGCGCTCGCGACCGCCGACGGACCGGGGCTCGAGGCCGTCACGGCCCTCGCCGACGACCTGCGTCGCGCGGCCGTCGGAGACGTCGTGACCTACGTGGTGAACCGGAACATCAACTTCACCAACATCTGCTACACCGGCTGCCGGTTCTGCGCGTTCGCGCAGCGCAAGGGTGACGCCGACGCCTATTCGCTGTCGGTCGCCCAGGTCGCGGACCGGGCGTGGGAGGCGCACGTCGCCGGCGCGACCGAGGTGTGCATGCAGGGTGGGATCGACCCCGAACTACCGGCCACCGGGTACGCCGACCTGGTCCGCGCGGTGAAGGACCGGGTGCCGACCATGCACGTGCACGCGTTCAGCCCGATGGAGGTGGTCAACGGGGCGGCGCGGGCGGGCCTGAGCGTGCGTGACTGGCTGATCGGGCTGCGCGAGGCTGGGCTGGACACCATCCCCGGCACCGCCGCGGAGATCCTCGACGACGAGGTCCGCTGGGTGCTCACCAAGGGCAAGCTGCCGACCGCGACCTGGATCGAGGTGGTCACCACCGCGCACCAGGTCGGGCTGCGGTCGAGTTCTACGATGATGTACGGCCACGTCGACAACCCGCGGCACTGGGTCGGCCACCTGCGGGTGCTGCGCGGCATCCAGGACCGGACCGCGGGGTTCACCGAGTTCGTGCCGTTGCCATTCGTGCACCAGTCCGCGCCGCTGTACCTGGCCGGTGCGGCGCGGCCCGGGCCGACCAACCGCGACAATCGCGCTGTCCATGCCCTGGCCCGGATCATGCTGCACGGCCGCATTCCGAACATCCAGACGAGTTGGGTCAAGCTCGGCGTCGCCGGCAGCCAGGTGATGCTGCGCGGCGGGGCGAACGATCTCGGCGGCACCCTGATGGAGGAGACGATCTCCCGGATGGCGGGCTCGCAGCACGGTTCGGCCAAGACCGTCGCGGAGTTGCGGGCCATCGCCGAGGGGATCGGGCGCCCGGCGGTGGAACGCACCACCGCATACGGCCGCCGGGCGGGGACGCCGGCGGCCTGACCTGCGATGTGGATCACCGCAGGTTAGGGCACACTATGCCGGATCGGGCCGCACGAGCGGGGTAGGGTTTTTCGCGAACCGCGCCGGGCGAGCCCGGGGATGAGGAGAGGGACGAGGGCAGTGACGTACATAATCGCTGAGCCATGCGTGGATTTGATGGACAAGGCATGTATCGAGGAGTGCCCTGTCGACTGCATCTACGAGGGCGGCAGGATGCTGTACATCCACCCCGACGAGTGCGTGGACTGCGGCGCATGCGAACCGGTGTGTCCGGTCGAGGCGATTTTCTACGAGGACGACACCCCGGACCAGTGGAGCGGCTACGTCAGCGCGAACGTCGACTTCTTCGACGACCTCGGCTCGCCGGGCGGCGCGGCCAAGCTGGGCAAGGTCGACTACGACCCGCCGTTCGTGAAGGAACTCCCGCCCATGGGTGAGGATTGAGCCGCACCCGCGAGCGGCGCGCCGTCTCGGCGCGGCTGCCCGACTTTCCCTGGGACACAATCGCATCCGCGAAAGCCGCCGCCCTCGCGCATCCGGAAGGCATCGTCGACCTGTCGGTCGGAACGCCGATCGACCCGGTCCCGGAGTTGATCCGGGATGCGCTCGCCGCTGCCGCGGACGCGCCCGGCTACCCAGCCACGCACGGCACTTCGAAACTGCGCGCCGCCGCGGTCGCGGCACTCGAGCGTCGGTTCGGCGTCACCGGTGTCGACACCGACGCTGTGCTCCCGGTGATCGGCACGAAGGAACTCATCGCCTCGCTGCCGCACCTGCTCGGCCTCGGGGCGGGTGACCCGGTCGTCATCCCCGAACTGGCCTACCCGACCTACGAGGTGGGGGCACTGCTCGCCGGCGCGCCGGTGCTGCGCGCGGACGGCACCGCGCAACTCGGGCCGCAGTCGCCCGCACTGATCTACCTGAATTCGCCGTCGAACCCGACCGGGCGCGTGCTGGGGGTCGAGCACCTGAGAAAGGTCGTCGACTTCGCCCGCGAACGCGGCGCACTCGTCGCGTCCGACGAGTGCTACCTGGGCCTGACCTGGGAGGGATCGGCGTACTCGATCCTGCACCCGGATATCTGCGGCGGCGACCACACCGGCCTGCTCGCGGTGCACTCGCTGTCGAAGACGTCCAACCTCGCCGGTTACCGAGCCGGCTTCGTGACCGGCGACCCCGCGCTGGTCGCGGAACTGCTCGCGGTGCGCAAGCACGCCGGGATGATGATGCCCACCCCGGTGCAGGCGGCGATGACCGTCGCGCTCGGCGACGACGAACACGAGGCGGCGCAGCGGGAGCGCTACCGGGCCAGACGGCAGAGGCTGCTCGAGTCGCTGACCGTGGCCGGTTTCACGGTCGACCACTCCGAGGCCGGACTCTATCTGTGGTCCACTCGTGGCGAGCCGTGCCGCGACACCCTCGACTGGTTCGCGGGCCGCGGCATCCTCGTCGCCCCGGGCGACTTCTACGGCCCGCGCGGCGCCCAGCACGTCCGGATCGCCCTGACCGCCAGCGACGAGCGAATCGCCGCGGCAGTCGATCGCTTGGCCCGGGGCTGACTGCGTCCCTGCCGGCGGCTCTCTGGCCGACTGCCGACCGATCGTCTGGCTGCAGGGTCAGCACGGGGATAGCCTGACGGGAAGGGGCGCCGCTCGTCAGGAGGGCAGGATGATGGACGCGATCACGTCGGTTCCGGACCCGGTCAACGAGCCCGTACACAGCTACGCGCCGGGCAGCCCGGAACGAAAGCGGCTCACGGAACGGCTCGACGAACTCGCCGCCGAACCCGTCGACGTGCCGCTCGTCATCGCCGGCGAGCACCGCCTGGGTGCCGGTGAGCGCACGAACATCGTGGCGCCGCACCGGCACTCGCAGGTGCTCGGCACCTGCTCGAACACTACGAACGACGAGGCTGCCGCGGTGATCGACGCCGCCTGCGCCGCCGCCCCCGGGTGGCGGGAGCTGTCCTTCGACGACCGCGCCGCCGTGCTGCTGCGGGCCGCGGACCTGCTTGCCGGGCCCTGGCGCGAAACCATCGCGGCGGCGACGATGCTCGGCCAGTCGAAGACCGCCTATCAGGCCGAGATCGACGCGCCGTGCGAACTGCTGGACTTCTGGCGGTTCAACGTGCACTTCGCCCGACAGATCCTCGCCGCGCAGCCGATCTCCGCCCCCGGAGTGTGGAATCGGCTCGAGTACCGTCCACTGGAGGGGTTCGTCTACGCGATCACCCCGTTCAACTTCAGCGCGATCGCGGGCAACCTGCCCACCGCGCCCGCGCTCATGGGCAACACCGTGGTGTGGAAGCCTTCGCCCACCCAGACCGTCGCCGCGTACTGGACGATGAAGCTGCTCGAGGCTGCGGGGCTGCCGCCCGGAGTGATCAACCTGGTCACCGGCGACGGGCACGCGCTCTCGGAGGTCGCGTTGGCCGATCCGCGCCTGGCCGGAATCCACTTCACCGGGTCGACACGCACGTTCCAGCACCTGTGGCGCGAGGTCGGCGCGAACATCGGTCGCTACCACGGCTATCCGCGACTGGTGGGGGAGACCGGGGGCAAGGACTTCGTCGTCGCCCACGCCTCCGCTGACCCGGCCGTGCTGCGCACCGCGCTGCTACGTGGGGCGTTCGAGTACCAGGGGCAGAAGTGCTCGGCGGCGTCGCGGGCGTACGTGCCGCGCTCGGTGTGGGAGCGGATGGGTGACGACTTCCTGACCGAGGTCGGCGAACTGCGCTACGGCGACGTCACCGACCTGGCCAACTTCGGCGGCGCCGTGATCGACCGCCGCGCCTTCGACAAGAACGTCGCCGCGATCGAACGGGCCCGCGGCGCGAGCGTGATCGACATCCCGGTCGGCGGCAAGTACGACGACAGCGAGGGATACTTCGTCGAACCGACCGTGCTGCTGTCCGACGACCCGCGCGACGAGTCGTTCGCCACCGAGTATTTCGGGCCGATCCTGTCGCTGTACGTATACGACGACACCGGTCCGGGCGCGTTCGCCGACATCCTCGCCGAGGTCGACGCGACCGCGCCGTACGCGCTCACCGGCGCGGTGATCGCGCAGGACCGCGCAGCGATCGACCGGGCGCAGTCGGTGCTGCGCTTCGCCGCGGGGAACTTCTACGTCAACGACAAGCCCACCGGGGCGGTGGTGGGGCAGCAGCCGTTCGGTGGGGCTCGGGCGTCGGGCACCAACGACAAGGCGGGTTCGCCGCTGAACCTGCTGCGCTGGGCCTCACCGCGCACGATCAAGGAGACGTTCGTGCCGCCGACGGCGTACCGCTACCCCCACATGGAGACCGGGGCGAGCGAAGCGACGGGGAATTGAACCCAGGGGCGAGCGAAGCGACGGGGATATGAACCAGCGGCGACCGAAGCAGACGGGGATATGAACCAGCGGCGACCGAAGCGACTTGGAACTTGACCGTGATCTCCAACCCGCTGCGCCCGGCGATCCTCGCCGCGGCGCGATCCCCGCGGCTGGAACGGGCAATCACCCACGCGCCCGGCACCAGGCAGATCGTCGAGCGGTTCATCGCCGGCTCGACCCGACCCGAGGTGCTCGACGTGGTGTCGCGCCTGCTCGACGGCGGCCGTGCCGTCAGCATCGACTTCCTCGGCGAGGACACCACCGACCGCGCCGCGGCGGATGCGACGGTCGACGAGTACCTTGCGCTGATCGCGGAACTCGGTGCGCTGACCGCATCCCGACGTGGCCCGGTCGCGGCCGAGGTGTCGGTGAAACTGTCCGCGCTCGGGCAGGCGCTACCGGCGGACGGCGCGCGGATCGCGACCGACAACGCGGCGCGGATCTGCGCCGCGGCGGCCCCGCACGGGGTGTGGGTGAATGTCGACATGGAGGACCACACCACCACCGACGCGACCCTCGAGACCGTCCGCGAGTTGCGCGCCGACCACCCGTGGCTGGGTGCGGTATTGCAGTCCTACCTGCGGCGCACCGAGGCCGACTGTGCCGATCTGGCCCGGCCGGGATCGCGGATCCGGCTGTGCAAGGGCGCCTACCGCGAACCGGAGTCGGTCGCCTACCAGTCCCGCGACGACGTGGACGCGTCCTACCGGCGGTGCCTGGGCGTGCTGATGCGCGGTCGGGGCTACCCGATGGTTGCCTCGCACGATCCGGCGATGATCAGCGAGGCGCAGCGCCTCGTGCGGGAGACCCGCCGGTCGCCGGCCGACTTCGAGCACCAGATGCTCTACGGCATCCGTGACCTCGAACAGGCCCGGTTGGCGCGGGCCGGGAACACGATGCGGGTGTACGTGCCCTACGGCAGCCAGTGGTACGGATACTTCATGCGGCGGTTGGCCGAGCGGCCGTCGAACCTGCGCTTCTTCCTGCGGTCGGTGGCGACGCGAAGCTGAGCGGTACGGTTTGGCGGTGCTTCTGAGTTCGTTGAATCCGCACCTCGTCTCCAACGGTGGCGACCTTCCCGACGCCGTCCGTATCGGCGACACCACGCTGTCGCGCGGCGACCTCGTCGGCGGGGGCACCTCCGTCGCCGAACGCGTCGCCCGCGCCGAGAAGGTCGCCGTCCTCGCCGAACCGACCCCGACCACCGTGCTCGCGATGGTCGGGTGCCTGCTTGCAGGGGTCGCGATCGTCCCGGTGCCACCGGACTCGGGGCCTGCCGAGCTCGCGCACATGCTGCGCGACTCCGGGGCGCAGGCGTGGCTGGGGCCGCGTCCGGACGGGTCGGATCTGCCCGTCATCCCGGTCCGGCTGCACGCCCGGTCGTGGCACAGCTACCCCGAACCCGATCCCGACGGCACCGCATTCGTGCTCTACACCTCCGGCACCACCGGCGCGCCGAAGGGCGTGGTGCTGAGCCGGCGCGCGGTCACGGCCGGACTCGACGCCCTCGCCGACGCCTGGGCGTGGACGTCGAACGACACGCTGGTACACGGCCTGCCGCTGTTCCACGTGCACGGGCTGATCCTCGGCCTGCTCGGCCCGCTGCGCACCGGGTCGCGTTTGGTGCACACGGGCCGCCCGACGCCGGAGGCGTACGCGGCCGCCGGGGGCACGCTGTACTTCGGGGTGCCGACGGTGTGGTCGCGGATCGCGGAGAACGCCGACGCCGCCCGCGCGCTGTCGGGGGCGCGACTGCTGGTGTCGGGCAGCGCGCCGCTGCCGGTGCCGGTGTTCGAGCGGATCACCGCGCTCACCGGCCACGCGCCGATCGAGCGGTACGGGATGAGCGAGACGATGATCACCCTGTCCACCCGCGCCGACGGCGAGCGCCGGCCCGGCTGGGTCGGCACCCCGGTCGCGGGTGTCCAGACCCGGTTGCGCGACGAGCACGGCAACGATCTCCCGCACGACGGCGCCAACGTCGGGGGCCTGCAGGTGCGCGGCCCCATGCTGTTCGACGGCTACCTGGACCGGCCGGAGGCGACAGCCGAGTCCTGGACCGAGGACGGGTGGTTCAAGACCGGCGACGTGGCCGTGATCGACCAAGACGGGTTCCACCGGATCGTCGGCCGCGAGTCGGTGGACCTGATCAAGTCCGGTGGCTATCGCGTCGGCGCGGGCGAGGTGGAGACGTCGCTGCTCGGGCATCCCAGCGTCGCCGAGGTTGCGGTGGTCGGCGTGCCCGACGATGACTTGGGCCAGCGGATCGTCGCCTACGTCGTACCCCGCGCCGGTGCCGACGTCGTCGAGGAGGTGCTGATCGCGCACGTCGCCAGCGAGTTGTCGGTGCACAAACGCCCCCGCGCGGTGGTCGTGGTGCAGGCACTGCCGCGCAACGCGATGGGGAAGGTGCAGAAGATGCTGCTGCTGGACTAGGGCTTTCTGCGATGTTGCTGCCCGTGCGCGCGGGACGTCAACCGTCGGTGTTCAGGATTTTCGCTGGCAGTCCGCCGCATACGAGGCGTCGCTCACGCGTGTTCGGATTGAAACGACCCCGATGCAGGGCTACTGTGCAGTTGGAGGATGTGACGGCTGCGGTCGACTGGACTCGGGGGGTCCGTGTTCTCGGGCGATGTCAGCCGACGCTGTGCTCGATACAGTGTTTGCTGATGGTTCGCTCGACTGCTGGCGGCCCGTTCCGATCCGACGTTAGTGATGGCGACCACTGCCGGGGGGACCCGGCTCGACACATTGGATGAGGAAGATGGCAGTGTTTTCTCGCCGAACGCGGCGCAGCGTGATCGACTCCCGCCGGTCCGCGCCGGCTTATGTCGCATTCGTGGCGGTCCTCGTCACGTTTGTTTTGTCCATGAGCGGCGCGACGGCGAACGCGGCCGTCGACAGCTCGAACTCGATCGTCGACGGCAAGGGCAAAACCCTGACCGCCACGCAAAGCGACACATCGATCAATTTCGTGCAGCCCCTCGACGGCAACCCGCTGACGCGTGAGTGGTTCCACAACGGTGTGGCGTCGTTCAGCGTTTCCGGCCCCGATGCCGCAGCATTCGTCGGCGGCATGACGATCGGGTATCAGGTCGGATACCCGGCGACCTTGAATGGCCAGATCACGTTCAACTACTCGACGCCCAGCCTGAGCATCGACAGCGACGGAGTCCCCTCGGTCGGCAACCTCATCCCGTCGCTGGGCCTCCAGATCGGCGTCGGCTTCGGCCCCGGCGTCCAGGACATCAAGGCCGCCACCGGCCCGGTCTCCGGGGAGAGTGGGTCGATTCGGATCGCGAACTTCCACGGCACCGTGACCGGCGTCGTCGGGGAGACCACCATCCGCCCGTACATCACCCTCGTCAGTGCGACGGGTGACAGCGTGACCACCTATTGGCCGGTCTGGAAGATCTGATCGTTACTCCAGACGGAGCGGCCCCTGACGATGTCGGGGGCCGCTCTGCTGTTGTCTGGCCTTCAGTCGTTCGCGTGCAGCACCGCGTTGAGTTCGATCCCTGACCCCTTCCACGGCACCACCTCGACCGCACCCGACACCGAGTTGCGCCGGAACAGCAGGTTGCTGGTACCCGAGAGCGACAGCGCCTTGACGACCGTGCCGTCCGGCCCGGTGACCTTGGTGCCCGCGGTGAGGTAGAGGCCGGCCTCGACGACGCAATCGTCCCCGAGCGAGATACCGACACCGGCGTTCGCGCCGAGCAGGCAGCGCTTGCCGATCGAGATGACCTCCTTGCCGCCGCCGGACAGGGTGCCCATGATCGAGGCGCCCCCGCCGATGTCGCTGCCGTCGTCGACGACCACGCCCGCCGAGATGCGGCCCTCGACCATCGACGAGCCGAGCGTGCCGGCGTTGTAGTTGACGAAGCCCTCGTGCATGACGGTGGTGCCGCTGGCCAGGTGCGCACCGAGGCGGACCCGGTCGGCGTCGGCGACGCGTACACCCGACGGCAGGACGTAGTCGACCATCCGCGGGAACTTGTCGACGCCGTAGACGGTGACCGGTCCGCGGATGCGCAACCGCGCCCGCACGTCCTCGAAGCCCTCCACCGCCGCCGGGCCGTGGTTGGTCCAGACGACATTGGCCAGCAGGCCGAAGACGCCGTCGAGGTTGGTGCCGTGCGGGCGGACCAGTCGGTGTGAGATCAGGTGCAACCGCAGGTACACGTCGTGCGTATCGACCGGCGGCGCGGACAGGTCCGCGATGGTCGTGCGCACGGCCAACTGTCGCACCCCGCGGGCGTCGTCCTGGCCGACCAGCGACGTGAGGTTGGCCGGCGGCTTGGCCACCGGGGTGGTCTCCGCGGCCGGGAACTCGCCGAGCTCCGGATCGGGGTACCAGGTGTCGAGGACGGTGCCGTCCGCCGCGATATTGGCGATGCCGAATGCTGCTGCTCCCGTTGCGCTCACGCGGACCAGGGTACTGGGTCGGACCTGCGCAAACGGCGGCCGGGACGTCTGTCCCGGCCGCCGTCAGAGAGGTGAAGTCGTCAGATGACCAGTCCGAGCAGCAGCACGAACACCAGGCCGCACACCGAGAGGATGGTCTCCATGATCGACCAGGTCTTGATGGTCTGCCCGACGGTGAGCCCGAAGTACTCCTTGACCAGCCAGAACCCGGCGTCGTTGACGTGCGAGAAGAACAGCGATCCGGCGCCGACCGCGAGCACCACCAGCGACACCTCGCCGGTACTCATGCCCTCGACCAGGCCCAGCATCAGCGAGGACGCGGTGATCGTCGCGACCGTGGCGGAGCCGGTGGCGAGGCGGATCAGCGCCGCGAGGACCCAGGCCAGCAGGATGACCGAGATGTTGGCCTCGGCGGCCCAGTCGGCGAGCAGGGTGCCGATGCCGGAATCGACGAGCACCTGCTTGAAGCCACCGCCCGCGGCGACGATCAACAGGATGCCGGCGATCGCGGGCAGTGCGGATTCGATGCACTTGGAGATCTGGTCGCGGTCCATGCCGGCGCCGCGGCCGAGGGTGAACATGCCCACGATCACCGCGATCAGCAGTGCGATCAGCGGGGTGCCGAGCACGTCGAAGATCTGCCGGAACAGGACCGTGTCGTCGGAGATGAAGATGTCGACCAGCGCCTTGCCGAGCATCAGGCCCACCGGGAGCAGGACGCTGAACATGGTGATGGCGAACGACGGTCGCTGCTTCAGGTCCTTGGCGAACTCGTCGGCGTCGAAGGTGTGCGGCGGCGGCACGTTCACCCAGCGGCCCGCGAGCTTGCCGAACAGCGGGCCCGCGATGACGACCGTCGGCACCGCGACGAGCACGCCGAGGGCCAGGGTGATGCCGAGGTCGGCGCCGAGGTAGTCGATGGCGGTGAGCGGGCCGGGGTGCGGGGGCACCAGACCGTGCATCGCGGACAGGCCGGCCAACGCCGGGATGCCGATGGTGATCAGCGACATCTGGGCCCGGCGGGCAACCAGGTAGATCACCGGCATCAGCAGCACCAGGCCGATCTCGAAGAACATCGGCAGGCCGATGATCGCGCCGACCAGCGCCATCGCCCACGGCAGCATACGGGGTGAGGCATGGCCGACGATGGTGTCGACGATCTCGTCGGCACCGCCGGAATCGGCGAGCAGTTTGGCGAACATGGCGCCGAGGGCGATGAGTATGCCGACGCCGGCGGCGGTGGAACCGAATCCGGTGGCGAACGACTTCAGGACGGTGTTGATGTTCTCGCCCGCGACGATGCCGACGGTGAGGCCGCCGAAGATCAAAGCGAGGAAGGGGTGCAGTTTCGTGCCCACGATGAGCACGACGATGACGGCGATGCCGGCCAGCGCGGCGACGATGAGCTGCCAGCCGCCGGCGACCGGCTGTGGCAGCTCGGGGTCGGCCGCCAGCACGGCGGTGGTGAGCGTGTGCATCAGTTCTCCTCGGTGGTGCGGGGGGCGGCGGTGTCGGAGTTGGGGCTCGGGCTGTCGGGGTCTGTGGTGCGATCGAGGTACTGCTCGACCAGGTCGTCGACGGAGTTGTCGACGTCGAGTTCGACTCCGTGTTCGTCGGGCCCGAGCGGCTCGAGCGTGGCGAACTGGGAGGCCAGCAGGGAGGCGGGCATGAAGTGGCCGGGCCGGCTGGCCTGGCGGCGCTCGATCACCTCGAGGCTGCCGTGCAGGTGGACGAACCGCACCTCGGGGCAGTGCTTGCGCAGTTGGTCGCGGTAGCGCAGCTTGAGCGCGGAACAACTCATCACCCCGCCCGCCGGATGGTTGGCGAGCCACTCGCCGATGGTCTCCAGCCACGGGTAGCGGTCGTCGTCGTCGAGTGCCTGGCCGGCGCTCATCTTGGCGATGTTGTCGGCCGGGTGGAAGTCGTCCGCGTCGGCGAACGGGACCCGCAGTCGCTGGGCGAGGGCGGCGCCGACGGTCGACTTGCCGGAGCCCGATACGCCCATGACGACGAGCGGCGGCGAGGTGGGTTGTGACGGCTGTGACGGCTGTGACCGCATCGGGGGCTCCCTTTGGTGGTGTTGGTCGTCACATCATGGACCTAATAGTCATACGTTTGCAAGTCAGGTTGAGGAAAAGCCTGTTTATTGATCCGCGACCTGCGCTTCTGACATGATGAAAGTGTGACCTCCACCCCAGACGGCGAACTGCACGAGACCGTCCTCACCCGACTCGGGACCGAGATCGTGTCCGGTGCGCTGCCGGTCGGTGCGGTGCTCACCCTCGATGACATCGGCGCCGAGTACGGGGTGTCGCGCAGCGTCGCCCGCGAGGCGATCCGCGTGCTCGAATCG
>DATDBL010000103.1:0-6302 GCA_036524855.1 Aldersonia sp. | reverse complement strand
CGCACCTGCCGCGACCGCGCCCGCCCCCAGCCCGACAGCACACCCCCACACGACGGACACCACAACTCACCCGCCGCCAACCGGCGCTCGACGGCGACGACATCTCCCTCTACGGTGACCACAGCGCCTCCAAGCGCGCACTGACGGCCCTCCCGCAACTCCGGCCAAAGAGACAACGGGAGGGCCGTCGCCTACCACTGACCTGATCACCGTGCCGCCCCGGCACCGAACACAGCAAATCGCCCGAACCCGCCCACGAGCGTGCTCACCCCAACGCCGAACCACTACCCCCACGTGGTCACCCTGAGCGCCTCCCAACAAGCCGGGACCAGGACAAGTGGGTGCGGCGGACCGCCACGGAGACGCTCGCCGACCGGGACGGGCCCGTGGTCACCGACGCCCTGCTGACCCTGAGCCGGGACCAGGACGAGTGGGTGCGGCGGACCGCCACGGAGACGCTCGCCGACCGGGACGGGCCCGCGGTCACCGACGCCCTGCTGACCCTGAGCCAGGACCAGGACGAGTGGGTGCGGCGGACCGCCACGAAGGCGCTCGCCGACCGGGACGGGCCCGCGGTCACCGACGCCCTGCTGACCCTGAGCCAGGACCAGAACGACGACGTGCGGCGGACCGCCACGAAGGCGCTCGCGGGGCGAGTCGATACCATCATCAGCGAGTGGTTCCGGCGCATTGCCGCGGACGAAGACCCTCGCGACCTTGCTCTCAGGTATGCAGCCGCGATCGCCATCGCTCACGGTTCTCGCACATGGCCACACCCGCAACGCGACGAACTGCTCGCGGCGATCGCCACATTCACTCGACAAGTGGCGCCCGACCGCATGCCTTGCGATTGACTACGCGTCTTAACAACTTCAAACGCGCCCCCGCGCCGATTCCGCTGTTGGGGGACGTGAAAAAATTGCCGTGGCCGCCCGAGACGGACGGCAGATCTTGCACGCCCCCCGTGGCCCGGCTTCGCCTCAATCCGGCCCAGCGCCGTAAACGACCGACACAGCGCGTCCGCACCCTCCGAACCCGACTCCGAACCCCGGGCGCGCAGCGTCGACACACAGTTGAAGAACTCCCGGACTCGCCCCTCGCCGATCGACGCCAACGCACGCGTCTGCCCGGCTCGAGACACCGGGACCACTCGTCCCAGAAGTGCCCGACTTTCATTCGTTCGAATCCCGCGCGACCCGACAATCGGTGAGACTTGCCGAATGTCGACCGATGCGGGCTTACCCGGGGACCCCGAGCCGCTCCCGTTGACCGCGCGGGAGTCCGAGATAGCGAGACTTGTCGCGCAAGGCCTGTCGAACAAGGAGATCGCCGACCGCTTGACGGTTTCGGTTCGCACGGTGGAAGGACATATCTACCGAATGGTCGCCAAGCGGGATGACCACGATTGAGCCTCGCTACCGGTTTCGCCGCCCATGCGGCGTCGCGCATGAGGGACTACGGCGCTGACCGGCCAATCTGGGGCGTCGGAGGGCGTGTCGACGACCCACAAGTCCTCGACACCGGCGACGACGGCACCGTGCAGCTGTGGGAAGCGCCGCGATAGAGATCGTTTCTCGGCTTCCTTATCGTTCCGACGACAGGGGGACCTGCGGGGGATCTGCGTCGACTGCCGCTCTCGCAGCTCAGCGGTGGAGCGCGGGGAGAGTTCGCTCCATACCCATCCAGTTGCGATTCGGTGCCAGGTCAGCCGGGCGGCGGATTAGGAGTCTTCAGGATTTTCCAGGGCGGTCACGGCCGATCGCGCTGGTCCCTCAGGAGCCGATCGAGCGCGTCGAGATCGGCGTACACCTGCCGGCCGGCAATGTTCCGAGTCTGGACTGCTTGGACGCATCGCAGCGCGCGCCGGTTCCCTCCGCTCGACCAGTCGAGTTCAGCCCGGCAGATGACGCCGCAACAACACTCCGCCCGATCGGCATCTCGTCCACCATTTCCCCGGTTTGAGCTCCCGTCCGTAGGCGGATCGGTATATGAGACGGCCCTGCGGCTACGGCAGAGTGCCTGGTCCGCCAGGTGCCCTGAGGGGCGGTAGCCCGGCGGTGTCCAGTTTGGCGAACTCGCCGTCGATGTCGGCAGTGTGCGTGCCGTAGAAGTGCACCGTGATGGGTCGGCCAGATGTGGCCGAGTAGTACGTCGTCGATCTCGCGTCCTGCGCGCAGGCTGTCCACGGCCGCGGCGAAATTGGCTGAGTGGACGCCCGACGCGGCGCGGGGAACGATATCCCCGCGTCCGTGCGATGCGTCTGCCGGGTAAGGCGCCTGGCGCGGTGCGTCGACGGGTCTCCTCGAAGCCATCAATCGATCCGACCTGCGCGGCAATCGAATTGAGGCGCGCGAACTCCGCGATGCAAGTTCGCTAATCGCAGTTATCAGCAGTAACCCGGGCGATGTTCGGTGGGCTTGTATGGCGTAGCGGCCGAACCATTTTGTCGGGCACGGCTCGTCGCTCGGTGGTCGAGCGCGCCGTGTCGTGCTCGCCCTTGTTCGCGGACCATGAGACGTGGTGGCGGGGGTAGGCGCTGGGTCGCCGTCTAGTCGATCACGGCGGCCGCAGCCGTACTCGACTGACCACGTCCGCCTCCGGGCATCTGCTCCGGCGTCGAACCACTGAGCGCAATCATCACCGGTCGTCCGATGCACGAGGCACGAGCGTGCACGTCGCGCCGCCGCCGGAGAAGCGGGTCCGCGGAAGCCGATACGTGCTCGGGGCGGGAGCTCCCGGTGTTCGGATCGTGTGTTCTGCCCAGTTCCAAGACTATTCCGGGTGGTCGACACCGGGCCTGAGGCCTGCATTCGGCAGGATCGCCGCGATCTAACACCTCGGCGACGACGTGCTCGCGCACCGTAAACGCCCAGTCGGGATCGCGCGGGTGCCGTGGCCGATCGAACTGCACGACAGCGACCGACCGAACCGCACTGGATCCTCGACGGCTACCACGGGGTGCCATACGGCGCTGGTCCCCGAGGCCGGCGAGAACATTTCGTCGCCGGACGCTGCCCCGGTGCCGAGCACAAAGCTTCGCCTCCGCCCGCGTCCACGTTGCCGAAGGTGACGTGCTTGGAGACGATTTCCTCGATGTCGACGCCGCGGTAGCGCAGGGCGCCGCCGTCCTTTTCGGGTTCGGCGATGTCGCTGGTGAACGCGACCACACCCTCCAGTCCGCTGACGAAATCAGCTGGTACACCGGTGCGGTCGGTGATCTCTGCAGTAGTCATCGCTGTGGATTCCTCGAATAGTGTTGTGTCGAATGGTTGTTCGGCGGTCAGGGGTCGGGGAGGTGGACCAGGGCGTCGCCGTTCTGCCGCCGCGTCGTTTCGGCTCGGTCCGAGCGCACAGAGTCGTCGTACACGTCCGCGACAGCTTCGTCCGGTATGTCGAACGCTGCCGACCCCACGTGCACCATTATTCGTGACGCCCTACTGGTGCCACCTTCTCGCGGACATTCGTCCACTCAATGAACAAACCTGGCTGGGGTGGTCCTGTTCCAATAAAAGCGGTCGCGCTCTAGATATTAAGACTCCTAGGTATGGTGCTCGTGGCCCGGACAGTTTCGTAACGTTCACTGAGTGAACGCCCTTGTGACGCCTCGGTGCCTGGTGCTTCGAGCACACCGGCCGCAACCAGCACGGCGACGGGGTGGCAATCGTGGTCCGCAAGACCCTCGTCTAGAAGCCGTCATGAGCTGGGAACTGCCCGGGCCCGCCTGGTTGTTCTACCCCGGCCGACCGGCCGAACGGGTACGCGAAAGCGGCTGCGGCAGCCGACGTCGTGATCCTCGACCTCGTCGAGGGACGGAATGGCACCCGCGGACAAGGAAGCGGCGCGGGTCGACCTGATCGACACCCCGCGCTGGATCCGGATCGCACCGCCGTGCGGGTCAACCCGGTCGGAATCGAGGCGATCGGCGACGACGAGCAGCAGCGGAGTCGCAATCCGGTCGCCTACCGTCCCGAGGCGCCGTTCCCCGGCCGGGACGGAGGTCTCGGGAAGCACCCCGGGGCGGGCGGTGTGGGTCCGCTCGCCCCGTACAGCGTTGGGAGGCGGGGTGTTCGAGGAGTGGCCTGCGGATTTCGAGCCACGGATCCTTCGCGAGGTCGATCCTCCGGTGGCGGGTGATCGTGGATCTGGGCGGCTGGTCCGGCGTGGTCCTCGATGCAGGCCCGCGGACGAGCTGCCGCTGCAGCAGAGAGCCGAGGGTCTCCAGCCGGTGGGATGTTGTTGCCCGACTCCGTCGAAGTTCGACAGGGGTCCTCCGGTTACGTCGCTGGTCGATTCCCCGCATCGTCGGATTCGTTGGGTCGACGGCGCGGGGCGTGTCGGCGTCGTTCCTGTTCGGTGGTGCCGCCCCAGATTCCGTGTGGTTCGCCGTAGCGGATTGCCCAGGTGCGGCAGATGGTGCGGACCCGGCAGTCGTGGCAGATGAGTTTGGCGTCGTGTTCGCGGCGCCGGCGGGTGGCGGCGGACTCGCCGTCGGGGGCGAAGAAGGTGTCGGTGCCCAGCGACCGGCAGCGGGCGTGGCGTTGCCAGTCCCAGTCCGCGATCATCGCCCGCCGCTCGGACGATGCCGCCCGGTTGGGCGGTTCGTCGTAGGAGGTGGTCATCGCGGGGTGTCGGGGTCCGGTACCGTGGGGAAGGGCCACCGCCGCCAGAGGACACAGTGGATGATCACGCCGGCGGAGAGGAAGTTCAGCGCGCTGACGGTGACCCACAACTCGACGGGTTCGCGGGTCCAGGATTCGGTGGCGGTGCCGATGGTGTGCAACGCGATCCCGGTGACGGCGGCGACGACCGCGGTGGTGGTCAGCAGTGCCCAGCGGCGGAGGGCGTCGCGGGTGGCGCGGCGCGCGGGCCAGCGCTCGAACAGCAGTCCTGTCACCAGGGTTCCGGTGATGATCACCGCACACAGTTCGCCGATCCGGGTCCCGGGCTGACCTGCCAGGGTGTGCAGGACGATCCAGGTGAGGACCCCGCCCGCGAGGGTGGTGGTGTTCGCGGCGACGAGGTAGGCGGGTGTGGAGCGTAGTTTCGCGACGGGGTGGCCGTCGAGCAGGAAGAACACCACCATCTGCCAGGCGGCGATGCACAACAGGATCGCCATGAGGTCGAGCGCGTTCACGGCGCCGATCGGGTTGTGCAACCCCAGGGCGGTGCGTGCCGGGGTGGGCACGGTCGGGTCCCAAGTGGCGAGCAGGTAGTAGGCGGCGGTGCCGAGGACCCAGCTGGCGGCGAACACCGCGATCCCGCCCGCGACCGGACCGAGCCGGTCCAACGGCCACTTTCGGCACACGAAGGTCAGTTGCAGGAACACCACGAACACGCAGGCGGCCAGCGGCGCGGTGAACGGGAACGACACGAGGTGTCCGAGCGCGGCCTCGTCGGGGGTGCCGAACAGGTGGGTCGGGTCGAAGCGGCCGACGACGCCCTGGCCGAGCAGGCACGCCGCCGCGCCGCCGACGATCGTGGCGAGGGTCAGGACCGTGCCCGCGGCGGCGGGGTGCCACCGCGCGACGGGCCAGCCGTTCCACCACAACGCCAGCACACCGAGCACCGGGAGCGCGAAGATCGACCACGCGCCGGTGATTTCGAGCATGCGTTGCGGTCCGGGGGCGAGCATCACCACCGCCCAGTAGGCCACGACGACGAGGGACCCGGCGAGGCCGAGCCACGGCTGCGCGAGCCCGGTCCGACCAGTCGAGGTGGTGGTGGGGGTGTCGAGTTGGGGTCTGGAGGTGGTCATGGTGCTCCTGTGCGGGCGAGCGGGGGATTTCCGGGGCAGGGATGAGCGCTCCCCCGCCGCGGGTGGCGGCGGGGAGCGTGCCGGGGTGGGATGTGTGCGTGGTCAGCCTGTGGCGGAGTGTGCGCCGACCATGAGGGCGGCGAGGTCTTCGGGTTCGAGGAACGAGGGTGGTGGGGGTGGTCCCCAGGCGTAGAGACCTTTGAGTCCTTCGAGGACTTGGGGGGCCCAGAGTTCGTCCTCGGGTACGGTGTCCATGTCGGAGTAGTATTCGGAGAAGTTGCCGGCCGGATCCTTCAGGTACCAGAAGAAGTTCGCGCCCGCGTAGTGGCGGCCGAGGCCCCAGATGTGGCGTTCGGGATGGTCCTCGAGCATCGTCATCGCGCCGCGCCCGACCTCGTCGATGTCGTCGACCTGCCAGCTGGTGTGGTGCAGGAAGTTCACCGGCGCCGACATCACCAGCACGTTGTGGTGCTCCACCGAGCAGCGCAGGAACGCGCCGTGGCCGGCGATGTAGTCGCTGACCCGGAACCCGAGGCCCTCGGTGAAG
>DATDBL010000102.1:0-22025 GCA_036524855.1 Aldersonia sp. | reverse complement strand
TCGATCTCGTCCCAGCGGATCGGCGTCGACACCGTCGCGCGCGGCACCCCGCGTACCGAGTAGGCGGCGGCGATGGTGTGGTCGCGGGCGGTCTGGTTGTAGTCGACGAAGAGCAGTTTCGGATTTCGGTCCTTACGCCACCAGGTGGTGGTGACGTCGTCGGGGGCGCGGCGCTGCACCTCGTGCGCGAAGGCGAGCGCGGCGCGGCGGACGTCGGAGAAGCCGTACCCGGGCTGGATCCGGACGTAGATGTGCAGGCCCTTGCCGCCGGAGGTCTTCGGCCAGCCGACGGCACCGAGGTCGTCGAGCACATCATGGACGACGTGCGCGACCCGGCGGACCCGGTCGAACGGGCAGTCAGGCATCGGGTCGAGGTCGATGCGCCACTCGTCGGGGAATTCGACGCTCGTCCGGCGGGTATTCCACGGGTGGAACTCGACCGTCGACATCTGCACGCCCCAGATCACGCTGGCGAGTTCGGTGACGCAGAGTTCGTCGACGTCGCGGTTGTAGCGGGGGAAGTGCACCGTGACCGTTTGCACCCAGTCGGGGGCCCCGCGGGGCAGCCGCTTCTGGTGGACCTTCTCGCCGGCGAGGCCGTCCGGGAATCGGTGCAGCATGCATGGGCGTTCCCGCAGCGCGCGGACGATCCCGTCGCCGACGGAGAGGTAGTACTGGACGAGGTCGAGCTTGGTCGCGCCGGTCTCCGGGAAGTACACCCGGTCGGGATTGGAGATGCGGACCGTGCGCTCGCCGACGTCGAGTTCCACCGCCGGCGATTGCGCGCGGGAGGCTGCCATGCGCCCAAGGTAATCCCGGCCTCCCGCCGAGCGCGCACCTGTTGTCGCCAACGCCGAGTAGGAGTGGCAGAAAGTGCGCTCTTGGCGGCGCGGCGGGCGGGCCGGTCAGTGGCGGGCGCGCAGGCCGTTCAGGAACGGGCAGCCCATGAGCAGCCGGACGGCGCGACTGAGGTCGTTGACGTCGGCGACGGGAGCGTTGAACGGGAGCCGGACGTCGCGGTCGCCGTCGGGGATCTCGATGCGCAGGGTGAGCCCGAACCGGTCGAGCGCGAGCGGGCGGATCCGGCCCTGACGCATACCGACTGGCAGTTTCTGCGCGAGCCGGTCGATGACGTCGGGATGGTCGCTGTCGAGGTGCTGCAGCCAGGACGCCTCCATCTCCCAGAACGGGTCGGGCTCGGCGTCGCGCAGGTCTTCCTTGCTCACCGGTTCGGCACCCGACGCGTCCGCGACGACGGCCGAGGCGATGACCAGGCGCAGCAGCGACGAGCCGTGCCCCACGTCGAGCAGGGCAGGGTGCGGGTGGTGGCCGGCGATCTCGGTCGCGATGACGCGCTCGGCGTGGTGCGGGACGGGGCGCAGCGTGCCGCGCAGCCACACCAGCGAGCGGACCGGCTCGCGGAAAGGGATAGGGGCGGTGTCGGTGAGTTCGAGCATTGCCGGGACACCCGCGTGCCCGCTCTGCCAGGCCATGGCCGTCGCGATCGAATCGGATTCGACGGCGACGAGCACGTCCCCCGACCGGCGCAGGTAGTGCAGCTGCGTCTGCACCGGCTCGGCGCCGGGGATGGCGAGGACCGATTGCGGGGCGCGGGCGCAGGCGCTCTGGATGCGTTCGGCGGTGGTCGGGACCTGGTAGGCGGTCGTCGTGGTGTGGCTCATCGAGTCTCCCGGCGTTGGTTAGGTAAACCTAAGCTAAGTCAGAACCGTTGTCTTGCGCAAGAGATACGGTTGACCGCGTGCCCGTTCCGTTGCCGCTCGGCGTGCCCCCGCGCCGGGACGAACACCCCGTCACCGCGCGGTTGCTGCTGCCCGTTTTCGGCTCGCCTTCGCGGGTATCGCCGCTGGTCGGGGCGCTGGACGCTGCCATCGTGTATGTGGCGCGACCGGTCGACGCGGAGGCCGTAAAGAGGCTGGTGGCTGTGGGCACCGTCACAGGATTGGATCTCACGGGGGGCGAGCGAAGCGACGGGGAATTCGGCAGGGCCTCGGCCGACGATGTCGCGGATTTCCTCGCCGTGCTCGCGCACGCGGATACGGGCTTCGTCGCGCGCGCCGGGACCGCGGACGACGTGTTGGCGGTGCTGGCGGCGACGGTCGCGGCGCTGCGCGGCGACGACGTTCGCGCGGCGTGGACACGGCCGGATGTCGGCGCGTTGGCGACGTTGCGGCCGGGCGCCGCTGCGGCGGTGCGGGAGGTGCTGCTCGGGGTCGAGGTCGCGGATCTCGCAGAGGTCGTCGCGGGGTTGGCCGTGCTCGACAGCGCAACAAGTGGCGCCGACACGAGCCAGGCACGGACGGCCACCCCTGACGACCGTGAGGGGTCCCCCGACTAGCGTCGCCACCCGACTCGGGGACCCACTATGAGCGAACACGACCCCGAGGGGATCCCTCGGTGGCGGCGCTGTGATCGGCCGCCGGTGCCCGTTGCGTAATCTCGGTGACGTGCCACGTATCGCGTACTTCGGGCCATCGGGGACCTTCACCGAGATGGCCCTCGCCGAACTCGAGGCGGGCAGCGCGTTCGAGGGTGCGGTCGAGCGCGTGGCCGCCGTGAGTCAGCCCGCCGCGCTGGACCTGGTGCGTGCCGGCGACGTCGAGGGCGCGGTGGTGCCGATCGAGAGTTCGGTCGAGGGCTCGATCCCCGCGACGCTGGACTCGCTCGCGACCGGACCGCGGTTGCAGATCATGGCCGAGGTGGAACTCGACATCGCCTTCACGATCGTCGCGCGCCCGCGGACGACGATCCCATCGGTGCGGTCCGTCGCCGCGTACCCGGTGGCGGCGGCGCAGGTCCGGCGCTGGCTCGACGAGAACCTGCCGCAGGCGCAGGTGCAGTTCTCGGCGTCGAACGCGGCCGCGGCCGAGGACGTCGCCGCCGGGCATGCGGACGCGGGCGTCTCCACGGCGCTGGCCGGCGAACGGATGGGACTGATCGCGCTCGCCGACGGCGTCGCCGATCACGACGGCGCCGTCACCCGGTTCGTGCTGGTGACCCGGCGCGGTGCCGCGCCGCCGCCGACCGGCGCCGACCGGACCTCGCTGGTGCTGGGGCTGTCGAACGAACCGGGGGCGCTGATGCGTGCCTTCGCGGAGTTCGCCACCCGCGGAATCGACCTCACCCGCATCGAGTCGCGGCCGACGCGCGCGCGGATGGGCACCTACCGGTTCTTTCTCGACTGCGTCGGGCACATCGACGACCCCGCGGTAGCGGAGGCGCTCAAGGCGCTGCACCGCACCGCGACCGTCCGCTATCTCGGGTCGTGGCCGGCGTCGTCGCCGACCGGCACGCCGCCGCCGTCGGACGCCGACGCGGCGCAGTGGCTCGCCGACCTGCGCAAGGGGCTGGCCGACCCGTGAGCCGACGGCTGATCCTGGTGCGCCACGGCGAGACCGTGGCCAACGTGGCGCACCGACTCGACACCCGGGTTCCCGGCGCGCCGCTGACCGAACTCGGGAACCGGCAGGCGCGGGACGCGGGCGAGCGGCTGGCGACCGCCCCGCCGTTCGCGTTGATCAGTTCGGTCGCGTTGCGGGCGCGACAGACCGCGGCGCACATCGAGACCGCGACCGGGGTGTCGGCGCAGGCGCTCGACGGCATCTTCGAGGTGCAGGTCGGCGACCTGGAAGACCGCAGCGACAAGGATTCGCACGAGACGTTCAAGCAGATCTACCACCGCTGGCACGACGGTGACCTGCGCGCCCGCGTGCCCGGCGGCGAGAGCGGCGCCGACGTGCTCGACCGCTTCCTGCCGGTCATCGCGGACCTGCGCGGCAAGTACCTGGACACCGACTCCGACGGCGCGGTGCTGGTGGTCTCGCACGCCGCCGCGATCCGGCTCGTCGCGGCCCAGCTGGCGCCGATGCCGGGCGAATTCGCGGTCAACAACCACCTCGGCAACACCGAGACCGTCGAGCTGATCCCCGGGCCGGACGGCCGCTGGACCTGCGTGCGGTGGGGCCGGTACACGCCACCGTTCGCGCCCGATATCAGCCCGGTGCCCGACAACCCGATGGGCTAAACCGGCGCATGCCTGCGACCAGCGTGCGGACGGCCTGGCCGATCCTCGGGGCGGTACCGGGCGTCAGCGACGACCAGCGCACGCCGTCGGCGGCGAGCGTCGACGTGACGAGCAGGCGCCCGCGCTGTGTGTCGAACACGGTGAGGTGTTCGTCGAACTGGGTTCCGCTTGCGATGCCGACGATCTGAGTGCGGGATTCGCTGTGCCGCAGGGAGGTTGCGAGGGTTTCTGCGGTGTGCTCGGGCACGCCCATCGCGCTGAGTCGGCGCGCCGTGGCGGCGGTGGAGAGGGGGGAGTCGAGCAGTTTCGCAAGCTCGTGGGTTGGGAGGTTGACCGCGTCGAATTGCAGTGCGGAAGAAGGGCCGAGGATTCCGATCACGGGTGTGGCCGGGTCGCCGGTAAGGTCGCGCAGCACGACCGCATCGGGTCGTCGGGTCGCGACGACGGCGGCGTCGCCGGTGCCGGCGATGCAGAGTCGCTCGATGTCGGGGTCGCTGTGTTTGCGGAGGGCGAGGATCCAGTCGGGTCGAGCCAGGATGGCCAGCCGTCGCACCGTCGTCGGGTCGTCGGGAATCGGTCCCTCGAAAGGCGGCACGTCCAGCACCACGGGAAGATCGTAGTGGGTTGCTGCGGCGCCGATTTCGTCGAGACGCAGGGTTGTGGGCGTCGGATCGGCGAGCGCCGTGCCGAGGTCTATCATCCGACGATCTCCGGGTCGTCCCCGATGACCGCCGCGATGACGGTGCGCCCGTCGGCGAAGTGCTCGATGCTGTGCAGGTAGGCGGGGGTGTCGTGGAGATCGTCGTCGGCGCCGGGTCTCGCGCCGAGCAGCGGTCCGCCGACCGGGCCGGTGCGGGCGATGGGTTCCGTTCGTGCCGAGTATGTTCCGGTGCTCGTCTGGTCGGGGGCAGGGCCGTGGGCGAGGACGCCGTGTGTCGCCCACGCGGCGGGCGGCGAGGGGGCGAGGTGCCCGACGCCGGCGGTTGCCGCGGCACGGGTGTCGGTGCCGACTCGTGAGGTGGCGCCCGCCGTTCCGGCCATCGGCAGGAACGGCGCGCTCGCCGTGTTGGCGGAAGACGTACTGACCGTGGGGGTTACGGTGGAGGGGAGGTTTCCGGACGCGAGGTTGCCCGCCGCCGACAGGGTCGATGACGTCACCGAACCCGCGAGTTGGCCGGCCTGGGCCGCCGCCGTCTGCGCGGCCGGGTGCTGGGCGAGCGAACCGGCCGCGAGCGCGGCCGCCTGCACCGGGTTGGCCGCGGGAGTCTCCCGGTGCTCGGCACTCGGATCGGCTGCGCCGGCAGCGATGTGTGGTGCGGGCGCGAAGTCGCTCGGGGTGAGCACGGTCGCCGTGGTCGCGGCTTCGTAGGCCTCCATCACGACCGCGGCGCGCACGTCCATCGCGCGATCGGCGGCCTCCGTGGCCTCGGCGGTGCCGTTGAGTGCGCCACCGGTCGAGTAGGCAGCCGCCTTCGCGGCCTTCACCGCTGCTATCTCTGGTGGGCTCGGCATTGCCAGCGCCGCAACCGAGTATGCAGTCGCGCTGGCGGCGGTCTTGGCGCTCATCGCCACGGCGGAGGCGGCGGTGCGTTCCGTCCATGCGCCGAACTGGGTCAGCTTTGCCGCGACGAGGGTCCCGTTGCCGCCCTGCAGGCCGAGGCTGAGTTCGGCGATGACGCGTGCGGCGGTGACGGTGGCCTCGGCATAAGCCGCGCCGAGACTCGCCCACGAGGCGGCCGCCGCCGTCAGCGGGGTGCCGTGCGCGCCGGCGTGCAGTGCGGCGGAGTTGATGGGTGCGGTGCGCGGCAGCCACACCACGCCGGTGATGCCTACGGTCATGTCGTCCCCTGCGTCGTTGGTGCCCGTTCAGCCCTGCGTGAGACCGGCCGCGTGCTCCGCGTCCTGGCCGAGATAGTTCGAGACCTGGGTCCGCAGTGTCGTCGCGGCGTTTCGCAGTTCCGCGATACCGCTGGCGGCGGCCTGCTCGTGGGCGGCCGCGTGCTCGTTGAAGTGAGCGGCCGCGAGCGTCGACACCTCCTCGCCGCCGGACGCGATGACGTGCGTGGCCGGTGCGTGGGTCGCAACGACGGCGGTGAGACGGTCGGCGAGTGCGTCCAACTCGGCCGCGGCGGCGAGCACGATCTCGGGGACGACGAGCACATGGCTCATGCGGCGAACTCCTCGGGCGGAAACGGTCCTGGTGAGTGCTTGGACGTCGCGTCGGCGCCGGCGGTTCCCCCGACCCGTGAGTGGTTGATGAGTCCATACACTCATCAACCACTCATGGGTCCTGAGCTGCGCCTCACCCCCAGCCGAGCTCGTGCAGACGCCCCTCCTCGATGCCGAAGTAGTGCGCGATCTCGTGGATCACCGTGATCGCGACCTCGTCGACGACCTGCTCCTGCGTGTCGCAGATCGACAGGATGGCATCGCGGAAGATGGTGATCGTATCGGGCAGGGAGCCGCCGTAGTGGCTGTCGCGTTCGGTCAGCGAGATGCCGTGGTAGACGCCGAGCAGGCCCGGATCGTCGGGGTCGTGGGCCTCGACGAGGACCACGACGTTGTCGATGGCCTCGGCGAGTTGCGGCGGGATCAGGTCGAGGGCGTCGCCGACCAGATCCTCGAATCGGTCGGCGCTCATCGTGATGGCCACGTCAGCCCGGCGGCAGGGGTGTGGGCAGCGACCGGCCCTCCGGCACAGGCGGCGGCGGCACCGGAGCCTGGCCGTTGATCGTGATGTCACCCTTCGCGGATCCGACGATCGGGGCGAACCCGACGTCGGCGCCCTTGCCGATCGAGCAGTTGATCTTGCGGCTGCCCGCGAGCCAACTCGTCGAGTCGAACTGGCCCCAGAACAGGGTGAGCGTCTTGTCACGCAGCGCATCGGGCGAGCCGAGGTACTCCGTCGAGGTGCGCGTGCACTCGGGTTCGAGGAACTTGTCCTGGTCCGCGACCGACGGCGGACCGCCGGGGAACTGCGCCGACAGGTCGACGATCGACACCACCTCGAAGGCGTGCTCCTTGCTGCAGTCGACCGGGTCGCCGGGCAGGTTCTGGTTGATGCCGACGCAGGTGCCGGGCTCGAGCACGTCGGACTGGTCCTGGCTCGCGACCGTACCGACGATCGGCCGCAGCGCACCCGAGTTGCCGGAGTACTGCAGCCCGCAGCGCAGCGTGCGTTCGCCGGCGGACCAGCCGGCCTCACCGGGGTTGATGAGACCGACGCTGAACTTGCCGTTGGGGTCGAACTTGCTGCCGAGGTAGCGCTGCACGGCAGGCGTGCAGTGCTCGTCCTTCAGTTCGGTGAACCGCAGCACGCCCGGGAACTTCGAGTCCGGGCCGAACTCGGCGCCCGGGTACTGGCTCAGGTCGACCGTCGCGGCGACCTCGAACAGGTGCTCGGAGTTGCAGTCGACCTGGTGCAGGTCGCTGGCGTCGGACTTTGTCCAGGTCAGGCAGGTGCCGGCCGCGGCTGTGCCGAACGCCTCGCCCGCAACGGCGCCGGTCGCGGCCGCGCCGGTGCTCTCGGCGTCGTCGCCCTTGTCGAAGCCACCGGTGGCGAAGATCGTCACGAACGCAACGACGACGGCGGCCACCGCGACCGCGGCGAGCAGGCGCCGAGTCGTCTTGGCGCTCACGCGGCGGCGGGCGGGCGTGGCGTCGTCGCTCGTGTCGGCGGTCGCGTCGACCTGCTCGGCCGTATCGTCCGCTTTCGGGGTCGCGGCGTCGTCGTTTGCTGGCTTGTCTGGCTCGGACATCGCGATCCATCATGCCCGACCGGGCCGACCGCGTAGTTTCGCCTACATGGAGGACGACGTCGCAGACCCCAACGATCGACTGTTCGAGATGGCCCGCTCGGGCGACGCCGCGTCGCTGGGCCAGCACATCGACGCCGGGGTCCAGGTGAACCTGACCAACCAGAACGGCGACAGCCTCCTCATGCTCGCCGCCTATCATGGGCACGCGGCGGCCGTGCAAGCGCTGATCGACCGCGGCGCGGACGTGAACCGGCCCAACGACGCCGGCCAGACCCCGCTCGCCGGTGCCGTGTTCAAGGGCGACGACGACGTGGTCGACGCACTGCTCGCCGCCGGCGCCGATCCGCGGGCAGGACACCCCACCGCCATCGACGCCGCGCAGATGTTCGGCCGAGCCGACTACCTCGACCGGCTCATGCGGCCGCTCGAGTAGGGTCTGCAGACGTGATCGACCTGAAGTTCCTGCGCGAACACCCGGACGTCGTGCGTGCGTCGCAGCGTGCGCGGGGCGCCGATCCCGCGCTGGTGGATGCCCTGCTCAGCGCGGATGCGACCCGTCGGGCGGCGGTCGCGACCGCGGACGGTCTGCGGGCGGAACAGAAGGCCCTCGGCAAGCTGGTCGGCAAGGCCACTCCCGACGAGCGCTCGGCGCTGCTCGCGAACGCGGGGGAACTCGCCGCCAAGGTGAAGGAGGCGGAGGCCACGCAGAGCACCGCCGACGCCGAACTCGACACTGCCGCGCGGGCGATCGACAACGTGATCATCGACGGTGTGCCGTCCGGGGGCGCGGAGAACTTCGTCGTCATCGACCAGGTGGGTGAGCCGAGGAGCTTCGACTTCGAACCGCGTGACCATCTCGCCCTCGGCGAATCTCTCGGCCTGATCGACATGCAGCGCGGCGCGAAGGTCTCCGGTGCCCGGTTCTACTTCCTCACCGGCAACGGTGCGCTGGTGCAACTCGGGATGCTGCAGTTGGCGGTCCAGAAGGCCGTCGCGAACGGGTTCACGCCGATGATCCCGCCCCTCCTGGTGCGGCCCGAGGTGATGGCCGGGACCGGGTTCCTGGGCGCCCACGCCGAGGAGGTATATCGGCTCGAGTCCGACGACCTCTATCTGGTCGGCACCTCGGAGGTCCCGCTCGCGGGCTACCACTCCGGCGAGATCCTCGACCTGAGCGCCGGGCCGCGCCGCTACGCCGGGTGGTCGACCTGCTTCCGGCGCGAGGCGGGCAGCCACGGCAAGGACACCCGCGGCATCATCCGGGTGCACCAGTTCGACAAGGTCGAGATGTTCAGCTACTGCAAGCCCGAGGACGCGGAGGCCGAGCATCAGCGCCTGCTCGCCTGGGAGCGCGACATGCTCGCCGCCGTCGAGGTGCCGTATCGGGTGATCGACATCCCCGCGGGCGACCTGGGCTCGTCCGCGGCCCGCAAGTACGACTGCGAGGCGTGGGTGCCGACGCAGGGCACCTACCGCGAGTTGACGTCGACGTCGAACTGCACGACCTTCCAGGCGCGCCGCCTCGGTGTGCGCTACCGCGACGAGAACGGCAAGCCGCAGATCGCCGCCACGCTCAACGGCACCCTCGCCACGACGCGGTGGTTGGTGGCGATCCTGGAGAACAACCAGCAGGCCGACGGGTCGGTGCGGGTGCCGTCGGCGCTGGTGCCGTTCGTCGGGACCGAGGTCTTGCGCCCGTCTTGACGGTTCTCGAGGGTCAGTCGGCGCGGCGGGCCAGACGGGCGCCGACGAGCAGCGCCGTGATCGCGACCGCGCCGACGACCACCATCAACCTGTTCACGTCGACGGCGGGCTGCCAGCGAACCTCACCGTCCTTGATCACGTACGCGCCCGCCGGCTTCGCGCCGACTCCGAAAGCCCCACCCGAGCCCTCGCTGCCGTCCTTGTCGTGCCCGCCGCCGCTACCGGCACCCCCGCCGATCGCGGCTGCGGTGATCACGGTGATCCCGTCGCGTTCGACCGGGTCGGCGTAGACGCGCCGCACGGTCAGGGCGTCCTTTGCTGTTGTGAATACCTCGTCGGCCTTCATCTGATGTCCCTTCGTTCGGTCCCACGTCCGAGTGCATCCCTGTCCCAAGCAGTGTGACAGGGGACCGCGGTAATCCATCGTCGGGTCCTCGGACCACTTGACGACGTCGGTGCGGCTGGGGAGAGTTGACCCATGCGCTCACCTGCCGACCAGCCTTGACGCACTCCTAGATCTCTCGTCGTCCGTGTCGTCGCGTATGTCGGCGCAGGCGAGTTCATTCCGCTCTACGCGCTGTATGCGGTGTTGTTCGCCGATCATGGCCTCGACGTCGCGCAGATATCGTCGCTGTTCGCGATCTGGTCGCTGACCGGGTTCCTGCTCGAGGTGCCCTCGGGAGCCTTGGCCGACACCGTCTCGCGTCGTGGGCTGCTCATGGTGTCGTCGGCGCTGCTCGCGCTCGGTTTCCTGACCTGGACGCTGCTGCCCGGCTATGTCGGCTTCGCCGCCGGGTTCGTGTTGTGGGGCACCGCGGGTGCGCTTCAGTCCGGCACGTTCCAGGCGCTGCTCTACGACGAACTACGAGCGCGCGGCACGGCCCACGACTACGCGCGGATTCTCGGCTACGCCACCGCCTCCGGCGAGGCCGCGGCACTGTTGGGCATCCTGCTTGCGGCACCGCTGTTTGCGCTCGGCGGCTACGCGCTCGTCGGGTCGTCCAGTGTGGCCGTCGCACTGGTGCAGCTGGCACTGGCCGCGTCGTTGCCGCGCGCACCGGTGGCGGCGTCGGTCGCGGACGTCGAGGCGCTGGAAGACGACGCCGAACCTGCCGCCGGTGGGTACCTCACGATGCTCCGGACCGGAGTCGCCGAGGCGACGCGAGTGCCGACGGTCCGTTTCGGTGTGCTGCTCGCGGCATTATTGTTCGGTTTCACAGCGATCGACGAGTACTTCGGCCTCATCGCGCAGGAGCGGGGAGTTGTGACCGCGACGATTCCGTGGCTGGTGGGGATCACCGTCGCGGGCTCGTTGGTCGGCACCGCGTTGGCCGGGCGGACCGCGCGCATGCGGTCGCGGACGATGTCGCTCGCCCTGCTCGTCGGCGGCGCGTTGTTGATCGTCGGACCCCTGCTCGGGGGGCCGGGGCTGCTGGGGCTGATCGGATTCGTCGCGATCGGCGTCGGCTACGGCATCGTCAACAACGCCCACGTCGTCACCGAGTCACGCCTGCAGGACGCCATCGCCGGACCGGCGCGCGCGACCGTCACCTCGGTCGCCGGCCTCGCGGCGGAAGTGGTGGCGCTGGCGATCTTCGGTGCCGCGGCGCTCGCATCGGTGTGGTGGTCGATGCCGGTGACGGTGGCCCTGCTGGGGATTCCCGTGTTGTTGGTGGCGCTGGCGGTGCCGCGCTGGCTGCCCGGCGTCAGCCCGACTCCCGACGCGCCGCGTCGAACGGAGCCCGATCGAAGATGAACCGGTCGTGGGTGATCAGGCCGTCACGGACGGTGAGGCACTCGGCGGCGGGTGCGCTGGGCACCGGCACCGTCTCGGTGTCGTACATGATCAATGCCGTGGTGTCGTCGCCGAATGCACTGATCATGTTGGCGCGCTTCAGGATCTGCGTGAAGGGGCCCATGAACGCGCGGAACGCGTCCGCACCCTCGATGCGGCCGGCGGGCGCATCCACGACGACGTCGGGTGCGACGAAAGACATGGCGCGGTCGAGGTCACGGGTGGTCCAGGCGTCGAAGTAGGCGCGGGCCACGTCCAGCGGGGCAGTGGTGTCGGTCATGCGGCGAGTGTGCGCCGAGGGTCCGACAAGTTCCCGTCCGGCCGGCGTCGTGAGTGGTTGTGGAGTGCAGGGACTCCACAACCACTCACGGGCGCGGAGCGCTGTACTCGTGGCGCTCGGAATTCCAGCGCGGCGCGTTGAAGGTCTCGAGGGTGTAGCGGTCGAGGGCACGGGCGAGACTTCGGATGGTGGTGATCATCGGGATTATTCGTACTCCTTGCGTTGAGGCGCTCTCGCTCGGTGCCTCGTTGCACCCGTCGTACGACTTCGACGGTAGTCACGGCCAATCGTCATATCAATGGATCGGACCGGTGGGATGCCGTACCCGTCCGGCTGCGGGTGAGCGTTGCCATCGACGGGCTAGATTCGATCCCAGACGACGGTCAGGAGGTCGCGAGTGGCAGGTCCACAGCGTCACCGCGACGAACGGCAGTCGCTGTTCGCGTGGGCGGTCGCTGCGATCGTGCTGGTCACGGTCGCGGCTGTGGTGGTCGTCGTCCGCCTCTCGGACAAGCCTGCGTCGGAACAGACACAGCCCGTCGCGCACAGCGCACCGAGTCCGACTGCTGCCTCCACCGCGCGCGCCTCCACCCCCGCGCCCGCCCCCAGCACGTCGAGCACGCCGCCTACCACGACCACGACCCGTCGCTATGGCCCCCAACCGGTCGCCGCCACAGCGATCAACCCGCTCACCACGCCGATCGCCCTACCTCGAAGGATCTGCCGGCTGCCGTCGTGGAGCGACGACCCCGCCGCCACCCAGGTGTTCCTCGATACAGCGGTGCGCTGCCTCGACATCGCCTGGCAGGCGGTACTCGACCGGCTGCGGCTGCCGTTCGAACCGGCCCGCGTCGTGCTCACGGCCGACACCGGCCCCTCCTGCGGCCCACCGACCCGGGACACCAGCTACTACTGCGAGGGGACGATCCACCTGGTGCCGGTCAGCTACCAGTCGACCAACACCGGGCCACAGGGCGTCCCGACCGCCGCCGTCGCGATGCTCGCCCACGAGTACGGCCACCACCTGCAGCACCTGAGCGGCACCCTCGACGCCGCGACCGAACAGATCGACGCGGTCGGGCGCGAGACCCCCGACGGGCTCGACATCGCCCGCCGCACCGAACTGCAGGCCCAGTGCCTGGCCGGGATGTTCTTCGGCGCGACGTTCGACGCCCCGAGTGTCAACGTCGCGCAGCAGGACGCCTACACCCGCGGCGACGCGCCCGGCGCGCTGCCCTCGCACGGGCTGCCGCAGAACTTCGGCGACTGGTTCACCCTCGGCGCGCAGCGCAATTCGCTGGACGTCTGCAACAGCTGGGTCGCGCCGCCGACGGCCGTGAGCTGAGCGGTGCGACGGCTCGGGCTGGGGCGAGCGAAGCGACGGGAAATCGGGCTGCTCGGTGCGCTCGTCGTCGGAGTGCTGGTGGCGCTGCAGGCGCGGGTGAACGGCGAGTTGGGCGCGCGGATCGGTGACGGGGTCGCTGCGGCGCTGATCAGCTTCGGCACGGGACTGGCGCTGCTGTGCGTCGTCGTCGTGTCGGTGCCACGGTTGCGTTCAGGGCTGCGGGCGGTGCCCGACGCGCTACGGTCCGGACGGCTGGTGTGGTGGCAGTGCGCCGGCGGTGCGTGCGGGGCGTTCCTCATCGCCTGCCAGGGGCTGACGGTCGCGACCGTCGGGGTGGCGGTGTTCACCGTCGCCGTCGTCGCTGGGCAGCTGTTCGGGAGCCTGTGGGTGGACCGCAAGGGGCTCGGACCGGCCGGCCCGACGCCGGTGACGGCGACGCGGCTGGGAGCGGTCGCGGTCGCGATCGGCGCCGCGGCCGTGGCGGGTGCCGGATCGTTCGGTGCGGGGTCGTGGTGGTTCGCCGTGCTGCCCGCCATCGCGGGGGTGGGGCTGGCGTGGCAGCAGGCGGTGAACGGGCGGGTCGCGACGGTCGGTGGGCCGGTGGCGGCGTCGTGGGTGAACTTCGCGGTCGGGACGGTTCTGCTGCTGGTGGTCGTCGCCGCGGCGGTCGCAGTGGTGCGTGGTGTGCCCGGGCCGCTGCCGCGCGAGCCGTGGCTCTACGTCGGCGGGCTGCAGGGAGTGGTGCTGATCGCGGTCGCCGCGCTGGTGGTGCGCTGGATCGGGGTGCTGGTACTGGGTCTCGTGTCGGTCGCCGGGCAACTCGGGGCGGCCCTTGTGCTGGATGCCGTCGTGCCGTCGGGGCCGGCGGTGACACCGGCGGCGGTGGTCGCGTGTGGTCTGACGCTCTCCGCCGCGTTGCTCGCCGCGCGGTGAGTTGCTGACGCGAATGAGTCGGCCGAGCGCTCTCGGCGGGGGCTCAGCGGGGAATCAGTCGAGCTTGCGGGTGCGCAGTTCGTGGCCGCGGGAGGTGAGGCAGCGACCACTGGGCAGGTCCCACTCCCAGCCGTGCAGGTTGCAGGTGAGCCGGTCGCCCTCGACGACGCCGAACTTCGTCAGGTCCGCCTTCAGGTGCGGGCAGCGGCGCTGCACCTCCCAGCCGGCGAGTTCGATGGACGCGGAGTCGTCGTGCGCCTCCGCGAACCAGCCGTCGGCATACGCGATGCGCTCGTCTGTGAGGCACTTGAAGAACGTGTAGAGGAACTCGTTGTAGCCGCCGATGCGCCACGCCTGGAAGCGGGTGGACAGGAAGATGCTGTTCACCCAGTCGGGTTCCTGGTCGCGCAGGACAGTGCGGACGAGTTCCGGGGCGATGCGGAAGCCGTAGCGGAACTTCTTGTCGTCGTCGCTGCGTTCGCGGACGGTGCGCTGCGGGAAGTCCAGGACGACGGTCTCGTCACCCATCTCCAGCGCGACGGGGTAGCCGATGCCGTCGCAGATCAGGTCGGACTGGCGCATGATCGGCTCGAACAACTCCCGCAGCGGTTCCAGCAGTGGCTCGCCGTCGGCGGGCGCCCAGGTCGCCTTCTCCGCCTCCAGCACCGGCGCCAGCCGCTGCGCCATCGCCTCGATGTAGACGGCCTTGTCGCTGAAGATGGCTTTGACCTCGGACTCCGGGATCGGGTGGGTCAGCGTCAGCTCGCCACCGCGCAGTTCCGCGACCGAACCGGGGATCATCAAGACGCCGTTCTCTTGTTGCCCGTGCAGACGCATCTGCTCGAGGAACACGATCTGATCGGGAAAGATGTTGCCTTCGTCGCCCCGGTCGTCGTTGAGGTAGCGCAGGTCGGGGTCGAGGAACACGGGCGGACCAGCCGACGGCACCACCCAGGTCGCGTCGACCTGCTCGATGTAGCTGCGCGCCCGGTCCATGCCGCGCTGGCGTTTCTGCTTGCCGAACACCGTCTTCGACCGTTCGGGAATGTCGTAGACCATCGGATACCAGATCGCGCCCGAGTACTGCACGAGGTGGATGTCGATCTTCCCGAACGCCTCGTGCATGACGTCCATGTCCATCGGTCGCGAGTCGTTCATGTTGAAGCAGGTGGTCTCGCCGTCGCTGACGACGAGGCCGGAGTCACCGATCGGGCCGTCGGCCGGCGCGCGCAGGGCGATGATCATGACGTCGAGATCGCAACTGAGTCCATTCGAGAGGCGGTGCTTGACGGAGTCCTCGGTCTCGAAGAACTTCGTGAAGCCCAGCGCCTCGAGTTCGCGTCGCAGGTCGGGGACCGGGTAGTCGGGCAGCAGCACGGTCGCGTTCTTGTTGACGTGCTCGGCGAGGTTCTCGGGGTCGTAGTGGTCCTTGTGCAGGTGCGAAACGTAGAGGTAGTCGCAGTCGCCGAGGGCGTCCCAGTCCAGGCCGGTGTTGTCGGGGAACGGGAACCACGATCCGAAGTAGGCCGGGTTCACCCACGGATCGCACAGGATCGAGCCCGCCGCCGTCTGGATGTGGAATCCGGCGTGACCGATGCTGGTGACCTGCATACTGCTCCTTCTCCTACCGCGCTCGCAGCCGTCCACTCTACGTCCGGTCGCGGCGACGGGCCGACCGGCGCGGCGCTGTGGACTCGGCAAAGCGGCTAGGCTCCACGATCGTGGACCCCGTATACCGCACCGCCATCGGCGCCGCTCGTGTCGTGTTCTTCGTGCAGGGCCTGAAGTTCACCGTGACCGGCGCGGAGAACATCCCGCGCGTGGGCGGCGCCGTCGTCGCGATCAACCACACCGGCTACCTCGACTTCACCTACGCCGGGCTCCCCGCGCGCACCCCGAAGCGCTACATCCGGTTCATGGCGAAGAAGGAGGTCTTCGACCACACGGTCACCGGCCCGGTCATGCGGGCGCTCAAACACATCCCGGTCGACCGGGTCGCGGGGACGGAGTCGTTCCACGCCGCGGTCGAAGCGCTGCGAAGTGGTGAACTCGTCGGCGTGTACCCGGAGGCGACGATCAGCCGCAGTTTCGAGATCAAGGACTTCAAGTCCGGCGCCGCGCGGATGGCGCTCGAGGCGCAGGTGCCGGTGATCCCGATGGTGATCTGGGGTGCGCAGCGGGTGTGGACGAAGGGACACCCGAAACGACTCGGCCGCACCAACACACCGATCTCGATCGCGGTCGGCAGACCGATTCAGCCCTACGAGCCCGCCGCCGATCTCACCGCGGAGCTGCACTCGACCATGCAGGGCATGCTCGCGGAGCTGCAGCGAAGCTACGAGCACCCGCCCGGGGCGTACTGGGTGCCCGCCAAGCTGGGTGGCAGCGCGCCCACGCTCGAGGACGCGAACCGGCTCGACGCCGAGGAGGCCGCGGCGCGCGCGAAGGCACGCGCCGATCGGGAACAGTCAGAACGACGATCCTAGTGCGCCGCGAACCCGTGTTCGACGCCCTGTCCGGGGTCGCGCAGACGATCAACAAGATCCAGGGTCTGCGGATCGACATCGTCGGGCAGGAGAACCTCCCGCGGGTGAGCGGCGGGGTGCTGGCCGTGAACCACACGTCATACGTCGACTTCATCGAGGTCGGGCTGGTTGGCCGGCGGTCGAAGCGGTATGTGCGCTACATGATGAAGAAGAGCCTGGAGCAGAACTGGTTCGTCGGGTTTCTGATGCGCCACTGCAAGGCGATCGGCGTCGACCGCATCGCCGGGCACGAGTCGTATCTGAAGGCGGTCGACCTGCTGCGCGCGGGCGAGTTGGTGGTGGTGTACCCGGAGGCGACGATCAGCCGCAGCTTCGAACTCAAGGACTTCAAGTCCGGTGCCGCGCGAATGGCGATCGACGCGGAGGTTCCGATCATCCCGGTGGTGATCTGGGGTGCGCAGCGGATCTGGACGAAGGGCATGCCGCGCCGGCTGGGTCGGCACAAGTTCCCGATCAACATCCGTGTCGGCGAACCGATTCCGCCGCACGAGCCCGTCGATGAGCTGACTGCGGCGATGCGCGCCTCGATGTCGGCGCTGCTGGAGCAGGCTCGGGCCGGGTATCCGGCACCCGCGGGCGAACCGTGGGTGCCGGCCCGGCTCGGCGGTGGCGCCCCCGATCTCGCCGCCGCCAAGCAGATCGAGGAGGCCGAGTTCGCCGAGCGCCGGGCGCGCGGCGACCACGTGTGACCCCTTTCAGCTCAGCCTCGTCCGCAGGAGCATCACGTTGTAGTCCGACCACGTCGAAGCGGCGAAATACAGGTCCGCGCCGCTTGACCACGGATGGAGGTAGGCGCCGTACAGCGTCGGCACGTCGCGTGAGGACACCAGCGTGCGCGGCGCCCCCCACGGGCCCCACGGCTGCGCCGCGGTGCGCATGACGATGGAGTTCGTCCCGTCCGTGTAGAGCGCGACGTAGGCGGCGAGGTAGTCGTTCCATGCCACCGACAACTCGCCCACCGGCTGGTCGATCACCGGTGCGGCGGCGGTGGCGCCGGCGAGGCCGGGCGTCCAGTCGGTGCCGTTCCAGTATTCGTAGGCCAGTTGCTCACGGATCTGGTCGGGCTTGAACCGGGCCAGCCGCGCCGGACCGTTGCGTCCCGACGGAGTGCCGAACTCGTACATCCAGTCGGCGGTCGGCAGATAGGAACCCATCTGGAAGTTGGCGTACGGGCCGACGACGGGGCGGGTCATCAGCGGATCGGTGGTCCAGTTCTCGCCGTTGTCGGTCGAATACGCCAGCCCCGCAAAGTTGGTGAACCACTCGCCGGGATCGCCCCAGGACCGCACCGACATGAAGTCGATGTACTGGACGTCGCCGACGGCGATGCCGGTGGTCGGGATGACGGTGATCTCGATGCCGTCGATCTTCTGGCTCGGGATCAGTTCCTTTGCATGCCGGGGTCTGTCGAGGGGAGCGGAGTCGACGATCATGCCGTTGGCGAGGTTGCGGTCGCTGCTGCGCAGTAGGACGTTACTGCGCCAGTCCCCGACGAAGCCGCACAGCGGGTTCAGCACGAACCCGAACGTGTCGCCGAAGGCGGTGAGCACCTCGCCGTCACCGTTGTCCCACATGATGCCGAGGTCGGTGCCAAGAATGGCGTAGCGGCCGGCGGTGTCGTTGGGCGGGTACGGCCCGGTGAGGTGCGAGACGGCCTCGGTGGTGCCGCGCAGGTCGGGGAGGCGCCCCGATTGTCCGTTGTACCAGGGGATCGGGTTGGGGTTGGGCGAACTGCTGCCCGACGAGCTACCCGATGGGCAGTCCGCGCTGCCGGAACTCGACCCGCTCGAACCCGGCCCGCTCGAACCCTGCGCCGCAGCAGGACTCGCGCAGGCGGCGACGATCGCGAGCGCGGCGAACGGCGCGATGAGTCCCTTCGACACTCAGATAAGGTAACAGGAACAACTTCAGTCTCAGTCATCACTTTCGTAACATCTGATCGGCTTCTCGCGCCGTGATCATCACCGCTTGGTCGCGGTTCTCGGCGTATCGGCGGCCATTCGTCGACATCGACTTCGTGGGACGTGGGGCTCGTGCGAGGGTGACACCGGCAGCCGTCGGGGGCGCCCTCGGTAGCGGTAGCGGTGGACTGAGGGGCACCCACACGAGCGAAAACGACCGTGAGGGTGCCCCTCAGTCGCGTAGGGCGGTCGGCGTTGTACTACTGAGGGTGCCCCTGAGTAGCGCTTTGCCGTGGCGCGATCAGCGCACCACCGGCAGCACGACGTAGCTGGGCGCGTTGGGATCGAGTTGCAGGTGTTGCGCCGCGAGCCGGCTCTCGTTGAGCAGCGGGCGCAGCAGCATGCCCTTGGGGAAGTTCGACGCGAACACGTCGACCCGCAGCCGATGTCCGGGCTGCAGCACCGCGTCGGTCGGCACGGCGCCGACGTCGAGTTGCGTCGGCACCCCTGGCACCACCGGCTGTCGCGAGGCCAGCGTGAGCGTGTTGAACGGGTCAACCAGGTCACCGTTGGGGGCGTAGACACTGCGCGCCGGGTCCACCGCCCGCAGCGACGACGTCAGCTGCCCCGTGCTCAGCACTTCCGAACGACCGTCTGGGTACACGTCGTTCACGGTCACCGTCCAGTATCCGTCGGTGGCGTCGTGAACGGTGTTGAGATGCACCGTGATCGGCCCGGACAGCAGCGTCGGTTCGGCCACCGGTGCGCCGGTGAAGGTGAGGCCGTCGAGTTCGTGCGGCCGCTCGTCACGGGCACAGCCGGGCACGATCGCCGTCATTCCCGCGCTGATCACGGCACCATCGCTGGAGCACAGACTGGTGATTCCCGGTCCGACCGTCAGCCGCTGGGTGTCCGCGGGCACGGTCGGTGTGAGGCTGCCGTCGTAGCGGCTGGTCGTGGTGGTGCCACTCGGGACGGCCGAGAGGTACTGGCGTTCGTAGCCGACACCCGGGCGGGGGTACGACGACGTCGTCGTCCAGCCGCCGCCCTGCTGGAACAGTGTCACCGGGCCGTAGGCGTCGATGCCGTTGTCGATCCCCTTGAGCCACTTGTCGTACCATGCGCGCGCGAGCACGTCGGTGCGGGGTGGGAAGTCGGGCTTGCCGAAATCGCCGCCGACGTTGATGTGGTAGTTGTCGCCCATCAGCAGCTGTTTCTGCCCGGGTGGCAGTCCGATGGCGTTGTAGACACGCGGTTCGCCGTTGGCGAACAGGTCGTGCCAGCCACCGACGACGAAGGTGGGCACCGCGATTCGCGACGGGTCGCCCAACCAATCCTGCCGGATGGAACTGCCGTCGTCGAGCAGGGCCGCGAGGTTGGGCGGGACCTGGTCGATCGTCTGCGTCGCGAGGGCGGCGAACACATAGTCCAGGAACGTCATCGGGCTGCTGGCGCGGTCGGCGGCCCACTTCCAGTCGAAGTTGCCGGAGGCGAGCGCGCTGACGTCGGGCACGAACTTCGTCGTGTTCACCAGCATCAGCCACGGGACGAGGAAGCCGAGTCCGAAACCGCCGCCGGGGGCGATGATGTCGCGCAACAGGTCGTTGCCGGGCACGACCGGGAAGATCGCCTCGAGATGCTCGGGACGCTGCTGCGCGGCCTGGAGTTGGTTGATCCCCGAGTACGACACACCGCTCATGCCGATGTTGCCCGTCGACCACGGTTGCGCGGCGGCCCAGTCGATCACCTCCACGGTGTCGAGTTGCTCGCGGTGCTGGAACACCTCCCACACGCCCTGCGAGAAGCCGGTGCCGCGGACGTCGACGACGACCTGGGTGTAGCCGCTACCGATCAGCTTGCGGTCGACGGCGAAGTTGCGCGGGAAGCCGCCGCCGACGGCCTTGGTCAGTTCCGTGATGCCACTGAATCCCGTTCCGGACAGGTCGAAGTCGCGAGCGAAACCGAACAGGGCGTCGGACAGTCCGGGCACCGACTGGGCCGAATCCGCGACCATCGACACCAGCTTCGTGTACGGCGTCAAGTTCACGACGGTCGGCGTCTGCTCGTCGATCGGGCGTCCCGCCGCGTCCGCGGGCCGATAGACGTTGGCCTTCAGAACGGTACCGTCACTCATCGTGATCGGGACGTCCCAGTCGATGTGCACAGTTGGGTATTTCGGTGCGCCGTCCTGCGCGGCGGTCCACGCGACCGCGTCGGCGCCGCCGTCGGGCGTGGCCGCCGTCGCGGGAATGCTCACGGCCACAATCGCGCCCACCACAGCGAGCGCAACCAATGCACGAGCCCAGCGCGTCATCCCCGACCCCTCCCAGTAGGCGTGCCGACTGTAACCCGCAGTAACGCGCACTGGCAATAGACAGGTCAACGGTGCGCGTGCAGGTCCGGCTAACTGGTCAGAGGTGAAGTGGCATCGACCAGTCAGCTGGGATCCGAGCCGTGGATCCCCGCCCGCCACAGCGCCACCGCCACGCCGACGCAGGTCGCGCCGACGAACGCGCCGACCCCGCCGCCTGCGAAGTACACCCAAAGCAACCCCGAGCAGCGCGGGTTCTCCAGCACCACCTGGTCCACGCCGAGCGCCCGCACGCGCGTGCGCATCTCGGCAACGGCGTCGGCCGGTCGGAGATAGAACACGAGCCCGTTCTCGGGATCCGGTCGCGGGATCGATGCCGCGTCCGCGCGATCGACCAGCTCCAGCTGCACAAAGCGATCCGGCAGCGCGAACACGGTCCCGCTGTATCCGCCGTGATCGCGAAACTCGAAGAGCACGGCCAATCCGAGCACGTCCCTGTAGAAAGCGGTGCACTCTGCGAGGCGTAGCGTCGGCCGGGCGAACCGCACCGATCCGGGCAGCCGCACTGGCGAAGTCGTCGGACCGCCGCTTGGCGGGTCGACGCCGCCCAGGTCGAGCTCGAACCAGACCTGGTCACGCAGCGCGATGCCGTCGACCTCGATCGCGCGGAGATACCCGTTGTGCGGCCCGAACACGTCGCGCACCACTCGGCTCATCCGGAATCCGCACCGTTGGTAGAAGCGCAGCACCCCGACGTCGGCGGTCGCGGTGGCCAACTCGACCAGGCGCGCGCCGCCTGCCGCGCCTCGGCGACTGCCCAGTCGAGCAGCCGGCGCCCGAGTCCGGTGCCGCGTCGATCCTCGACGACCGCGGGTGTTCAGGATTTCCCACCTGTCCCAGCCGTCGCACGGCACCGCCTGGATGTGGCCGACCATCTCACCCTCGTCGACCACCGCCACCCACACCCGGCCCAGATCGATGTAGGAGTCGAGCATCTGGTCGGAGTCCTCGGCGAGGCGGAACAACCACTCGAGGTCGCGGTGATTTCCCCTCGAACTCCTCGATTCGCACAGTGTCGCGATCCATGGTGGTTCCTAATCGTTCATCCAGTGGCCGATCGCGGATCAGCGAATCTTGTTGCCGCATTTACGCGACGGTCGGGCAGTGTGGATCGACCCGCGGCACGACACAGTAGTGAGCCTGATCGGGGAACTCTGCGCCTGAGCCCCTGCCGCCCGCCTGGGCGACCCGGTGGTCGCTCAGGCAGCATCGATCATCTCGGCGAGGTGGGTTTCGACGAGGCTGAGGCGGCGGTCGTGGCCGGGGGCGGGTGGGGCGGTGGACAGGTAGGTGATCCCGGCGGGGGTGGTGAGGTGGATGGTGTGCAGACCGGTGCCGTTGTGGGTGGTG
>DATDBL010000101.1:0-4149 GCA_036524855.1 Aldersonia sp. | reverse complement strand
TGACCAACGCCGCACAACTGCGCGGCAAGGCCGTCTACCTCGCCGTCGGCAACGGCATCCCGGGTCCGCACGAGCTGTTACGGCCGTTCGACCAGGAGGTGTGGGAGTCCGCGACCTCCGGCGCCGCGCTCGAGTGGGCGGCTTTGACCTGCACCCGAGACTTCCAGGCCCGGCTCGCGGCGGTCGGCGCGAGCGGCGTGTTCGATTACGAGCTCTACGGCACCCACTCGTGGCCGTACTGGCAGGACTACCTGCACGGCGCGTGGCCGACCCTGGCCCGCGCGCTCAGTTGACGACGGTGATCCGGTCGGTCGCGGGCGGCGCGACCGGCGAATGGATGGTGAGGTAGCGGGCTAGCGCGTCGGTGTCCTTGCCGGCGTCGGCGACGGGTTGCGCGCCGTCCAGGACCGTGAAGCCGTCGCCGCCGTGGGCGAGGAAGTCGTTGACCGCCACCCGATACACCGCGTCGGGGTCGACCGGAATGCCGTCGACGGTCATGTCGGAGATGACGTCACGTTCGCCCGAGCGGTCGACGCGGTAGCCGACGTTGCCCGACGGCGCGAGGGTCTCGCGCCAGACCGTGCCGTCGGGGCGGGGCTGGAATTGCTGGTCGAGCAGCTGGTAGAGCTGGACGCCGGAGAGCGGCACGACCCGGATCGGGTTGCCGAACGGCTGCACCGCGTACGCCTCGCCGTAGCGCACGCAGGTGCCGGACAGGTCGGCGCGGATGCCGCCCGCGTTGGTGAACGCCAGTTGCGCGCCGGCCGGAGCCGCGGTGGCGAGTTGGGCGTCGGCGATGAGGTTGCCCAACGCGGATTCGCCGCTCGGTGCGGGCGCGCGGGGGATGTCGGCGGAGACGGTCCCCACGTCGCGGTTCGCGACGGCCGCGACCTTCGACACCGCCTTGCCGACGATCTCCTCCACCTGCGGGTCGGGGGCGATGTCGCGGCTGACGATCTGGTTGAAGGAGCTGATGCGGTCTCGCAGGACCTCGCCGGTGGCCGGGTCGACGGCGAGGTCGACGACGGAGACCGCGCGGCCCGCGGACGCGCCCTGCATGAAGACGCGGGGGTTGCCGGCGGGGTCGCGGACGGTGCAGTTGTACTGATGCCCGCCGGCGGCGGTGAAGACGACGTCGACCTTCGGGCTCGCCTGCTCGGCGATCTGGCGGGCGGTGCTGGAGACGAGGTCGCAGGAGTCGGGGCCGATCGCGGCGGGCGAGGAGTCGTCGCCCTTGTGCAGCAGCACGGTGATGGCCTTGACGCCGAAGAAGTCCAGGACGTCGGCGGTGTGGTCGATGGCGGCGAGTTCGTCGCCGAACTCGAGGTCGCCGACGGCGTTCTGGTCGACGAATCGGGGCGCGTCACTGGGCAGGACCCCGATGACGCCGACGGGGGTGGTGCCGACGTTGTCGATCGCGAACGGCATCGTGACCGGGGCGCCGGCCCGGTTGAGGTTGGCGGCGAGGAACGGGAACGACGCGCCGCCGAAGTCGCGGTCGAAGCGGCAGCCGTCGACGGGGTGGCAACCGCCGTGCTGCAGGCGCAGCAGCTCGCTGACGCCGGAGCCGAGTTCCATGTTCCCGACCGCGGAGGCGGCGACGCCCATGGCGTTGAGGACGTCGACGGTCGGTTCGTCGTGGAACAGCGCGGATTCGAGCGCGCTCGACCCCCAGTTGTCGCCGACGGAGTAGAGCAGCGAGTGCGGCGCCTGGCTGCGCAACTGTGCGACGTACGCGGCGAGGTAGGCGGCGCCGCCGGCCTGCACGGTGGATCCGTCGGTGTTCACCATCTCGCCGTCCGCGCCTGCGGGTGGGGTAAGGGCGCCACGCAGGTCGTTGAAGCCGAGCAGGCGGACGTCGAGCGGTTCGGTGGTCTCGGCGTGGGCTGTGTGGGTAGCCGGGGTGGCGGCGAGCAGGCATGCGCCGATCGCGAACGCGCTGGCGCGGCGTCGGAGCATGGTCACCCCCTACGGTGTGGCGAGACGGAGTCTGCCGCCGCGGGGTTACGGTCGCCGCTACCCCGCGGTTACGGTCCGGTCTCCGCGGACACTACCGTCGGTCTGTTTTCTTCGCTAAAAGCAGACTGGACGTCCGCCCTGGTAGCGAAGGCCAGGAAGCGATCATTTTCGTGCGGATCGCCGATCGTCACGCGGACCCCGTCGGTGGCGAACGGACGCACCAGAACACCCGCCTCGGCGGAGCGGGTGCCGAATTCGGTGGCCTTGTCGCCGAGGGGCAGCCAGACGAAATTCGCCCCCGAGGGCGGGACCTCGTAGCCGGCGTCGAGGAGGGCGGTGCGCACCCGTTCGCGCTCGTCGACGACCGCGTGGGTGCGGTGCAGCAGTTCGCTGCGGGCGTGCAGCGACGCGACGGCGGCGGCCTGACCTGCGACGTTGACGCTGAATGGGACGTGCACCTTGGCCAGTGCGCTGATGATCTTCGGATCGCCGACGGCGTAGCCCACGCGCAGGCCCGCCAGGCCGTACGCCTTGGAGAAGGTGCGCAGCACGAGGACGTTGGGGCGGTCGCGGCCGATCTCGACGCCGTCCGGGAAGTCTTCCTCGGGCCAGCGCAGGTACTCGATGTAGGCCTCGTCGAGCACCACGAGGACGTCGTCGCGGACTTTGTCGAGGAAGGCGATCAGGTCGGCGCGCCCGTGCGCGGTGCCGGTCGGGTTGTTCGGGTTGCACACGAAGATCAGCCGGGTGCGCTCGGTGACCGCGGCGGCCATGGCGTCGAGGTCGTGGGCGTGGTCGGCGGTGAGCGGCACGGTGATGGCGGTCGCGGCGGACACCTGCGTCACCACCGGGTAGGCCTCGAACGAGCGCCATGCGTACACGACCTCGTCGCCGGGCAGGCAGGTGATCGCCACCACATCCTGGCACAACGCGACACTGCCGCAGCCGATGGCGATGTGGTCGACGGGGACGTCGACGTGTTCGGCCAGGGCCGCGACGAGATCGGCGCTGCGGTTGTCGGGGTAGCGGTTCGCGGAGGCCACCGCGCCTGCGATCGCGTCGGCTACGCCGGGCAACGGTCCATGCGTCGTCTCGTTGCTCGCGAGCTTGATCGCACCGGGGGAACTGCGGCCGGGAACGTAGGACGGAATCGCGTCGAGATCGGGCCGGATACGCGCTGTCACCGATCCAGTATGCGGGTGGCCCGGCGGCTCGAAACAATCCGGCCCACGGGTCCCGAATCGCACCTACCCTGGTCCCATGCCGGGAATCTTCAAGGACAACGCGCCGCTGCGGATCGACGGCGAGGACGGTGGCGGTGCGGTGACCGTCGACCTCGTGCCCGTGACTGCGGTCGAGCCGGAGGGGCACGCGCGGGGCGGGATCGTGGTGCTGCACGAATCGCGCGAGTTCACTAATGCACTGCTCGACCTGCTGAAATCGCTGGCCGGGGAGGGCTGGATCGCGGTCGCGCCGAACCTCTTCCATCGGGGTTCGGCGGTCGACGAGGTTTTCGGCGACGACCTGTTCGCCGACTTCGACGCCTGCTTCGACTGGCTCACCACCCGCGGGGTGTTCGCCGACTGCATCGGGGCGCTGGGCTTCGACGACGCCGGGACCGCCGCGTTCCTCGTCGCGACGAACCGCCCGATCGGTGCGGCGGTGAGCGTCGCGGCCCGCGGCATCGTCGAACCGCTGGACGCGAACGCCAGCGCGCTGATCGAGGTCGCGGCGTCGCTGCAGGCGCCGTGGCTCGGGCTCTACGGCGCCGACGACCCGGAGACGCCGGCCGAGCACGTCGAGCGGTTACGCGACGCGGTCGCGCAGGCGCCGGTCGCGACGAACGTCGTGAGCTATGCGGGGTTGGAGCACCGCGCGGACAGGCCCGCGGCGGCCGCCGACGACTACTCCGCGGGCGACGCGTTGGTGGACGCGCAGACCCGGATCTTCGACTGGTTCGACGCGAATCTGCGCTGAGCCGGGCCTGTCGGGGGCGGTTTTGCTTCCGGGTGAGGGCGTGTGTAACCTTTCGATCCGGCGGTTCGAAAGGACCGGTGCCCTCGCTAAGAAGGCTCGGGAGGCGTGCCAGAGCGGCCGAATGGGACTCACTGCTAATGAGTTGTCCCTTCACGGGGACCGGAGGTTCAAATCCTCTCGCCTCCGCCATGTCCGATGTTCGCAGTCGGGCAG